>JANXVA010000491.1 GCA_025351875.1 Myxococcales bacterium | reverse complement strand
CACGCGGGGATTCTGGTCGAGCACGTTCCCATGGCCGTGCGACGCACCACCGGCATCGTCAGCCGCGGCGGCGCCATTCTGGCCGAATGGATGGTGAAGAACCATCGCCAGAACATGCTCTACGAGCGGTTCGAAGACATCTGCCGGATTTTCCAGAAGTACGACGTGTGCTTCTCGCTGGGCGACGGGCTGCGTCCCGGGTGTCTGGCCGACGCGAGCGACGAGGCGCAGTTCGCCGAGCTCAAGACGCTCGGTGAGCTCACGAAGCGCGCCTGGGAGAAGGACGTGCAGGTCATGATCGAAGGCCCCGGCCACGTGCCGTTCGATCAGATCGAGATGAACGTGAAGAAGGAGATGGAGCTGTGCCACGAGGCGCCGTTCTACGTCCTCGGACCGCTCGTCACGGACATCGCGCCCGGCTACGACCACATCACGAGCGCCATCGGCGCGACGATGGCCGGCACCGCGGGCGCTGCGATGCTCTGCTACGTGACGCCGAAGGAGCACCTCGGGCTCCCCGACGAGGACGACGTGAAGCAGGGCATGATCGCCTACAAGATCGCCGCGCACGCGGCCGACATCGCTCGTCATCGCCCCGGTGCGCGTGACCGTGACGACGCGCTCAGCCGCGCGCGCTACGCGTTCGACTGGAAGGAGCAGTTCCGCCTCTCCATCGATCCCGAGGTCTCGTCGATGATGCACGACGAGACGTTGCCGGACGAGTACTTCAAGACTGCCGAGTTCTGCTCGATGTGCGGCCCGAAGTTCTGCAGCATGCACATCAACCGCGCCGTCGACGACTACAACAAGAAGCTCGACGAGGACGCGGCCACGGCGAAGGCCGGCAAGCGGTCGCTCGACGTCGTCCAGAGCTGATCGTGCGGCTCGCGCTGGTCGCGGCACTCGCGTGCGTGGCCTCCGTCGTGGCGGCATGCAGCGCGTGCGGCAAGGGCGGCGGAGCCGGCGGAACGGACGTCGCCGCCGGCACCTCGAGCGCGCCAGCGATCAGTCGCACGTCGTTTCCGCCCGAGGCGGGCGCCGCCGTGGTGCGCGACGTCGCGATGTGGACGAACGCACGCGAAGGGCAGACCGAGGACCTCGCGTCGCTCGCGACGCACGAGGGCGCGGCGGGGCTCGTCGAGGCGGCAGCAGACCCCGAGCTGCGCAAGACGGCCCTCCGCGCGATGGGCTTTGCGCGCGGCTGGGCGCAGCTTCCGTACCTCGCGCGCGCCGCGTCGGAGCCCGATGATGAGGAGGCCAGGCTCGCTCTCGATTCTGCCTTGGAGCTGGCGGCGCGCCGCCGCACCGCCGAGGACGTCGAGGACGCGACCGAGCTACGCGACGGATGTGAAAAGCTCGGCGCGCTCGCCCGCGATGCGGAGCGGCCACGTCTGCGCCGGGTCCTGGCGCTCCGGGCGCTTCGGATGATGCCTTGCCCCAAGCAAGAGCTTCCGGCCGATCTCGACGCGCGCTGACCGAGCACGCCTGGTCGGGCAGGTGACCAGCGCGAAGATCGTCCGGGCGATCCCGACCTCGGATATGGTCTCAAGCGAGATGTCCGACTCCTCGCAGCCGCTCTCGAGCGTCTACGGCAACGCTACCTATATCAACCAGCTCCTGGCGAAGGCCGTCGCGGCAAAGGCGAGCGACGTGCACCTGAAGGTGGGAATCCCCCCCGCGGCGCGCGTGCGTGGCGATCTCGTCTTCTTCCGCACCGAGCCGCTGCGTCCGGAGGACACGGAGAACATCGCTCGCGTCCTCATCAAGGATCCGAAGATCCGCGCCGAGATCGCGACGCTGCGCGAGCACGACGCGGCGTACGCCGCAGAGGGCGTCGGTCGCTTCCGCGTGAACATCTACCGGCAGCGCGGCACGATCGGCATCGTCATGCGCGCCATCCCGACCAAGATCCCCACCTTCGAAGATCTCGGCGCGCCTGCTCCATGCGGCCTGCTTGCGGAGAAGGACCGCGGGCTCGTGCTCGTCGTCGGTGCCGCTGGCAACGGCAAGAGCTCGACGCTCGCCGCGATGATCGGTCACCTCAACCAGACGCAGCCCCTGCACATCGTGACGATCGAGGATCCGATCGAGTTCCTGCACATGGACGACAAGTCGAGCGTCAGCCAGCGCGAGATCGGCATCGACACCACGACGTTCGCCGACGCCCTGCGCGCCGCGCTCCGCCAGGACCCCGACGTCATCCTCGTCGGCGAGATCCGCGACGAGCTCACGCTCGACATCGCGCTGAAGGCCGCGGAGACCGGCCACCTCGTGCTCTCGACGCTGCACACGCCCGACGTGACACGCACCGTCGGCCGCATGCTCGCCCTCGCACCCAAGGGACAGCCCGGGTCGACGGAGGAGATGCGCGAGCGCATCGGCGACACGCTGCAGGGCGTCATCGCGCAGCGGCTCGTCCCGCGCAAGGATCAGTCGGGCATGGTGCTCGCGGCCGAGGTGCTCGTCGCCACAGGCACCGTTCGCGAGGCCATCAAGCGTCCCGACGGCAACCCTTCGATGAAGGAGCTGATGGAGAAGGGCACGCACCCGTACGGTATGCAGACGTTCGAGATGCACCTCAAGCAGCTGATGCAGCAGGGAATCATCGACAAGGAAGTCGCGCGCGCCGCTTCCAGCTTCTGAGGGAGAAGCCGCTCGAAAGTTGCCCGGGGAGGGAGAGGCTCTACGATCGTTCGCACGTCCGTGCGCATCCGTTCGAGCACCCTTGGCCTCGTCGCCCTCGCGACCTTCGCGTGTGCGCGCGGGGTCAGGCAGACGGACCCCCGTGGCCTGGTCCCACAGGTCGAGACCGCGCCGCCGCGCACGGCTGGCCTGCCGACTCACGAAGTCGAGAGACCGCTCGACCTCCACGACCAGATGGGCCGCCCGCGGACGATCGGGCGGTGCGATCCGGCGCAGAGAGCCACCGGCAAGGCGCGGTTCACGCTCGCTCACTTCAATGATCTCCAGGCGCGCTACAGCGACCGGCTCGAAGGTAAGAGCCGGTACGCGTACATCGCGGGCTACCTCGAGAAGCTCCAGCGGGACGTTCCGGAGACGATCGTCCTCGATGCCGGAGACGATTACGAGAAGGGCTCCGTCGCCGAGCTGCGGTCGGGCGGCGAGACGACGCGGCGAATGATCCAGGCGTTGCCGATCGACGTCCGCACGCTCGGTAATCACGACTTCGCGTATGGCGAAGAGGCGGTGCTGCGCGACGTGAGCCAGAGCGCGCACCCCGTGCTCGCCGCGAACGTCACCGTCGCGCGACTCGGTGACAACGAGCAGCCTCTCGGGCGCTTCGTTCGCGTCGACGTTGGCTGCGTTCGCGTCGGCGTCATCGGGCTCGTGACGCAGAACTACGACGCCGACGATCGGCCCACCAAGAAGCCGTTCGACACGGTGTTCGAGCAGAGCACGAGCTACGCGGCCGTCCTCGAGCGCGAGGTGAAGGAGCACAGGGACGAGGTCGACGTCCTCGTTGCGCTGACGCACCTCGGGCTGTGGGAGGACACGGCGCTCGCCATGTCAGAGGGGGCGAAGGGGCTCGACCTCGTCGTCGGCGCGCACACCGAGGACCTCCTCGAGCGGCCGCTCCCCGCCGTTCGCCGCGCGGACGGCTCGCGCACGTGGATCATGCAGGCGGGACACTACGGTCGGACACTCGGTAGGGCCGACCTCGTGGTCGACCTCGCAAGGGGGCAAGTAGCGTTCGAGCGGTACGAGATCGTGAAGGTCGATGCGTCGCTGCCCGTGTCCGGCGAGGTCGCCGAGCTCGCAGACCGACTCGAGCGCGAGGCGGCGCCCGACGCGCAGGTGCCCTTCGCGACGACCGGGCGCGAGGTGAGCGCCGGACGCGCGATGGTCGAGCTCGTGGGGCGCGCCGTGGCCGCCGAGTGGGGAGCCGACGCGCTCCTCCTCGGCCGAGACGTGTTCTGGTCGGGGCTGCCGAAGGGGCCCATCACGCTGCAGCGCATGTACGATTCGGTGCTCGTGCAGCGGCAGCCGAGCGGCACGAGCGGGTTCACCTCTCTCCTCCTCGTCGACGTGACGGGGGCCGAGCTCACGGCGCTTCGCGGGAGGATGCAGAGCCCGCTCCACGAGATGCTCGTCCCTGCGACGATCGATCCGCATCGCACCTACAAGCTCGCGATCGAGAAGCGCGCACTCACGTACCCGAAGCTCGTTTTCAGGATCGACGCGAAGCTGCCTGCCGTCACCGAGGCCAAGCTCGGCGGCGAGCTCATCGACGTGCTCGAGGCCTACGGACGCTCACGCGCGGCGCACGGTCAGTCGCTCGACTGAGACCGTCGGCTGTTCCTGCGGACCCAGTCGACCGCCAGATCGAGCTCGTCGGGCTTGGCGAACACGGGTCCGAACGTGGCGGCTTGCGCGAGCACCTCGGGCGAGCTCGTGCTCGAGAAGAAGGCGATCGGCAGCCCGTCCGCGCCTGCGCGCAACCGCGCGGCAATCTCGGTGCCGAGGCCGTCGCCGAGGTCGAGGTCGAGGAGGGCGCAGGCGAGACCTTCGACGTCGACCGACGAGGCGCTCGCGACGGAGTCGCGCTCCTCGACCACGATACCGTTCGCCCTGACGCGCCGCGCGACCGACACCCGCGCCACGGCCGAGTCATCGGCGATGAGGACGCGTCTCGACATGCCCCGAGAATAACGCCGCCCAGCTGACCGAGTGCCCCAAAACGGCGCTCGCCCGATCAGCCCGAATGCCCCCGCGCGGCGCAGCCAGCCCCGCGACCCCACGATTTGCGCTTCTTCACGCCTGGCATCGAACTTGAAGCAAGGACCGCGTCGCTCAGGTGTGAAAGTCGGCGCCGTCTGCGGCGCTGTTCGCCGAAGGCGAATCACACCGGCCAGGTCGCCCAATGGGGAGGCTCACGAAGTGAGGGGCGAAGCCCCAGAAGGAAGATTCATGCGCATTCGATTCTGGGGTGTCCGCGGCAGCATCGCTTCACCGGGGCCGGACACGGCGGCGGTCGGCGGGAACACGAGCTGCGTCGAAGTCGTGTGCGGCAAGACGCGCATCGTGCTCGACGCCGGCACCGGGCTACGCAGCCTCGGCAACCACCTCCTGCGCGACTTTCAGGAGCGCATGTCGTCGGATCGACGGGACGCGCGCGACGGGGAGCCGCTCGCCCTCACCCTTCTCCTGTCCCACTATCACTGGGATCACATCCAGGGCTTGCCGTTCTTCGTGCCGGTCTACATGAAGCAGGCCGACCTCACGATCGTCGGCCACGCCAACGGCGTCATGTCGGTGCGCGAGGCGCTGACCCACCAGATGACCGCCCCGGTCTTCCCGGTGCGACTCGACGAGATCGGCGCGCGCCTCGCGACACGCGAGGTGACGCTCGGCGAGACGTTCGACGTCGGCGAGGCGAAGGTCACCGTCGCGAAGGGCAACCACCCCGGAGGGGTCGTCGCCTACCGGATCGAGCACGAGGGCAAGAGCCTCGTCTACGCGACGGACACCGAGCACTACGCGTGCGTCGACCCGGCGCTGAAGCAGCTCGCCGAGGGCGCCGACGTCCTCGTCTACGACTCGCAGTACTCGCCCGAGGAGTACAGGACGAAGGTGGGCTGGGGTCACTCGACGTACGTCGAAGGCGCCGAGCTCGCGCGCTCGGCCGGCGTCGGCAAGTTCGTGCTCTTTCATCACGACCCGATGCGGACCGACGCGCAGGTCGCTGACTTCGAGGCAGGCGCGCAGTCGCTCTTCGCTTCGAGCGTGGCGGCCCGAGAGGGGATGGTGCTCGATCTCGGGGTCCCTCTTGTGGGAAGGAGGGCAGCCTGAAAGGTGACGATTGCCATGCATGACGTCAGGCCGAACGCTACCTTCGGAGGAGGTACGCTTCTCCCGCCCGTCTCGGGCGCGGACACTGCCGTCGCGCCCCAAGCCTTCCACGTGAATCGCGTCAACCGTCTCTCCCTCCTGGTCGATCTCGCGTCACTCCTGACGCGCGAGGTCGACTTCGATGCGCTCTTGAAGACCGCGTGCGAGCGCGTCGCCGAGGCGCTCTCCGCCGAGCGAGCGACCATCTGGCTCGTCGACGCCGAGCACGGCGATCTCGTGAGCCGCGTTGCGCTCCTGCCCGAGCTTCCCGCGCTGCGGCTCCCGCTCGAGCGCGGCATCGCAGGCTGGGTGGCGCGCACGGGAGAGTCGGTACGCATCGCCGATGCCGCCTCCGATCCGCGCTTCGATCCGTCCGTCGACAAGGCGACCGGCTACACGACGCGCGCCATCCTCGCCGTGCCCATCCGCGAAGAGGGAAGGGGACCCGTGCGCGGCGTCGTGCAGGTCCTGAATCGCGCGCCGCGGTCGGGTGAAGGAAGCATCGCGTTCGACGAGGAGGACGAGAAGTACCTTGTCGCGCTCGCGACGCAGATCGCACGAGCGTTCTCGCTCACGACGCTCCGCCCCGCGGAGCCCTCGAGCGCCGGCCTCACGCTGCGTGGGCCGTTCAATCGCATCGTCGGCAGGAGCGACGAGCTCCGCGCGGTC
>JANXVA010000149.1 GCA_025351875.1 Myxococcales bacterium | reverse complement strand
TGGAGCGCGCTCGCTCCCGCCGCCTCTTCGAGGTACTGCACGGCGAGCCTGTCGCCGACGAACGACGCCATGCTCTCGTTCAGCGTGCTCTGGCCGGGGACGTAGAACGTCGCGTGGAGCGACTCGTGGAGGACGACGTCCGCGAGATCGCCGAGCGCGTCGTCACCGCCGCTCAGCATGGTCGAGAGGATGGGGTCGGTGAACCAGCCGAGCGTCGAGTAGGCCTGCGAGCCGCGCACGTCGACGTCCCAGCCCTTTGCCGCGAGCTCCTTCGCGTACTCGTCGGCCTCCTTGCGATCGAACCAGCCCGTGTACGTGATGCTGCCGATGACCGGGAACGTCCAGGTCTTCGGGCGGAACCGCAAGGGATCGCACGCGGACACGACCCACATGACGGCGGGCCGACCGAGCCAGAGATAGCGTTCGTAGTTCTTCGTCGGCCGGAGGCCGTGCTTCTCGCCGAACGCTTTGATGCTCGGAACGGCCGTGAGCAGCGCGCGCGTCCGCTTGTCGAGATACCCGTGCTCGATCACCTCCTCGATGTCGATGCCGCGGCCATTGAGCTTCTCCTGCCCGGCGGCCGCCTGCGTCACGTAGTGGAGACTCGCCCCCGAGATGCAGCCGCTCAGCGACAGCGAAAACAGGGCAAGCGGCGCAAGGGTCGTGAAGAGAACAGCGAGGCGCCTCAGCGCGGTGGTCGAGCTAGCGAGCAAGTCGCCCGCGAGTTTACCACGCGCTCGAAATCATTTCGGCTCGAGGTAGAGCGAGAATCCGCTCGCGCCGAACGACATCACGGGCTCGTAGGCCGTCGGCGTCGTGTCGAACACGTTGGTCGCATAGCCGGACGAGAGCTCGTCCTTCCAGCGGAAGCTCTCGTGCACGTTGACCTCGCACACGATGCGCTGATCCTTGGGCTCGTTCGGATCGATCGTGACGTGCATCGGGAAGACGTAGAACGAGTCGGGGCCGACGGTCTCGAGCGTCATGCCGCCGCTCGACGCGAGCTGCGGAAGCGGCGCGTCGTTGTTCTCGAGCGTGCCGTACGTCGTGTCGCCGATCCCGAACGCCGAGCGGAACCAGCCCTTCTGCCTCGCCTTGCCGTCGAAGACAGCGCCGTCGGAGAGTGCCTCGACGTTGTCGTAGCGACCGTCGGTCACGACGCCGTTGTGGAGGCGCGCCGCAACGCGGTAGCGCACCCAGGCGACCCCGACCTTCGCGATCGTGAACGTGCCGGCCGGCAACGACTTCAGCGAGACCGTCGCGATGTCGTTCGTCTTTCCGCTCACGAGATCCGTCTCGACCGCCGCCGTGCCGAGGTCAGCGACCTTCAGCGGCGAGGGGTCGTCCGCAGACTCGAGCAGCCAGAAGCTCTTCACCGCGACGTACTGGCTCTTCGGCGTCTGGCTCGCGAAGTCGTCGGTGTGCGGGACGGGCGTGACCGAGCCTCGGAGCGCGAGCGTGACCTGGGCCCCCGTGCCGGGCGCTGACGGCGTGCCGGGATCGCCAGGCCTGGAGCTGTCACCGACGGATCCCGTGGACCCACCGCATGCGGCGAGCAAGAGCGAAGAGGCGAGCGCGAGTCGTGCAAAGGAATTCATGGAAGGGCTCCGGTGGAGATACGGGACGAAGGAGACAAACGTTCCCTACGAGACGAACTCAGCGAGACGCGACCTGCGTGTGCGCCGTCGAGCCGTTCGTCAACCACAAGAAGGCGCCGACACCCACGGCGATGACGCCGACGGACACGGCGCCGATGCCGCCGGCGAGCACGCCGGTGCGGAAGCCCTCGCTGCCGACGTCCTCGCTGTGGAGGATCGGCGTCGCGACGAGCGCGACGGTGCCCGCGGCAATCGCGAGGAGGCCGCCGCCGGTGACGAGCGCACCTGCTACCCTGCCGGTCGAGGATCCCATCCTTGCGTCGACGCGGACCTTCTCGCCCGTGCGCGGAAGCGAGAAGGAGTCGGTGGGGACGAGTCCGTCGCCCGCGACGCGGTACGCGTAGCGCGTGTCGAGCGCGAGTGCGCAGGGCGCGACGCACGCATGCTGCCACTGCCCGACCGAGAAGAAGCCGGTCTCGAGGAGCGGCACGCCCGATGCGCTCTGCGTCCCGACGCGGCGCTCGATGGTGGCTCGGATGTCGTCGGCGTCGAGCTGGACGAGCGCTGGCGCGGGTGCCGACGCTGCGGGCGCGGCCGCGGTCGGCGCTACCGGCTCGTCGGCGTGCGCGGTGCGCGGCACAATCGCCACCAGCACCGGAACGGCGAGCGCGGTCAGCGTCATCAGATCACGAGAAAATCGAGCAAGAAAAGGTTGGCGGGTCATGGGCGTTCCTCCGAACACAGCCATGAGTGGGACCACCCCTCTCCGATTATGACGATTATGATGCCCCTCGGTGATGTCTTGACGCCCGTCGGCCCTTTCAGCGTTTAGAGTAGAGAAACCGCATGGATCAGCTGTCGGCGCATCTCGATCGAGGATGGGACCTCGCGCAGAAGGGCGACGCCCCGGGCGCGAGCGCCTGCGCGAAGCGCGCGTTGGAGCTCGACCCGCAGTCGCCCGAGGTTCACAACCTGCTCGGGTACACCGCGGCGCTCGTCGGCGACTCCGACGAGGCGCTCGAGCACTATCGCCAGGCCATCGCCCTCGACGAGACCTACCTCGAGGCGATGCTGAACGCGGCCGAGGTCCTGATGCACCCGCTCGGCGAGTGGGACGAGGCCGTCGACCTGTGTGACGACGCGCTCGATTACGCGGAGACGAAGGAGGAGATCGCCGATTGTCTCCTTCTCCGCGTCGACGCATTGCTCGGAAAAGGCGACATCGAGGAGGCGAAGAGGTGCATGAGTCGACTGCCGGAGCCGCCGTTCGACAACCCGAGCTACGTCTTCCTCATCGGCCGCGCCTTCTACGAGCTCGGTGAGTCGGAGAAGGCCCTGCCCTACATCGAGGAGGCAGTTCGCTGCGACGTCAACCACGCCGACGCGCACTACTACCTCGGCCTGCTGCGCGACGACGGGGGCGACGTGCGCGGCGCCGTCGAGGCGTTCCTCCGCGCGCGCGCTCGATCTCACCAAGCCCCCGCCCGCCTGGGCACCGACGCCCGATACGTTTGCGACGCTCGTTCGCGGCGTGATCGCCGGCCTCGACGCGCTCCTCGCACGCTGGGTACGCGACGCTGACGTGTTCATCGTCGACGTTCCCGGCGCCGAGCTCGTCGTCGACGGCGTCGACCCGCGCGCGATGGTCATCGTCGACGCGCGGCCCCCGGAGGAGACGGAGATCGCCGGTCCGCCTTCCGATCAGGGTCGTCTCCAGGCGCGCCTCTTCATTTACCAGCGCAACGTCGAGCGTGGCGCCGGCTCCATCTCGGCCCTCGAGGCTGAGCTCTCGTCGGCGCTCGAGCGCGAGATTACCGCGGTGTTTCTCGACCGCGAGCCCGTGGCAACGGCTGCTGAGAAGCACTCGCTGAACTGATGCGGCGTCCGCACGTCTCGCGTTCACCGACCTCGGGTGGCTCGGGTGGTCCGGGTGCGTGAGAGGCGCGCCACGCTGGCGCCCGCTGGTCCTCGTGGGCTACATACTTCGCGTGCGTTTGAGCCTCACGGGTGTCTTCGGAATCGTCGCCATCTCCTCGGCTGCGGCCTTCGCGCTGGGGCGTTCCACGTCGCCCGCGGGGAGCGCCATCGGGTCGGAGCCACCGTCGACCTCGCCGCCCGCCGCGATGCCGACGTCGCTGCCGATGGCGGAGAGCGACGAGCCGCTGCCGCCGGGGCACCCGTCGATGAAGGGCGCCGGGCCAGGCACGACCGGCGAGCAGATGCCTCCTGGACACCCGCAGGTCAACGCGGCGGACATGCCGAGTGGAGCCGTCGCGGCCGCGCCGGCGCCCGCGTCACTCGAGTGGAAGATCCCTGCGCGCTGGCAGTCGGCCCCGAACACGAGCCCGATGCGGCTCGCCACCTATCGCATCCCGCGCGCTGCGGGTGACACCGAGGACGGCGACCTCTCGATCACGCAGGCCGGCGGCACGGTCGACGCGAACGCCGCGCGCTGGGTCGCGCAGTTCGACGAGGCGGGCCAGAAGACGGCGAAGCGCACCGCTCGCAAGGTCGGCGCGTTCGACATCACCATCGTCGAGGCGAAGGGCAACTACACGGGCATGGCCGCAGGCGCAGCCGCGACGTCGGATCGCGCGATGCTCGGCGCGATCGTCCCGACGCCAGGGATGCCCCATTTCTTCAAGCTCACGGGGCCCGCCAAGACGGTACTGGCCGCACGCGCCGAGTTCGAGTCGCTCGTGTCGAGCTTCGTGCAGCCCAAGCTCTGACGCTCGTCCGCTGGCCGTCAGGGGCAGGTGCACGCGCTCTGCGCGGCATCGGCA
Source organism: Myxococcales bacterium (assembly GCA_025351875.1). Taxonomy (GTDB): domain Bacteria; phylum Myxococcota_A; class Polyangia; order Polyangiales; family Polyangiaceae; genus Labilithrix. The sequence continues at coordinate 2,494 of JANXVA010000149.1, read as the reverse complement.
CACCTGCAGCCGACGCTGCAGGTGATCACGCCGCACGCGAACACTCCGCAGACCTCGTGACCTTTCGAGGCCGGCGGTAGCCCACGCGTGCAGTCGCACACCGCGGCACCGCCCGACACGGCACACTCGCAGCCGAGCTGGCAGGCCTGGCCGCCACACACGCCGGCCAGCGCCGGGAACTCGCCCGCGGTCGTACATACGAGCCCGGAGTCGTTCACGCGCCGAACCGTCCCGGCGGACGGGGGCGCGAGGCAGCAGTCGGGCGCCGTGGAGGGGCAGAGGCTCGCGTCCTCGACGCGAGCCGTTCCCGCCGCACACTCCGAGGCGACCCCCAGCTTCGAGCACGCGCCTCCGAAATCGACGCAGGTCGTCGGGCCAGAGGTCGTGCTCCCGGGCAGTCCGCTGCTGCTGCTGCTCGCGCCGGCTCCGGTGGTGGAGGACGAGCATCCAGCGGCGATCACCACGACGAGCACCAGGCCGTGACGCGAAGGAAAGTTCATGGAACGCATGCGTATCACCTTGGCGGCGGCGGGTCCGTCTGCGGCGGGCGCTTCGAGAGACAGGAAGCGAGCGCGGGCGCGAGGTCCTCGGCGCCCTTCGGGAGCTCGGCGCTCTCGTGGCCGACGACGCGCCCTTGCGTGTCGGCGAGCGGGACTCCCCCGCCTCTTCCGCCAAACCACATGCGCGAGTCATGGCTGTTGTTGCGGTTGTCGCCGAGCACGAAGTACTCCCCGGCCGCGACCTTCCACTCACCCGGCTCGGCGAGCGCTGCCTTCTCCTCGAACACGAGGTAGCTCGCGACGCCGAGCCACTCCACGAGGAGCGTGCCCTCGTGCTTGCCGCTCTCGCCGCCCGCGTCGTCGCGGTACGAAGCGTGACCGACCATGCAGCGCGGCACGTTCCAGCCGTTGATGGAGAGCTCGCCGCCGCGGGTCGAGACGACGTCGCCCTCGAGGCCGATGACGCGCTTCGCGAAGAGCTGCGCACGCTGCTCTGGATGATGGAACACGAGGACGGCCCCGCGGAACGGCTGCTTCGCGAGACGCGTCGTGAAGAGGCGCTCGCCGACCGTCAGCGTGGGCCACATCGACCCGGAGGGCAGCTTGTGGACGCCAAACACGAGCCCCAGGCCGACGCCCATCACCATCCCGAGCGAGCCGCCGCCGATGAGCAGGCGCTTGATCCAGGTCTTCGTGCGCTTCTCTTCGCGATCGGAGGCGCTCGAGTCGAAGCTCTTCTTCTTCGGCGCTTCGGGGACTTCGGGCTCGCTCACGTCACGTGTCCTGCGCGGACGGCGCCTGCTGTCGGAGCAGAAAGCGAACGAGCGGCTCGGCGTCGATCTTCGCGGTCGCGAGGAGTGTCTCGATGAGGCGCTTGCCGAGCTTCGCCAGCTCGAGCAGCTGCTTGATGCGGTCGTACTGCAGCTCGGCGCGCGCGCGGACCTTCGGGTCCGACGACGACCGCAGCTTCGCGACGTCGGCGAGCGCTTCGTCGAACGCCTCGATCGCCATCACGATCTCCGTCTTCTCTCGCTCGTTGAAGACGCGCGAGATCATGCGCCAGAGCTGCACCTCGGCGGTGTAGAAGTCCTTGCGTTCGCCCTGGACCCACACCTTGCGGACGACGCCCCAGCGAAGCAGATCGTTCACGGTCATGCTCACCGCGCCGCTCGAGAGCTTGAGCGACTGGCGGAGGTCCTCGGCGCTCAGCGGATCGGGCGAGAGATAGAGCACGGACCAGATGCGGCCCATGTTCCGCTTGAAGCCCCAGAACTCGATGAGCTTGCCGACGACGTCACTGACGGCGGCTTCGCTCGGCTCGAGGGTGCGCTTCTCCTTGGGCACGGGCCCCGAGGCTACCACGCGCGATGCGTCAGCCGACACGTGCGGCGAGCCCACGAGCGACGTCGGCGAGGACCTCTCGCGAGCGGCATTCCGGCACGATTTGCAGACAAGCGAGCGCGCGGGACGTCTCCGCGCGGGCGAGGTCGCGAACCATCTCGCACGCGCCGGAAGCGCGGACGCGGGCACCGAGGCGCGCTGCGGCATCGGCGTCGCCGCTCCGTACCTCGGCGACCAGTGACGCGATGGCCTCCAGGTCGAGCGCGGCTGCGCGAATGAGCGGAAGCGTGACCTTGCCCTCGCCGAGGTCGGCGAGCATCGACTTGCCCGTCGCGGCGGCATCGCCGTCGTAGTCGAGAACGTCGTCGACGAGCTGGAAGGCAACGCCGAGATGACCGCCGAACGCGCCGAGCGCATCGACCGCAGCCTCGGGAGCGCCGCCCTCTCGCGCGCCTGCGCGCAAGGCCCACTCGAAGAGCGAGGCCGTCTTCCCGCGGACGATCTCGAAGTACGTCGCTTCGTCGAGCGACACGGCGAGGCGACCGCGGAGCTGCACGACCTCGCCGTCGACCAGGCGTCCGAGCGTCGCGACCAGCTCCCGCCAGGTCGCCGGCGCCGCGGCGCTTCCGAGTCGGAGCGCCTCGACGAGCAGC
>JANXVA010000440.1 GCA_025351875.1 Myxococcales bacterium | reverse complement strand
CGGTCAGAACGACGGCGTGCTCGCGCTCCGGCAGCCCGGCTCGGCGCTCAAGCCGTTCGTCTACGCGGAGGCGATGACCCGTCTCGGCTGGACGGGCGCGACGCTCCTGCCCGATCTCGAGCTGCACATCGCGCTCCCCGGCGGCGGTGACTACGTCCCTCACGACTACGACACGAAGCTCCGCGGCCCCGTTCGCCTCCGCGAGGCGCTCGGCAACTCGCTCAACGTGCCGGCCGTCTACGCGATCCACGAGCTCGGGACGCAGGCCGTGCTCGATCGCCTGCGCGCCTTCGGCTTCTCGTCGCTCACCGAGGACGCGGAACACTATGGCCCAGCGCTCGCGCTGGGTGACGGTGAGGTTCGCCTCCTCGACCTCGCGAACGCGTATGCCACGCTCGCGCGCGGGGGAATGCTGCGTCCGATCCGCGTGGTGAGCAGCCTCGCGCGCGGAGATGTGATCCAACAATTCGCGCCCGCCGGCGCGACGCGCGTGCTCGACGAACGTGCGGCCGCGATGCTCACCGACATCCTCAGCGACAGGTCCGCGCGCATGTCGGCGTTCGGCGATCAGAACGTGCTCGAGCTCGACTTCGAAGTCGCCGCGAAGACGGGCACCTCGAAGGGCTACCGTGACAACGTCGCCGTCGGCTTCACGCGCGAGGTGACCGTCGCCGTGTGGGCCGGCAACTTCGACGGTTCGGCGATGGCCGACGTGAGCGGGATCACCGGCGCTGGTCCGATCTTCCACGCCGTCATGGAGGCCGCGGTGCAATCTCGCTCGCGCGCGGCGGCCCGTTCTGGCTCGCTGTCCTTGAAGGAGGACGCCGAGCGCCTCGGGCTCGCGCGCACCGCCGTCTGCGCGCTGTCGGGCGAGATCGCGACCTCGGCGTGTCCGCATCGCATCCACGAGTGGCTTCCGGAGGGCAGCGCGGCGCACGCGCCGCCGTGTGAAGCCCACGAGCGGCTCCGCGTCGACCTTCGCAACGGCCTGCGCGCCGGTCCCGCGTGCGCGCGCAGCGTCACCGAGGAGCGAACGTTCGAGCGCTGGGCTGCCCCCTACGACGCGTGGGCTCGGCGAACGAACCGCGCGCTCGCGCCCGAGGGGAGCTCACCCGAGTGCCCGATCGAAACACCTGATGGCGCGAGCGACGAGGAGCCGCGCGACGCCGCGGCGCCTCGCATCACGTACCCGTTCGAAGGCGCACGCTTCGTGATCGATCCCGAGCGCCCGAAGGCCCTCCAGCTCCTCGACATCCGCGTCGAGCCGGAGGGCACCGCCGTCGAGGTGCGCGTCGACGGCGCGCTGCTCCCCAAGTCTCGCGCGTGGTCGCTCGCTCCGGGCGACCACACCATCACAGCCACTCACGGCGCAAAGACCAGCGCGCCCGTGCGATACACCGTTCGTTGAAGAAGGTAGAAGACAGCATGCGACTCGACTTCCGGCGCGCTCGTTACGGCGCCTTCGGCCTCCTCGTGCTGGCCTCGTGCTTTCACGGTTCACGGCCCGCCATGACGCTCGCGCCCGCCGGTCCGGACGGGCCGACCGCACGCACGCGCGGACCGTTCGCCGTGGTGTATGGCGCGCCGAAGGGGCACGTCGTCGATCGCAGGCAGCCTGGCGTCACGGTCCTCTTCTCGCGCGCCGTCCGCGCCGTCGAGATGTCCGACGACGAGAAGCTCCCCGCCGTCACGATCAAGACGAAGGCGGGCGCCGCGGTCGCAGGCTCGTGGCGATGGACCGGAACGCGCGGCCTCCTCTTCACACCCGAGGGAGAGCTTCCGGGCGGCAGCGACTTCGTCGTCACCGTCCCGCCCGACGTGAAGTCGCTCGACGGGTCGGTGCTCGGAAAGCCGTACACCCTCGAGCTCGATACCGACGGCCCGACCGTCGCGAACATCCGCGTGCTGGGTCCCGCGGGAGTCACCGAGCACGCGATGGGCAGCGACGTCTCGTTCCGCGTGGAGCTCGATCAGAGCGTGGAGCCGAACGAGGTCTCCGCCAACGCGAAGCTGCGCGTCTTCAAGGCCGACGGCGACAAGGGAGAGCTCGTGCGCCTCGTCGCGTCGCGCGAGCCCGTGCCTTCGCCAAAGGTGCCCGCGTCGTACGTCGTCGTCCTGAAGCCCGAGAAGGCGCTCCCGCTCGATCATCAAGTCGAGCTCACGCTCGGCAAGCTCCATGGCACCGGCGGGCCGCGCCCGATGAGCGAGCCCGTCACGCGCGTGATGCGCACCCACGGTCCGCTCCGCTTCGTGGATTTCTACTGCCCACGCATCGAGGCCAAGGGCCGCTGCCGAGCGAACGGCGACGTGAAGGTCGTCCTCTCGAACCCGGTCAGCCCCGAGGAGCTCAAGAGCCACGTGAAGCTCGCGAAGCTTCCGCCGCGCCCGCCGCCCAAGCCCGGTCAGAAGGCGCCTCCGCGACGCATCGATCCCGCGACCGATCACTGGCTCGGCGTCGCACCGAAGCTCGGCGAGAGCTACACCGTGACGGTCGCTGCGGGCATGCGCGACATCTACGGGCAGAAGCTCGAGAAGGACGCGAGCTTCGAGCTGGTCGTCGAGGCGCCGCTCGTGAAGCCGGACGGCTCGGTCGCCGCCGCGGCCGCTCCGGCGTCGTCGGGCAAGCCCAGAGGAAGGCCGATCAAGGGCGCCGCGCCCCTCGCGAACGACGCGCGTCCGCGGCGCGAGCGTCTCCCGTACCAGCTCGACCTCGGTCTCGTCGGGCAGGTGCTCGAGGCGGGCGGCGGTCACAAGATCCCAGTCGGCGCCGTCAACGTCCCGACCTACGCGACGCTCGCCGCGAGCCTCACCGATGCGCAGGCCACCTCGTGGGCGCTCGCGCGCGGCACCACCTCCGACTTCATCTCGCGCAACGGTCTGTCCTCGACGTGGAAGACCACGCAGGCCGACACCAACCAGCGCGTCGTCGACTTCATCGATCTCGACGCCGCGCTCGCGCCGCGCAAGGGGCGCGGTCCGGCGCTCGTCGTCCTCACGCCTCCCGGCGCACAGAGCACGAACAACGGCCGCACCGAGGCCTTCGTCACCGTCACCGATCTCGGCGTGACCGCGAAGATGAGCCCGTTCGGCAGCCTCGTGTGGGTCACGCAGCTCTCCTCGGGCAAGCCCGTGAGCGGCGCGAGTGTCGCGATCCGTACCGTGAAGAACGGCGAGATCTTCCAGGGAACGACCGACGCGCAGGGGCTCCTGCTCGTGCCGATGGAGAGCTTCGACCCGCTCACCAAGGAAGCGCGCAACAACGAGGGCTCGGAGGAGGAGGGCGCCGCACAGCCCGCGCAGTTCAGCGTCCGCAACGACGCGGCCATCGTCGTGCGCTCCGGCGACGACTGGACGATCACCAAGGTCGCGCCCTCCGCGGTCGAGACGCGCCTCGCCTCCGATTTTCAGCTCCTCTCGAAGGAGGGGCGCTGGGCAGGAATGCTGTTCGCCGATCGCGGCGTCTTCCGGCCCGGCGAGACGGCGAAGGTCTCCGGCATCATCCGCGTCGTCGAGGGCGGCGGTCTCAGGACCATCCCCGGCCGCGAGCTCCGCATCCAGCTCAAAGATCAGAACAGCGAGCAGATCTTCGACGGCCGCACCAAGTGCGACGACTTCGGCACCTTCACGATCGACATGAAAATCCCCAAGACGGCGACCATCGGCATGGCGACGATCGTCGCGACGGCGCCGCCGGGCGGCAAGACGAACACCTCGGTCGAGGGCGACTTCCGCCACGACATCCGGATCCTGGCGTTCAAGCCGAACGAGTTCAAGGTCACCGCCGAGCCCGACAAGGCCTTCTACGTGCGAGGCGACGCCGCGGTCTTTTCCACGCAGGGCGACTACCTGTTCGGCGCTCCGATGGCGGGCGCGACCGTGACCAGCACCGTCTCGCGGCAGGAGGTTCCGTTCACGCCGCCGGGCACGGACGGCTTCACCGTCACCGACGACATCTTCACGGGCGACTACCCAGACGACACCAAGGCGGCCGAGCAGATCGACAGCCAGGACGGCCTGCTCGACGACAAGGGAACGTCCAAGCGCGGCGTTCCGCTCGGGTTCGACGATCAGCGCCGCCCCGAGCGCGTCGTGTTCGACACCGAGGTTCAGGACCTCTCTCGCGCCACGGTCTCGGCGCGGTCGAGCGTCATGCTGCATCCCGGCGAGTTCTACGTGGCGCTCCGCGCACCGAAGGATCGCTTCGTCGCCGCGGGCACCGCGCTCAAGACCGAGGTGGCGGCCGTCGAACCGACCGGCGTGCGCCGCCCCAACGTGAAGGTGAAGGTCGAGCTCGTCGAGCGGCGCTGGAACGGAGTCACGGGCGAGCAGCCCGACGGCAAGGCGACGCGCTCGAGCAAGCCTCAGGACACGGTCGTCGCGTCGTGCGAGGCCGTGACGACGCCCGCGGCCTCGGGCTGCGATCTGCGCGTGACCCACGCCGGCTATTACATCGTGCGCGCGACCGCGAGCGATCCGCGCGGCAATGCCGTGCGCGCGAGCATGTCGATCTACGGCACCGAGGACAGCCCGCAGGTGCAGACGGCGTGGGCCGCCGACGACCGTCACGAGATCAAGCTCGAGGCGAACAAGAAGCAGTACGAGATCGGCGAGAGCGCCAAGATCGTCATGCGCAATCCCTTCAAGGAGGCGCAGGCGCTCGTCACCGTGGAGCGGAACGGCGTCCTCTGGCGTCAGGTGGTTCCGATCAAGGGCTCCGTGCCGGTGATCGAGATCCCGATCAAACCCGAGTTCTATCCGAACGCCTTCGTGAGCGTCGTCGCCCTGCGCGGTCGCATCCAGGCCGCGCCGGCATCGGGGGCCGACCTCGGCGGCCCCGAGTATCGCTTCGGCTGGACCGAGCTCCACGTCAACGAGGAGGCTCATCGCCTCAACGTGACCGTGACCGAGCCCAAGGCCGAGTATCAGCCGGGCAACGTGGTCGAGGCCGACGTCGTCGTGAAGGATCGCGCCGGCAAACCCGTCGAGAGCGCGCTCACGTTCTACGTGGTCGACGAGGGCGTGCTGGCTCTCACGAGCTACGTCACGCCCGATCCGCTCCCCGCGTTCGTGAAGCGCCGTAAATTGCGGGTGTTCACGCTCGACAACCGCGAGGGCCTCGCGCGCATCGTGCCGATGAAGGCGGGCGAGCATCTCTCGCCGCTCGGTTACGAGTACGCGCTCGCACGCAACCCCGGCGACTCGTACGACAAGGGAGACGACGGCGGCGACGGCGGCCTCAAGCGTGCCGACTTCCGGACCACGGCGTTCTTCGAGGCGGGTCGCAAGACGGACAAGGCGGGGAAGGCGCACTTCTCGTTCAAGCTCCCCGACAACCTGACGACGTTCCGGATCATGGCCGTCGCGGCGGGCTCGGACGATCACTTCGGCTCCGGCGATTCGAAGATCACGACCTACCGCACCCTCATGGCGCGCCCGGCGCTGCCGCGTGTCATCCGCGTCGGTGACTCGCTCGAGGCGAGCGTCATCGTGTCTTCGAAGCTCGACCCAAAAACGAAGGACACGTCGCCCATGAAGGTCGACGTGAAGCTCGATGTGAAGGGCCTCGTCCTCGCCGGCCCAGCCACGAAGAGCGTGACGATGCCGCGCGGCGGCCAGACCGAGGTGCGCTTCCCCGTGAAGGCCACCGGCCCCGGCGAGGCGATCCTCACCTTCGACGTGAGGTCGGGCAACCAGGCCGACAAGGTGGAGATGAAGCGCACCGTCGACCTGCCCGTGCACGTCGAGTCGCAGGTCGTCTACGGCGAGACCTCGAGCGACGCGGCGATCGCGCTCGGAGATCTCTCCGCGATCCGCAAGGACTACGGCGGCCTCGAGGTGCGGGTCGCGTCGAGCGCGCTCGTCGGTCTCGGGATGACGATCGATCGCCTGACGGATTACCCGTACGGCTGCACCGAGCAGGTGAGCAGCCGCATGATCCCGCTGCTCGCGATGCAGGATCTCTCGAAGGAGACGAACTCGAAGCTCCCCGCGGACGTGAGCGGCGCGATCGACTCCGGCATGGAGACGCTCATCAAGCGGCAGAACTCCGACGGCGGCTTCGGCTTCTGGGAAAAATCGCCGTCCGAGCCGTGGCTCAGCGCGTACGCGCTGCTCGCGATCTCGGGCGCGGCGGACAAGAAGTCTCCCGTCGGGGATCACGAAGCGCGTCGCTTCGTCCCGAAGGACGTCCTCGAGCAGGGGCGTTCGTACCTGAATTACAGCCTCGCCAACGCGACGCGCCGACTCGCGCACGTGACCGCGCTCGATCCGGACGCGGACGACCAGCCCGACGCGGGGGCAGGGAAGAACGAGGCCGAGCGGAAGGCGAAGGAGGCCGCTGCGAAGGTCATCGACTACGCGGGCGCTGCGCTCATCGGTGACACGCTCGCGATGCTCGGCTCGCCGAACCCCGGCGCGCTCAACGTGCTCTACGACGCGCGCTCCGGGCAGCGCCTCTTCGCGAAGGCCGCGCTGCTCCACGCGATGGCGAAGAGCGAGATGAGCCCGCCGCAGATCAAGACGCTCGCGGCCGAGGTCGAGAGCCGCCTCCGCGAGGGCCCGAACGGCATCGACATCGACGAAGGCGACGACGATCGCTACGACGCGATGCTCGAGTCGCACGCGCGCACGCTGGCGATGGTGCTCCGCGCATTCCTGGCGGTGAATCCGAAGGACGCGCGCGGCCCGCGCCTCGCGCGTCAGCTCCTCTCGCTACGGCAGGCCAACGGCGCGTGGCGCACGACGCAGGAGGACGGCTGGGCGCTGCTCGCGCTGACCGACTACCGCAAGCTCCAGGAGTCGGGCATGCCCGCGTTCAACGCGAGCACGCACCTCGGCTCGAGCGAGATCCTCGCGAGTGTCTTCGGCAAGGGCGCGCTCCGTGAGGACAAGATCACCGTGTCCGCGGAGGCGCTCGCATCGAAGGGGTCGAACCTCTCCTTCGACGTGAGCGGCGGCGGTCGCCTCTTCTACGCGGCCGAGCTGAAGTACGCGACGAGCACGCTCCCCGTGCGCGCGCGTGACGAGGGCCTCTTCGTCACGAAGTACGTCCGCGGCGTCCTGCCGGCAGCGGTGACGGCGGCGCTCGCGACGATCCCGAAGAAGACCTCCGACTCCGTGAACGCGGGCGAGCTCGTGATCATCGATCTCCTCTTCGAGTCCGCGGAGCCGCGCGAGCGCGTGGTCCTCGACGATCCGCTCCCCGCGGGGCTCGAGGCCCTCGACTACGATCTCGACACGACCTCGAAGGCAAGCCGCGACGCCTCGGCGAAGCCGATCGACCCCAAGGCCACGTGGCTCGGCACGACCTTCCGCACGGCGACGCCGCGGCGCGAGGTCCGTGACGATCGCGTGGTCACGTACTTCGACCGCATCGAGCCGGGCATGTACCGCGTGAGCTACCTCGCGCGCGCCTCGTCGGTCGGCACCTTCGTGGTCCCGCCGACGCGCATCGAGGCGATGTACTCCCCCGAGGTCTTCGGCCGAACGGCCGCGAGCACGCTCTCGGTGAAGGGGAAGTAGGACGGCCGCGTCCAGACGTCCGGGCCATCTCGCACGCGCCCTTCGAGCGCCACGGGCGCCGGCGAGGCGGAAGGTCTCGCGAGGAGGAGAGCCGTTGCCCCGCGCACACGCGTCCCGGCGCAGACGCTCGTCGCACGACCACCTCCCGCGACGGAAGGACGACGGGCGCGGCGACTCAAGGCTGGCGGAGAAGTCGCCGGATCTCGGAGCCAGCGCCCCAGTAGATGCCCGAGGAGTCGGCGACGATCGAGACGGTCCTCGGCGTCATCGCGAGCGTCTCGCGGGTCGACGCATCGACCGGGCCGCCCGGGACGAACGCGCTCTCGGGCATCCTCACGAGGCTCGGGGCTCCGTCGATCTGCTGCGTCCAGTAGACGTCGTTCGCGCAGTCGACCGCCAGACCCGAGACGCGGTCGCCGTCGGTGGCCGTGAGCGCGAGCGTCGCGACCCCGCCAGAAAGGATGGGATACCGAATGACCTCGTCGCCTCCGATGAAGACGGCGCTCTTGCTGAGCGCCAGGCCCCCCTGACCGCTCGTGCATGTCACCGGAAGGGGCCCGGCGAGGTCGCTCATGTCCTTCTTGCGCGAGAACGCCCCGGCGCAGTTCGTCTGCCAGTAGAGGCTCGTGCCGTCGACCGCGATGAACTTCTCACCGACCTCGGTCGAGAAGCTCACCGCTCCGCCGTTCCCTGTCTTCGCCGCGCCGAAGACGCCGCCGCCCGTCGCACCGTAGGCGGCCCAGTAGACCTTCTCGGAGTCGATCGCCATCCCGATGGCCTCGTTGGCGATCACTGCAGGCCCGGTCGCGACGAGCATCGGCGCGGGACAGCTGCCCGTCAGCGGACACTTCCATATCTTGCCCGCTCCGCGCGCGAGCCAGAACACGCCATCCTGGTCGGCGACGATCGGACCTGTCCCGCTCAGGTTGTTTGCGAACGTGTCGGTCGGTCCCCCGGCCGTCGGCTTTCGAGAGACCGTGGTGTCGCTCGTCCAGTAGACCCAACCGCCGTAGACGGCGAGCCCGTTGACCGACTTCGTGCTCGCGAAGACTTCCGGTACACACGGCGGTGTCTTGCAGTAACTCGCGCGACCGGCGCACCCGCCGTCCGTCGTGGAGCCTTCGCCTGCAGCATCCGCGCTCGCGCCGTCGGCGCCCGTGCCGTCCGCGCCCGCGTCGCCGGCGCCCGCATCGGGGACGTCGGCGTCCGCGCCGAACGTCCCGCACGCACCGGTCGCGAGCGCGGCCGCGACCGCTCCGCCGAGAGCGGTCGCAGCGAGCACCTGAAAGGCCCGGCGGAACACTCCTCTAGAATAGCCCATCTCCACGGCACGCCCTACCCCGCGATGACAGGACGAGCCCGCGATGGCAGGGCGAGCCGGCTGGCTGATCCGGCCTGCCGGCGCGTCAGTGGACGTCCGCGACGACGCTGTCGAAGGCGCAGACGAAGTCGTGCGGATGGAACTGCTCGCTGCGCGCGCCGATCTCGAGGTAGGCGCCGGTGGGGGCCGAGGTCGTCGCGCCGACAAGGGTGGCTTGCCCGGCAGGCTTGCCGTCGTACGTCACCGTCAGTGTGCCCCCGGTCGCCGTCGCCTGCAGCTCCAGCTCGACGTGGACCCAAGCCCCGATGGGGAGCGGCGTGAGGGTTCCGGCGCCGGAGGGCCCGAACCCGCCGTCGGGACCTTCGCCCCAGAGGTTCACTTCCGTTCGGCTCGCGCGAACGCTCAGCTGCGCCGCGAGCAGGTAGAACGTCGTGAGGCCGTCGACGCGCGCGAGGGCCAGCATGATCGGAGACTGGGCGAACGTGTCGTCATCGAGGCCGAGCGCATCCATTTTCATGTCGAGCGCCGCGCGCACCGACGTCGGCGCCTTCGCCGAGATGAGCTTGCCCAGAAAGAACGAGTCGGGAAAAGCTCCGGCGTCGTCGTGAACGACCGCGGGTGCGGTCACCGAGAAGGCACGCGGGGGCGACCGATCGGACGCGACCGACGTCGGGCTGGTCGGAAACGCGCCCGAGGTGAACACCTGCCAGCCGTCGAACACCTTGGCACCGTCGAAGTCGGAGCAGAAGCCGTGCTGCCCTTGCGACGCGCACCAGCGCTCGCCGCCTCCGGCGTCGAAGGGCTCGTCGGGCGAGGCGTCAGGGTGGACCTTGCTCGCAACGGGAGAGACGGCGTCGGGACCCGCGTCCGCCGTGGACGCGCCGTCGTTCGAGGAGCCACCGCAGGCGAAGGCTGCGCAGCTCGCGCCAACTCCCAAGACGAAGATGCACGCGAAGGAAGCTGCAGGTCGGAAGGTCATGGCACGCCGCAAAGCAATGCACATGCCGCCCTGAAACACGGGTAAATCGGCGCCGATCGGGGGGTGCGCCGTCACGAAGCATGATCCGAATGTCGGTTCGGGGCTCGCGACGCTCGATGGCGCGTGCGCCCTCGGCCTGCCGACCGACACCGACGCGATGTTCGCGTCGGCGTCGGCGAAGCAACCGTGCCTCTGAGGGTTACGAAGCGACCTTTCCCTCGGTCGCGCACGGCGTGGTCGTCGCCGGAGAGAGGGTCGATCCCGCGAGGCCGGCAGCGCCGCTCTTCGTGTTGATCCGGATGCGTCCTGCTCCGCCGCCGCCGCCGCCGGCGGAGTTTCCGGCGGTGAACGAGCCCGCGACACCGTTCGACGACGTCGCAGCGCTCCCGCTTCCGCCCGACGAGGGGCCGACGCCCAATTTCCCGCCCGCTGCGGGCGTTGCATTGGGCGTCGAGTCGTCGCCGCCCGGATCTTGCGGCGGCGGTGCGCCGAC
>JANXVA010000411.1 GCA_025351875.1 Myxococcales bacterium | reverse complement strand
TTCAACACGCTGTTGCAGGTGCTCGACGACGGGCGCCTCACCGACGGCCAGGGCCGGACGGTGAGCTTCAAGAACACCATCCTGATCCTGACGAGCAACATCGGCTCGCAGCACATCCAGGCGATCGAGGACCGCGATCTGCCCTCCGAGGACAAGCGCGATCTCATCCAGCGTGCGGTGATGGACGAGGTACGCAAGACGATGCGTCCGGAGTTCTTGAACCGGCTCGACGAGATGGTCGTCTTCCACCGGCTCGAGCGCGAGCAGATGCACAAGATCATCGACATCCAGCTCGCGCGGTTCGCTGAGCGGCTCGCGAAGCGAGAGATCGCCATCGAGCTCCTCCCGGCCGCGAAGGACTACCTCGCCGAAGTCGGCTGGGATCCGCAGTACGGCGCTCGTCCGCTGAAGCGCGCCGTCCAGCAGCACCTCGAGAACCCGCTGGCGAAGCACGTCATCGCCGGTGAGTACCCTCCCGGAACCCACCTTCGCGTCGACCGCGGGCCCGACGGGCTCACGTTCACCACGAAGCTCGCCAACTGATCAGGGCGCGCTGGCCGCTGCCGCAGGGACCTGCGGCGGCGGCTTGTACGTGCGGATCTCGCGAACCTTCTTCTCGTAGTCGCGCGCGGAGTCGTCGCTCATCGTGGTGCCGCCGAAGCGCGCAGCGAGGTAGACGTTCGTGAGCTCGAGGATGTCGTCCGCCAGGGGGTGCGACCTGGCGGCGAGCTCCTCCGCGTGTCTGAGCGGAGGCAGCGACGGCGGGCGAGAAATTCCCTGCGTGACGAGCGCGAGCTCGAGCTGGCGGTAGAGCGCGGAGGCGGCCTCGAGCTTCGGGTCGACGCGAGGCTTCGGGGTCGTATCCTTGTCCTTGTCCTTGGAGCGTCGTCGCCGCTTCCACAGGACGTAGCCGACGCCGACGCCGACGAGGAGAATGCCGACCATGACGGGACCGCGCGTGACGCGCTCGGCGACGCCCTTGTTCGTGCCGGTCTTGGCGCGCATGCGCTCGTAGCCGCGGCTGATGTCCTCGAAGATCCGGACCTGCGTCTTGAGGTCGTAGCCGATGACGTAGCGGTTCCAGCGCTGGGAGAGCGCCTCGACGAGATCGCGCATGTAGACGTACGCGCCGGTGGTCTCCTGGAGCGGCTGCGCTCCCGAAGTGGGCGTCGGATCGAACGTGACCCATCCGCGGATCGGGTCGTCGAAGTAGGCCTCGACCCACGAGTGCGCGTCGCCCTCGCGGACGGCGTAATAGCGGCCGAAGCGGTTGTACGTTCCTCCGACGAAGCCCGTGACGTTGCGCGACGGGATACCGAGCTCGCGCAGCATGATCGCCATCGCCGTCGAGAAGAACTCGCAGTGCCCGCGCTTCGAGTCGAAGAGGAAATGGTCGACGGGCTGCGGCTTGCCGCCCGAGGGCGAGTTCGTGTCGTACTTGAAGTCGTGCTTCAGGTGCTCCTCGAGGGCCTTCGCCTTGAGGTAGGGGGTCGGCTGGGCGTCGGCCCACTCGTGGGCGAGCTGCCCGATGCGCGACGGCATCTCCTGCGGGAGGTCGAGGTAGCGGGGGCGATCCTGTAGCGCGAGGTTCTCGACGATCGGCTCGCGGTCGCCGGCGATGAAGGCGTCGTAGCGGAGTCCGTGCGAGTCGGAACCCTGGTAGCGGACCTCGCCCTCGGGGCCGCGCGAGAGGTTGAGCGGCTCGCCGAGTACGGCCTGCTGCTGGACGCGTACCTGGAGCGCCACCGTCCGGGGCGGGAGGAACACGACGGACGGGTCGATCGGCTCGAGGTCGAACGTGATGCGGCGGTCGGAGGGGGCGGGCCGGCGCACGATGGAGAGCGTGTCGGTCCCGTCGAACCCGCCGTGGATGCCGCTGCGCTGCGTCCGCTCCCAGCGCCGACCGTCGTAGCGGTCGAACGCCGTGCCGCGGAGACGCAGCGTGAGGCGCGCGGGGGGCGGCTCCGGCAGGTCCGGGACCTCGAACCGAAGGGCAATCGACGGGTCGCTGCGGAGTACACCGACCTCGCCGAGGTCGACGCGGTCGGAGAAGCCGACCATGCGCCCCTTTTGCGGGTGATTGAGGAGGAGTAGCGAGAGCCCGACGCGCGGGAACATGACGAACAGCGCGGCGGTGAAGAGGAAGATCGGGACCGAGAGCAGGCAGGTCGTGGCGAGAAAGCCTCGACCGACGACGCGCCGGCTGCGGAGGATCCGCGGGACGTCGACCGGGAGACCCGTGCGATCGCGCGCACCCTGGCGGTAGTTTCCTTCGACCTCGCGCCGGAGATGGCTGAGCACCAGAGCGCCCGGCGCCACGACGAGGAAGCCGACGAAGCAGAGGCCGTAGCTGAGGCCGCCGCCGAGGACGGTGCCCGCGACGAAGTGGAGCAACGCGAGGACGATGATCTGCTGGTCGTGCGCGGCGCCGCGCCGGGTGGCGAGGCGGACGATCTGCAGGATGGCGGCGAACTCGACCGCAACGTCGAGCGCGGGACGCCCGGCGAGCAGCCGAACGCCCTGGACCGCGAAGAGCGTGAGCGGCCCGATGGTCGCCAGGTGGCGGAGCGTCGGGCGGTTCTGCCACGCCTCCGGGACCGCCAGCGCCAGTGCGAGACTGACGAGCACCAGCGCCGTCGTCCACGGGGACATCGACGCTGTATTGACGACGGCGAGCACACCGAGCGCGGCGAGCGCATCGGTCATGATGCGGTGGACGAGGCCGAACCTCATTCTGCAGCCTTCTCGGCGGGGGGCTTCGGCGAAGAGTGCGGTGCCGGCGCCGGGTCGGGCTCGAGCCCAGGGGCGGCGAGCTTCGCCTTCGCGGCGTGCGCCGAGCTCGCGGGCACGGCCTCGACGAGCGCGAGGAAGCGTAGCAGCGGGTCCGCGCCTGTCATGCGGTCGGCGCGTACCGCCTCGCTACTGGTCGTCTTGATCGTGACGGCGTCGAAGCGCTTGATGTGCGCGACGCCGCGGGAGGCGATGTCGCGAATCTTCCGCTCGAAGGTCGTGGCCCACTCCTCCTTGGCCTCGTCGGGGCGAACGACGTCGAGTGGCAGCACGACGTCCGGCCGCGCATCCCGTGCGCGCTCGCGCATCACGAGCTGGCCGACAGCGGCGCTCTTGCGCCAGTGGACGTCGCGCGGATCCTCGCCGTCTCGAAGTAGTTTGAGCCCCAAGTAATCGTCGCCGTGACCACGACCGAAGGCGGCATCTCCTCCGGCGTAGCGCCCGGCGGGCATCGGCGGCAGCTGCACCGGATCGACTGCGGGATAGATGATCAGCTCGCCCTCGGCCGGGACCTCGCGCGATTTCTCGAAGAGGCCGAACGGGAAGCGCGTGGCGATGCGGAAGCCGACGTGCTTGTCCCTTCCGCGCTTCGCGGGCGTCCGACGATAGGCGGCGACCTGCGCGCTCTTCGGAGAGATCTTCAGAAAGAAGCAGCGCTTGTCGGCCGGTTGACCGGCGCGCAGGTCTTCCACCTCGATGGCGTAGGACGGGACGCGACCCTTGTGGTTGAAGACCTCGATCTCGACGAGGTGCGGACGCCCGACCTGCGCGCGGAGCGGAAGGCGGCGGACGACGGTGAGATCGCGCAGGCTGAGCTCGCTCATGAGCCCGCTGACGATGATGAGCGCGAGCAGCATTCCGAGGAGGAGGTAGAGGAGGTTGTTGCCGGTGTTGATCGCCGCGAAGCCGACGCCCAGCGTGATGCCGACGAAGAACTTCCCCTCACGCGTGAACTTCAGCTTGCGCGGCGTGCGCAAGCGCGACAGCCGAAGCCGGAACCGCGAAGGCGGCTTTACCTCTGCTTTGGGCTCCCTCATTCGAGTCTCGGGTTCAGAAGAGCCAGAGCCCCTCTCGGTCATAGAGGAACGGGGACGCGCGCGACGATGTCGCGGACGGCGGCCTCGGCCTCGTCGCGCGAGGGAACGAAACCGTCGGCGTGGGTGGCGAGACGGACGCGGTGAGCGAGCACCGGCACGGCAAGATCGTGGATGTCGTCGGCGATGCAGAAGGGCCGGCCGCGGACGAGCGCGCGAGCGCGGGCAGCCTTGCCGAGCGCCATGGCTCCGCGCGTGGACGCGCCGAGCGAGAGCACCGGCGACGTCCGCGTCGCGGTGATGAGCGCGTGCAGGTACGTGAGCAGCGCATTGTCGACGGTGACGCGGTCAACCTGACGCTGAAGCGCGACGAGACGCCCTGGATCGAGCACGACCGGGACGTCCCTCGCGGTGTCGGACTGACCCTCCAGGAGGAGGCGCATCTCCACCTGCGGCGGCGGGTAGCCGATGCGGAGGCGGAGGATGAAGCGGTCGAGCTGCAACTCGGGCAGCGGGAAGGTGCCGGCGAAGTCCTGAGGGTTCTGGGTCGCGATGACGAAGAACGGCTCCGGCAGCGGGATGGTCTCGCCATCGATCGAGACCTGCGCCTCGTTCATGCCTTCGAGGAGCGCGGACTGTGTACGCGGGCTCGCGCGGTTGATCTCGTCCGCGAGGAGCACGTTTGCGAAGATCGGACCCTGGCGAAGGACGAACTTGGCGTCGCGCTGGTCGTAGACCGAGACGCCGACGACGTCGCTCGGGAGCAGATCGCTTGTAAACTGCACGCGTCTCAGCTCGCCGCCGACGGCGCGTGCGAGCGCGCGCGCGAGGGTGGTCTTGCCGACGCCGGGGACGTCCTCGATGAGGAGGTGTCCTCGCGCGAGCAGCGCGACGAGCGCGAGCTCCACGGCGTCGGCCTTGCCCTCGAGCGCGCCCTCTACGGCCTGCCGCATCTTCTGGATGAGCGGAAGCTCCTCGCCGAGGAGGGCGGGCGCAGCAGTCATGGAGTCGAGAATAGCACGGCCTGCGGGAGTCCAACCTTTTCGGACACCCGGGTGGGCGCTCATTGCGCACCTTGTGCCGCATGGGGTGCACGGCAGCCCGACATGCGCTTGCCCTCCACGAGCGAAGAGCGGCAAGCTGCGCGGGTGCCGGATCCGGGGAGCGATGTTCGGGTCGGCCTGCGCGCGGTGACGAAGACCTATGGTCCGGTACGGGCGCTCGTCGGTGTAACGGTCGAGTTCGTGGCGGGTCGGGTCTCCATGGTGGTGGGGCCGAACGGGTCCGGGAAGTCGACGCTCCTCTCGATCCTCGGGACGTTGACGCGCCCGACCTCCGGCAAGGTCTCGCATGGCTTGCTCGGTCGCTCGCGCGAGGAGGTGCGGACGGTCCTCGGCTGGGTCGGGCACGATTCGCTCTGTTACGCAGACCTCACGGGGCGCGAGAACATCGAGCTCGCGGCACGACTTCACGGCCTGCCGGCTCACCCGGCGTTCGAGGCGGCACGCGCGCGGTTCGAGCTCGGCTCCTTCGCGGAGCGCCCGTTTCGCACCTATTCGCGCGGACAGCGCCAGCGTGTCGCGCTCGCGCGCGCGCTCGTGCACACGCCGAGGCTGCTGCTGCTCGACGAGCCGACGACGGGGCTCGACACGAAGAGCATCGACGCGCTCCGCGCCGTGCTGCGCGACGAGGCGTCGCGCGGGGCTGTCGTGGTGGTGATCACGCATGATGAGGGGTTTGCGAGCGCGGCTGGGGATGTGCGTGTCGCGCTCGACCGGGGGCGGATCACGGGCGACGCGGAGTAGAGCAATTGCTCTAGACGGAAAAGGTGTCGGTCGGGGACGCCGTCGCGAGGCGAGCACGGGCACGGGCACGGGCACGTGGAGACGAGATGCGGGTCGTCGAAGCGTGTGCGGGGGCTAACCGCGCGCGAAGCTTCGGAGCCATGCGTCGATGTCGTCGCGGTGGGCAAGGGTCGCGACGTCGGCTCGCGGGAGCACGGCCACCACCGGGATCCGCGTCACGTGGGCGAGCTCCGCGGCGTTCGTCCCGGTCGAGTCGTCGGCGAGCTCAGGTGTGACCAGGATCACGCCCGTGATGGCGAGCCCAAGCGCCACCGCAGCGCGTGTCGCCGCACCGACGTCGTGGAGCACGCCGAGGCGATCGGGGGCCACCAGCAAGACCGCGTCGGGCCTCAGCGCGACTGCGACATCGGCATTGGACAGCCCTGGCGCCAGCGGCGTGAACAGTCCTCCCGGGAGCTCTACCGCGACGCCGTCGGTGAGGTCGCGGACACCCTCGACATAGCGCAGGATGACGCTCAGCTCGAGCGTCCGACCCTCGCTTGCCGCAGCAAGATGGGGAGAGACGGGACGGGCGAGCATGTAGGGCGGGGGGAACCGTTTCACGTGAAACGTGGACGCCTGTTCAAGGGTCAGCGCGTCGCTCGGGCCACCGGGAACCGCGCCACTCTCCACCGGCTTCAAGCCCGCCAGCCGCGGCTCGGCGACCCCATGTTGCGACAGAACGCGAGACCACGCGGCGAGGAGCGCCGCGGTCGCGTGGGTCTTCCCGATCCCCGTCCCCGTGCCGCTGACGACGAGGAGCCGAGCGCTCACGAGCCCGCCTCGCCTCGCTCGGTGCGCAGGACGGAGGCGAAGGCCTCGATTGCCCTGTCGACATCCTCGTCGGAGTGCTGCGCCGTCACCGTGAGCCGGATACGCGCACCGCCCGCGGGTACCGTCGGCGGACGGATTGCGAGGACCTGCACGGCGAGCGCGCGCAGGCGCTCGGCCCACCAGAGCGCCCGGGCGGGGGTCCCGAGGACGACCGGAACGATATGCCCGAACCCGAGCAGCCGCGGGACCTCGTCCGACGCTCCCTGCGGTGACGTCGCTCCCCCGAGCGTCGAGCCCACCACTGCGCCCGCCGCGACCAGACCGGCGCGGAGTCGCGCGGAGCGTGCTCGAACGCTCACGTAGAGATCTGGCTGCTCGATCACCAGATGGAGCGAGCGGACCGCGGCCGCCGCGCAGACGGGCGCGAGGCCGGTCGAGAAGACGAAGGAGCGGGCTCGGTTCCACAGCCAGTCGCGCAGGACCGTGCGCCCCGCGGCGAACGCGCCCTGGCTTCCGAAGGACTTCCCCAGCGTTCCCACGAGCACGTCGGGAACGACACCCGCCTCGGCGCAACGACCGCGGCCCTGCGGCCCGAGGACGCCCAGCGCATGAGCCTCGTCGACGTAGAGGCCGGCTCCGTGCGCATCGCAGGTGCGGCGCAGCGCGACGAGGTCGGGTCCGTCGGCGTCCATGCTGAAGTAGCTCTCGACGACGACCCAGGCGCGCGCCTCGGACCGCTCGGCCAGGGCGCGGGCTACCGCATCGACGTCTCCGTGCGGGGCGACGACCACGCGTGCGCGGGAGAGGCGCGCGCCGTCGATCAGGGAGGCATGGTTGAGGGCGTCGCTGACGATGAGGTCACCGGCCCCGGCCACCCCCGAGAGCGTCCCCACGTTGGCCGCGTAGCCGCTGGTGAAGGCGAGCGCGTCCTCGACGCCGAGCCAGGTGGCGAAGGCCCGCTCGAGCCGACGGTGCTCGACACGCTCGCCCGCGATCAGCCGGGATGCCCCCGCGCCGGACGCGGCGACAGGAGCAGGACGGCATCCGAGACCCAGGTAGTCGTTCGAGCAGAACGAGAGCGCGCCAGCCTCGGGGGGCTCGGCGGCGCGCCGGCGAAGCCCCTGCTGCTCGAGGTGCTCGAGCTGCTGGGCGAGGTGTTCGAGTGGATCCGTCGGCATGTGTTTCACGTGAAACGTCCGCCCTGTTCGACGCTCGCCATTGCTCGTCGTCGTGGGCGGGCGTTCCCTTAGCACTTCGCGCGAGCCAGGCGCGCGCGCTCCGCGAAACGTCAGTCGGTCGTATCGAGCGCGTCGTCAATCCGGACGAGGACACGGCGGAGCATGTCGCGCGCCTTCCGCTCGACGGCCAACCTGGCGGCGCGCTCCTGCTCGAGCTCGTGCGCGAGTGCGATCGCGGCGAGGAGCACACCCTGGCTGGGCGCCGCCTTCCCGCTCGGCGTCAACTCCGCCACCTTTGCGCTCACGGTCTCGGCGAGCCGCAGGAGCTCCGCCTCATCGGCCGAGCTCACGACTTTGTAGCTCTGGCCACCGATCTTGAGCTGAACAGGGCGGGTGTCCATGAGCGCCCGAACGTAACACAGCCATTCAGAGCGGCCACCCGGCCGAGTCGAAGCGCGGCTCAGTGCGTGAGGGCTTCGTAAGCGAACACGAACGGCAGCGCGAGGTACTCGAGGTCCAGCTGCACGCCGAGGATCGCATCGCCCTGCTTCCCCTCTCCGAGCCCGTAGCGGCCCTGCGCAAAGAGCCCGACGCCGACAGCGTAGGTCGAGTGGAAATTGTAGCTCCTCGAGCCCCAGAACAGCGTCCCTGCGACCCCAGGCTCCCAGCCGAAGCGGCTCGTCCGCGCGAACGCGCCGCCGGAGAAGACGAACGCGGTCGCGCCCGTCGGCACGAGCCAAGCGATCCCTCCGCCACCCTCGAACGTGTCGAAGGCGGCGGTCGTCACCTCCGCGTAGGGACCCAACGCCATGTCCCGGGGGCTCTCCCGGAGGAGCAGCAGGTCGAGGCGGCCACCGAGCTGATAGGCGAGTCGCGGCCCGTAGTCGGCACGGACGTCGGTGAAGGCCGCGCCGGTCGTCACACCGGAGGTGATCTGCGGGCGGGCCTCCGCGGGCTCCGCAGCGACGGCGTGCGCAGCGGCCAGGGCGAGGCCGAGGAGCGGCGCCCAGCGTCCGCGCAGCCGCCGCTCTGCTCCTGAAGTGGAGTCACGCTTCGCTCGCGCGCGCGTCATCGGGAACGTTGTCGCACAAAACGAAGAACGCCGTCACCTCGTGGGCGACGGCGTCTTCCCGCGCAGGTCGCGCGCGTCACGCGGTCAGGGGGTGAGCGGGTCGCAGGCCTTGCGACTCATCACGCACGCCTCGCACTTCACGGGCTCGTCCTGTCCGAGGGCGCACGGCGACGAGGAGCCAACCGTCTGCGTGTTCTTCTTGAGGCAGTTCGGCTGGACGGCCGCGAGGTCGTCGTTGCCGCTCGAGAAGTCGACGAGGCACCCATTGCAGATACGCGCCGGCAGCTGGAACTCGCCGCTCTCGACATCCTCACCGCCCAGGCTGACGCCGAAGGCCTTGAAGTTCATGAGAATGGTCCGTGAAGCCAGCCGGTTGGGCAGCGTCGGAAGGAGGATGTCCTTCGTCGGCGCATCGATTCCAGTGACCCCGATCGAGGTGTAGTCGGGGGCGCTGTTGTTCGATGGGTCGGCGAAGCCGGTCGCGAGCGAGGTGAACTCTCGAATGAGCCTCCCGTCGCTCTCCGTCACGCGAACGGTCGCGCCGTTGATGTGAATGCGGTTGCTCTCCGCGCGGTTGTTCAGCTGGTCTCCGCGCGGGATGAGCTGGTTACCCACGAGCAAGACCGCGAAGTAGTTGTCGGCCACCCCGAGATCGAGCGTCGCCTGGAAGAGCGCGGGCTGCGTCGGATCGGAGGTGTACGTGCAGATGCCGTTCGTCCGCGTGAGTGCGGGTGCGAGCGCCTTCCTGATGAAAATGGTTTGGTCGTTCGTGGCGCATGCCGGAAGAACCGAGCTCACCGCCAAACCGACGACGAGAACCGACACGACGTGACCCAAGATCCGTTTCATGGACCCATCCTCCGCTAGTGAAAGCGCGCTGCTCTCCACGGATCGAGGGGACCCCGAACCTTCAGAAGCAGCCGTGAGGGGAAGCGTACCTAGGGATCCGCCAGACCGCCAAATTCTGACCGAAGTTGGTGGTCGGTCAGCGCACTACGGCGTCATGCAGCTCCGCGATCGGAAGTCTCGCAACCGACCCAGCGCCGATCGACGTGACGATCGGCAACCTCAGTGTGGTCGATGTCCGCTTCTTGTCCGACAAGACGAAGGGCCACGCTGCGACGAGCTCCTCCCGCGACGCTTCGGTCGGGAGGCCCATGCGCACGAGGAGCGCCTTCGCTCGCGCGGTCGTCCCAGGGGCGGTCAGTCCGAGGTGCTCGGTCGCGCGGAGCTCGATGACCGTACCGATCGCGACAGCCTCTCCATGGAGGAGGCGTGCGTAGCCGCCGTGCGATTCGAGCGCATGACCGACGGTGTGACCCAGGTTGAGGAGCGCCCGCGCCCCGGCCTCGCGCTCGTCGTCGCGCACGACGCGGATCTTCGCCATGATCGCCGCGCGCACCACCGGGCGGATGACGTCGCGTTCACCCGCGCGGAGCGCCTCGACGCTGTGCTCGAGGAGCTCGAAGAGTGCCGCGTCCTGTACGAGGGCGATCTTCACCACTTCGGCCAGGCCTGCGGCGCGCTCTCGCTCCGGGAGCGTCGTGAGGTGGTCGAGGTCGACGAGCACGCGGCTCGGCTGAAAGAACGCACCGATCAGATTCTTGCCCGCCGCGTGGTCGAAGCCGGTCTTGCCGCCGACAGAGGAGTCGACCATCGCCAACAAACTGGTTGCAATCTGCACGCATCGGACGCCGCGCAGGATCGTCGAGGCGGCGAAACCAGCGAGATCGCCGACGACGCCGCCACCGAAGGCGACGACGACGGCGTCCCGGTCCACCCCATGTGCGAGCGCTTCGTCCCAGATGCGCGAGACCGTCGCGAGCGTCTTGCTCTGCTCTCCTGGCGCGATCGTCACGAAATGCCGAGGCATCGTGAGGGGCTCGAGGGCCCGCTCGAGCCACGCGCCGCGCGCGGTCGCCACGTTCGAGTCCGTCACCACGAGGAGGGACGTGGGCGCGAGCGCCGCGAGGGTCGCGGTCAGGCGGGCCGGCTCGCCGTCCGCAAGCTCGACGACGTACGACCGCGTGCCGAGCGGCATGGCGAGCGTCTCGCAGGCGGCGATCGCGAGGACCTGCTCGGCGAGCTCCTCCGGCGTGCGCCCTTCGGTGGCGAGGGTCGCGTGGCACTCGCCGTAGGCCTCGCGCCGGAGGAAGAGGAGGTCTCTGGCGCGCTCGAGCGGCGACGCGGCGAGGAGGTTGGGGCGGTCGGGCAGCGACTGGACCCGCGCCACGACGGTCTCGGCAGCGGCAGTGAGCGTCACGACCGTCGCTCGCTCGAGCGCGAGGTGACGGACGCGGGAGATCGTGACCGTCCCGCCGCCGAAGCCGATGACGCGCGGGGTGGGGTCCTCGAGCATGGAGAGGACGAGCTGGGCCTCGCGCTCGCGGAAGCGCGCCTCGCCCTCCGACGCGAAGAGCTCGCCGACGCGCATCCCGGCCTGCTCGGCCAGGCACGCGTCCGTGTCGACGAAGGGCACTCCGAGACGCGCCGCGACGAGCTGTCCGAGGGTGCTCTTGCCGGTCGCCATGAAGCCGCTCAGGACGAGCGGTCGGGCGAGAGCGAGGCGCGGAGCACCGGCGGACATGAGCCTCGTATGTTGCCAGAAGCCGCGCGTGTTGCTCACCCTCAAAGACGGCGCCCTGCGCTTCGAGGTGCGCGCGCCATGGTCCTCGGGGTCCGCGCCTTCGCGCGGCGTTCACGACCCGACCGCGCGTCCCGTGGTACCCTTTGCGCTGGAAATGGCCTTGGACTTCCACAAGTACGAGGGCCTCGGTAACGACTTCGTCCTCGTCGAAGCCGAGCGCGAGGATGCCGTCACGCCGTCGCTCGCTCGCTCGCTCTGCGATCGGCGCTTCGGCGTGGGCGCCGACGGTGTGCTCCTCCTTCTTCCTCCGACGTCGGCCGGCGCGCAGGCCCGGATGAAGGTGCTCAACGCCGACGGGTCCGTGCCCGAGATGTGCGGTAACGGCCTTCGGTGCGCAGTCCTCCATCTCGCGCGCGCGCGAGGCCAGGAGGCCGGCGAGGTGACCTTCGATACTGGCGCGGGGCGTCGCCCATGCACCATCGACGATCACCTCGGTCGCGGGCTCGTCACGGTCGACATGGGGGTCGTGCGCGTCACCGGCGACGTGAAGCTCGACGTCGGAGCGGAAGGCTCGAGCGACGTCTGGGAGCTCTCGCTCGCCGACGCAGGCAACCCGCATGCGATCACGACCCGTGCTGCGGCCCGCGCGCTCGTCGACGTCGTCGGCCCGCGCATCGCCACGCACGCGAGCTTCCCGGCGGGAACGAACGTCGAGTTCGCCGTCTTCCGCAAGGGCGCGGTCGACCTCGTCGTCTGGGAACGCGGCGTCGGTGTCACGCACGCGTGCGGGACGGGGGCGTGCGCAACCGTCGCGGTCGGCGTCGCACGTGGCCTGGTGGCGTTGGGTGAGGAGATCTCCGTCAACCTTCCAGGTGGCCCGCTCTCGGTCACGATTCGGGCTGACGGTCGAGCGATCATGCGAGGTCCGGCGAGGCACGTGTTCTCCGGCAAGGTCACGCCGGGCGAGGGCGTAGCCCGATGACGGCAGCGTCGCTTCGCGTCATGGTCGTCTCGGAGGACGTCGACCTCGCACACGCCGTCGAGCACGTCGTCCGCGAGGAGGGGGACGTCTTCGAGCATGTGAAGTCGATCGACGAGGCCGTCGTCAGCGCCACGGCGCATCCCGTCGACGTGGCCTTCGTCGAGCTCGCATGCGACGGCGGCGCCGCGCTCGCGCTCTGCCACCACCTTCCGACGCTATGTCCGAACGTCGCGGTGCACGCGATCGTGTCGACGCGAGATCTCGACCGAGGCGGCGAGGCTCTCTCTCTCGGCGCCAAGGGAATCATCGTGTCGCCGCCGACGGGAGATGCGCTCGCGCGTGCCCTGGACGACGTGAAGGCCGAGGCGGTGCGTGGCACGCAGGTGAACCTCCTCGAGCTGAAGCTGACGCGCGAGCGCAAGAAGCTCGAGACCTACGATCGCCTCGTCCGCTTCGCGCGCGGAGCCGCGCAGTCCGATGCGGTGCGCGCGATCGTCGACGGTGTCTCGCAGATCAGCGGTGCACGGGGCGTCGCGCTCTACGCGTCGTTCGGAGATGCCGACGCCGAGCGTGTTCGCCTCGCGGCCGTCGGGACCGCCCTCGACCTGCCCGCGACCACGATGCCGGCGGATCTCTCGCACCTCGTCCAGGCACGGCATGCGCGGGCCGTACCGCTCGTCGCCGGATCGGGGGAGCTGGGCATCCTCGTCCTCGAGCACATGCCGCCCGAGAACGAGGCCGAGATCGCGAGCGTCGCCGACCTCGCAGCGGCCATGCTCTCGCTCGTCGACCGCAACGATCAGGTGGACGAGAGCGTGCGCGTCTTCCCACCCAGGCACTTCCGCACGGTCGCCGATCGGATGCTCACGCTCGCATCTCGTCACGATCGCCGCGCCAGCGTGCTCGCGATCACCCTCCCTGGCCCGGACCGCCCGAACCGCCGCGAGGAGGCCACCCTCGAGATCGCGGACATCGTCCGCAACACGGACGCGCTCTGCGGCACCGAGGACGGCGACCTGCTCGTCTTCCTCCCCGAGACTGCCGGGATCGGCGCTCACTCCTGCCGCCGCCGGATCCTTGCCCGGCTCTCGGGCGACCGACGTGCACGCTCGAAGACGACGTCGAGTCGGTCGCAGGAGCCTCGCAGCAAGGGCGCGCCAGTCTCCGTCGGCGTGGCGACATTCCCGCACGATGGCTCGACTCTCAAGCGCCTCATAAAGACCGCGCGAGCGCGTGCCTACGACGACAGCCGCTCGCCGGTCCACACGCTCGCGCTCGAGGCCATGACGCTCGACGAGGTCGTCGACGCGCTCATCGCGCGACCTATGCTCGACGCCGGTCCACGCTCGCCCTATCCGCTCGATGTTGCGGGCTCCGCGCTGTTCGCGCTCGTGTCGCGTGCGTGCCGCGAGGCGCTTCGTGGAGGCGAGACCACCGTGACCACGACCTTGCAACCCGGCCTCGGTGTAGCCGCGGCGGCGCGGCAGCTGGCGGTGCCCAGGGTGCTCGACGTTCGTGCGGCGCCTGGCTGCGCCAACGTCGAGGCGGTCATCATCGAGGCCGAGCACGGCGCATGGGTGTGCTGCGGGCGCGTCATCGGGGAGCGCTTCCGCGGCGTTCACTGCGCGGATCCCTTGCTCGCGGACATTCTCACGCGCCGCCTCGCCGCCGCCGGGAGCCCCAATGCCGGGTAGCCGCGTTCTCCTCGTCGACCAGGACGTCGACGCGCTCGCGCTGCTCGCCGCGAAGCTGCGCGAGCGCGGAATCCGCGTGTCGCTCGCCAACGGCTCGCAGATGGCTTGCGAGCGCGCGCGAAGCGGCGGTTACGACGTCGTCCTCGCTGCGCGCTCCGTCGCCGAGCCCGGCGACGGAGCGATGGGCGTGCTCGACGCCCTGAGCGTCGAGCTCGCGCATGTGCCTCCGCTGCTCGTCGTTCACGATTCCCCCGAGGAGGAGGGGGGCGCTCGGAACGAGAGCCGCGTTCATCGCGACGACATCGACAGGATGGTCCTTCGCATCGAGCAGCTCTCCGTCGCTCGTGCCGGCGATGCGACGAGCCGCGCGAGCCTGGCGCCCTCCGCGCACACCCTCGAGAACGCGCCTCTCGCCGATCTCCTCGTCGTCCTCTCCACGGAGCGGCGGTCGGGGACGCTCACCGTCACCACGCCGAAGGGCTCGGGTGAGCTCCGCCTCGTCGAGGGTGAGATCGCCGATGCCGTCTACGTCCGTCTCGAGGGCAAGAAGGCGATCACGCGAATGCTCGGCGAACACGACGGCACGGCGACGTTCGCGCCGGGGGCGCCCGCCATCATGCGTCGCATTCACGAGACGACCCGCGCGCTCGTGACAGAAGCGCGCGTCCTCGTGGATCGCGCGGCAGCCTTGCGCGCCGAGGCCGGCGAGCTCGTCGCGAGCACGCTCATCACCGTCGACGGCCCGCCCTCCGACGCAGCGTCCGAGATCGACCAGCACGTGCTCTCGCGCCTGCGCGTGCCTGCGATGGTCGACGACATCCTCGACGAGCTCCCGCACTCGGACGCGGCGATCCTCGAGTCGATCGTCCGTCTCGACGCGCGCGGCCGCGTGAAGCGGCTCGGTGCCGGCTCGATGCGCGTGCAGCTGTGCGGTCCGGATCAGCTCCACCTCCTGCGCGCGGCTGCGGCGCGTGCGAGGTCCGCAGGTTTTTCGGGCCCCGCGCGCCTCGTGTTTGCGGCGACGTCCTCGAAGCTCGCGGTCTTCAGCCACACCGTCCTCTCGCTGTCCGACGCCTTTCCTCCTCCCGACCCAGCGCCCTCCGTGCCCGTGCCCTACGTCGTCGCAACGATCCGGCTCGGCGACGGCGTCGAGCTGGACATCGTCGCCCTGCCCCTCGTGCCCGTGTACGCGCCGCTCTGGCCGCTGGCGCTCGCCGGCGCCGCAATCCTCGTGCGGCTCGACGAGGCGGCACTGCAGTCGCTCGAGGAGGCATGCGCGAGCGTGTCGGTGCCCATCCTCGATGCCCGCGCGATCTTCGGCGCCCTCGAGGAGTCGAGCGCGGTCCAGGTCGCCACGCTCATCAAGACCGCCCTCGACGCCAACGGGTCGGGCGTCGCCTGAGCGACTGAGCGGCCGCGGCCCCACCGAGGATCCGCGCTCGGCGGACGGTATGCGGGTTGCACCAAGGCTCCCCATGCGCAGTGGAGCTCACGCTCGTTCCGAGGCGGTCGCACATCGGCCGATCATCGTCGCGAACCGTTACGAGGTCGTTGGCGAGATCGCCCGCGGCGGTTGCGGAGCGGTCTACGAGGCGATCGACCTGGATCACGGACAGCTCATCGCCCTCAAGATCCTCTCCTCCGGCTCGATGGACCGGGCCGCCGCCGCCCGGTTCGAACGCGAGGCCAGGGTGGCCGGCGCGATCCACCACCCCAATGTGTGTGCGGTCACCGACGCCGGTACGCTCGAGGACGGGAGCCCCTTCCTCGTGATGGAGCGACTCTACGGCGAGACCCTCCGGACCTACATGACCCGCATGGGCCGGCTCGATCCCGACGAGGCCATCGAGCTCGCGGTGCAGATGCTCTCGGGGCTCGAGGCGGCGCACGCGCTCGGCATCGTCCATCGGGACATGAAGCCGGAGAACGTCTTCATCGTTCGCGCGCGCACGGGCTCGCTTCCGCTCGTGAAGCTCCTCGACTTCGGGATGTGCCGTCGCAAGGCGACCCAGCGGAGGGATGACCACACGCTCACGCGCGCCGGCACCGTCGTCGGGACGCCCGAGTACATGGCGCCGGAGCAGGCTTCGGGCCTCCGCGACTTCGACCTGCGCATCGACCTCTACGCGGTCGGCGTCATCCTCTACGAGATGCTCACGGGCACGCGCGCGTTCTCGGGTGCGGACGCGCGAGCCGTCCTCGTCTCGGTGCTCGCGCGCCAGTTGCCCTCGGTTCGGGCGCTGCGCCCCGACGTTCCCCTGGTGCTCGACCGCATCGTCGCGCGCGCCGTCGAACGCGACCCGCGCGCGCGCTACTTCGCCGCCGCGGAGCTCCAGCACGATCTCCTGAACGCTCGGACGACGCTCCGCCGTCAGCGTGCAGTGCGCGCCCAGGCTCGGGCCCGCGCGCAAGCTCCTGCGTCGTTCCAGCCCGAGTGGGAGATGCCGACGCACGCGGCGCGTGGCGCCTTCCGCCGCCCCGCCTGAGCCCGCTCTCGCGGCGGGCTCCCGCTCAGCCCTCGACGATCGTGCCGATCTGCTCTCCGAGCACGACGCGCTTGATGTTGCCGGGCTCCGTGAGCTTGAAGACGCGGATCGGCATGTTGTTGTCGCGGCAGAGCGTGGCCGCGGTCGAATCCATCACGCCGATGCGGTCGTTGATGAAGCGGTCGAACGTCATGTTCTTGTACATGGTCGCGTCGGCGAACTTGACGGGGTCCTTGTCGTAGATCCCCTGCACCTTCGTCGCCTTGAAGAGGGCGTCGGCGTGGACTTCCATCGCGCGGAGCGCGGCCGCCGTGTCGGTGGAGAAGTACGGATTGCCCGTGCCCGCCGCGAAGATGACGAAGCGCCCCTTCTCGAAGTGACGGATCGCGCGGCGCCGGATGTACGGCTCGGCGATGGAGCGAATCTCGAGGGCCGTCTGCACGCGCGTCGGCACCTCGCACTTCTCGAGCGCGTCCTGGAGCGCGAGCGAGTTCATGACGGTCGCGAGCATGCCCATGTAGTCGCTCTGCGCGCGATCCATGCCGGCGCTGGCGCCCTTGAGCCCGCGGAAGATGTTGCCACCGCCGACGACGATGCCGACCTGCACGCCTGCGGCGTAGACGTCGGCGAGCTCCTCGGCGGTGGTCTTCATCACGGCCGGCTCGATGCCGAAGCCCTGCGCACCGCACAGGGCTTCGCCGCTGAGCTTGAGGATGATCCGCCGATAGCGGAGCTTGGGGTCCCGCGGGGGCGGGGCGATCGTGTCGAGTCGGGGACCAGAGAGTGGTCCCGAGCCGCCGGGGCGCGCGTCTCGCATAATGGACGCGTCCTTAGTCGCGGGGCGGGGGGCGTGCAAGGGAGGGCATGCGGTGATAGGTTCCGTGGCCGTGAACGCAGGGCGAATCAATCTTTTCAAGACTGCGGCCGTCGTCATGACCGGCTTCGCCGCGCTGCTCGGGCTCGGGGCGAGCGGCTGCAAGTCGTGCGAGAGCGGCGGGACCTCGGACGTCGCCGACTCCGGCCACGCGCAGCCGAGCTCTCTCTCCCCCGAACAATCGAAGCAGACGCTCGCCAAGGTCGGCAACGACACGATCACCCTCGGCGACTACGCCGCGGCGCTCGAGCACATGGACCAGTTCGACCGCCTCCGGTACCAGTCCGTCGAGCGACGCAAAGAGCTGCTCGACGAGATGATCACCGTGCAGCTGCTGGCGAACGAGGCAACCGCGAAGGGCTACGACAAGGACCCCCTCGCCCAGCAGGAGATGCGCGCGATCCTCCGTGACTCGATGCTCGCCGAGGCGCGCAAGAACGCCCCGACGCCCGCGGATGTCCCCGAGCCCGAGGTGCGCGCCTGGTTCGAGGCACACCGTGCAGAATACAAGGATCCCGAGCGCCGCCGCGTCTCCGTGATCCTCGTTCGCGACGAGGCCACGGCTCGCGAGGTCCTCGCGGCGGCGAAGAAGATCGAGGATACGGCGCAGTGGGGCGAGCTCGTCCGCTCGAAGTCGCTCGACCCGCAGGCGCGCGCCAACGTGCCCGTCGACCTCGCCGGTGACATCGGCATCGTTTCGCCCCCGGGCGATTCGCGCGGTGAGAACTCGCGCGTCCCCGAGGAGGTCCGTGTCGTCGCCTTCGAAGTCGCCGAGGTCGGTCACGTCGCCGACCGCGTCGTCGGCTCCAAGGGGAAGTTCTTCGTCGTCCGCCTGACCCAGAAGCTCCCCCCGCACGAGCGCACGTACGCGGAGGCCGAGCGGTCGATCCGCGTGAAGCTCGCGCAAGACAAGCTCCGCGCGAAGGAGGACGAGCTCATCACCGAGCTGCGCAAGTCGGTGAAGGTCGAGATCGACGAGCAAGCGCTTGCGACCGTGAAGGTCGACATGGGCGATGGCGGCGGCCCCGCGTCGCCTCGGCCCGCCGACGCCGACGCCGGCCACTGAAGCGCGAATGGCTGCGCTCGTCTCGCCGTCCTCTCTCGTCCGTGAGCTGCGTGAGCGCCGCCTCGTGACACAGCCGAAAGCGGCTCGGCCCCCACGAGCGCCTGTCTCTCGGTCGCGCACGTGGCAGGAGCAGCTGCGCGGGAGCGTGCGCTCCGTCGAGCAGCTCGCGCGCGCGCTCGAGCTGACACCCGAGGAGCTCGAAGGGGCGCGTCGTGCCGAGCGCGAGGGGCTGCCGATCGCGATCACCCCCTACTACCTCTCGCTCTGCGATCGCCACGACGCAACGTGCCCCGTTCGGCAGCAGTGCGTCCCGCGCATCGACGAGGCGAAGGAGGTTCCGGGCGACCTCGTCGACCCGCTCGGAGAGGTCGACCACGAGGTCGCCCCGCACCTCGTGCGTCGCTATCCGGACCGCGTCCTGCTCCTCGCGACCGATCGCTGCGCTGTGTACTGCCGGTTCTGCACGCGCTCGCGCATCGTCGGTGACGGCGGCGGGCCGGTCTCGATCGAGCGCCTCGAGCCCGCGTTCGCGTGGATCGCCGCGCACCCTGAGATCCGCGACATCATCGTCAGCGGCGGAGACCCGCTCGCCATGGCGACCGAGCGCCTCGATCGGCTCCTCGGGCGAATCCGCGCCATCCCGTCGGTCGAGACGATCCGCCTGGCCACGCGCGTCCCGGTGACCCTCCCGATGCGAATCACCACGGAGCTCGTTCGCGCGCTCCGCAAGCACCACCCCGTCTGGGTGATGACGCACTTCAATCACCCGAAGGAGCTCACCCCCGAGTCGATCGCAGCGTGCACGCGCCTCGCGGACGGCGGTTTCCCGGTGATGAACCAGACGGTCCTCCTCGCCGGCATCAACGACGACCCGGACGTCCTCGAGGCGCTCTTTCGTGGGCTCGTCCGCGCCCGGGTGCGTCCGTACTACCTGCTCCAGGCCGATCCTGTCCTGGGGACGGGCCACCTACGCACCCCGCTCGCGAAGGGGGTCGCGATCCTCGAGCGGCTCCAGGGCCGCCTCACCGGAATCGCGCTGCCGAAGCTCATTTGCGATACCCCGGGAGGCAAGGGGAAGGTCCCTCTGCTTCCAGACTACGTCGTCGGGCGCGGCGAGGGCACGACCACGCTTCGCACGTTCCGAGGCGAGGACGTCACCTACGTCGATCCGCCCATTTCGTAGGCTTGCCCGCTCGCTCCCGCTGACAGCGTTCAGGCCTTTCCTATAGTCTGGTCGCGATGGGATCCAACACTCGCAGGCGAGTCGTCCTCGCTGCGGCGATGCTCGCGATGCAGTCGACGCTTCTGCCCTCGCTTGCCTTCGCGCAAGCGCCCGACGCGAAGACCAGCCTCGCGAACGGCGAGAAGGCCGCGCGCGCCAAGGACTGGGCGAAAGCTCAGTCCGAGTACCAGTCGGCCAACGCAGCGACGCCGAGCAGCGATGCGCTCGACGGCCTCGCGAACGCGCAGTACCAGCAGAAGCACGACGCCGAGGCCTACGTGGCCTACGAGTCCTGGCTGAAGACGTACGGAGCGACCAACGCCGGGAAGAAGCGAGGCGCGGAGGCCCGCCTCAAGGAGCTCGAGGCCAAGACCGGTCTCCTCGCGCTCGACGTCGCCGAGAGCGGCGCGCAGATCGCCGTCGACGACAAGCCGTCGGGAACGACGCCGCTCGCAACACCGCTGCGCCTTGCGGTCGGTCCGCATCGAATCCGTGTCACCAAGGACGGGTTCATCCCGTTCGATCAGGCGCCGAACGTCGCCGCGGGTACGACCGCCACCGTGCGGGTGTTGCTCGAAGCGCAGACGACCAAGGGACGCCTCTCGGTCCGCGAGAAGGCGGGCAAACCGATTCGCGTCTTCGTCGACGGCATCGACATGGGCGAGGCCCCGTGGGCCGGCGACGTCGACGCCGGCCCGCACGAGGTGAGCGGTCGAAGCGGTCCGATGACCGCGGTGCCCGAGAAGGTCACCGTCGAACGCGGCAAGACCCGCGACGTCGAGCTCGTCGCTTCTGCGAGCTACGCGACGCTCAAGGTCGGTACGAGCGACGGCAAGGGACTCATCTACCTCGACGACAAGCTCGTCGGGGAAGGGACGTTCACCTCGGACGTTCCGTCCGGCGCTCACAGCCTCCGCATCACACGCGAGGGCTACGACCCGTTCGAGGAGACGATCGACGTCAAGGAGAAGGAGACGCTCGCGCGGACCATCACGCTCAAGCTCTCCTCGAAGATCGACACCGGGCCCGTCCAGCAGGAAAATAGGCCTCTCGAGGGCATCTACGGCGGCTTCGGGCTGCTCATGACGTTCCTGCCCGGCGGGATGAACAGCTCGATGCAGAAGAACTGCGAGGACGCGCGCCACCCCCCTGAGCTCGCGAGCTGCAGCGGAGAGAGCGGCGGGCTCGGCGGCGGCGTCACCGGCTTCCTCGGCTACCACTGGGACCCCGTCGGCGTGGAGCTCTTCCTCGGCGCCCAATACGACCAGACCAAGCCGTCGCAAAAGTGGGTCGCTTCCTCGACCGATCCCGGCTTCGGCGACGACCCCGCGCGCACCGAGGACTTCACGGTCCGGCGCATAGGCGGCTTCGGAATCGCGCGGATTCGCCTCACGTTCCAGAGCGACAAACTCCGCTTCAGCGTCGCCGGCGGCGTCGGTCTCTCGTATCGCTCGCTGGTCCTCACGCGCGATGCGACGCGCGACTCCGACGGCGCGACCGACAAGCTCGTGCCGGACGCGCAGAGTTATCTCTCTCCCATCCTCTCGCTCGAGCCGAGCCTTCAGTACCGGATCGGTCCGCACACGGCGCTCGCGCTCGGCTTCTCGTTGCTCGTCGAGAGCCCGCGCTCGTTCGACCAGATCCCGAAGACGCCGATGGAGAAGCTCCACGGCTTCTCCAACGGGCCCGCGGCCCCGGCGAGCGCCGTCAATACGCCCTCCTACGAGCTCGCGACGGGCACGCAGGTCTTCATGGGCCCGTTCATCGGAATGATGTTCGGGCCCTGATTCACTTGGGGCTGCCGGCGCCGCCGCCGGCGCTGACCGGGCATCCCTTGAGGTGACTGAAGACCGGGACGGCGATCGGTGACTGACCGTTCTGCGCGGCGTAGAGCGAGGCTGTTCGGAGGACGTTCCGGTAGGCCTCGCACGAGGCCTTGCAGAGGAACACGCGGTTCGGGTTGGTCGCGTCGAGGCCGAAGCCCTCGCCGTCGACCTGCTCGGTGGTGCACGCGCCGTTGAAGGCGAGCTTGAGCGTCTTTGCCGCGGGGTTGATCGGATCCGTGTAGCTCAGCGTGCTGTCCGCATCCGGACGGCTCTGCGGCGGGCTCACGTCGTAGACGCACGTCGCGAGATCGTTCACGACCGTCTGGAACGCGTCCTGGGCGGCGCTCTTGCTCTCGCGTGCGTCGTAGACGTGCACGGTGCCGCCGTTCGAGGCCAGCTCGTTCGCGCCCGGCGGGATCACGGCATTGTCTCCGAGCGGGGTGTCGCGCGCGAGCATGAGAACGTACGTCTGGATCTTGTTTGCCTGCGAGGCCGCGGCGTTCGCGCGCACATGCGGATTGTCGCCGCCGCAGGAGGCCTCCTCGAAGCCGCGGTTGCCGATCACGAACACGGCTCGGCGGTAGTAGTCCTTGAAGGTGTCGCCTCCGAGTCGTGTGTAGGCATCGCGGAGGGCACCGTCGAGGATCACGGGCGCATCCTGGCTCTGCAGCGGCACGGCGGCGGGGGTGGCAGGCATCGTGCTCTCGTTGGGCGATCGAAGCTTGAACTGCGCAACGACGTCGCCCTTCGCGAGTCGCGCGAGCTTCGGCGGAACCGCCTCCGGGAAGCTGTTCGGCGTCGCGCACGTGCCTGTGCCCGGGCCCGGGAAGAAGCTGAGGCCGAGCTCCGTCTTCTGGAAGGCAGGGTCTGCGAGCGAGAGGCCTACCGTGGCCTGAAGAGCAGCCTTGTAGAAGAGCTGACTGTTCTGCGAGTCGTCCGCGAGGACCTCGAGCACCGCTCGCGGCGGCCTGAGCTCGGAAGCCACGCATCCGTTCGGCACCGACCCGTTCGAGGAGACGCCGCTCGGATCGAGGCCCATCGAGACGAGCTGATCGTCCGCGCAAAGCGGCTTGAGCGGCGACTTCGCCTGGCAGGTCCCGCTGACGCGAATCGCGGTGATGCGATGCTTGGTCGGCTGGCCCGCGGGGATGGGCGCGCCTGGGCTGGTGTCCGAGCTCTCGCCCTTCACCAGGTCGCAGAGGCCGGGCGGAAGGCGGAACTGCTGCGGCTTGCCGCTCGGATCGGGGATCGTGAAGCCCTCGAGGTCTTCCTTGTCGAGGATCTCGCGGCTGAGACCTCCGTCGTACGTGAGCTCGACGTTCACGCCGTCACCGCTCTTCGGAAACGGGTTCGGCGGAGCGCCCTCGATCTGCGCAGGTGAGCTCGGCGGCGAGTTCGGCAGCGCGTACGTGCAGTCGTCGGCGTTGACGACGACCGCCGGCGCTGCCGCCGCGAAGCACTGGGCCGCGTTGAAGCACGTCGCGCCGGTACCGTTGATCAGCTCATCGGTGTACTTCGGGAGCTTCTTCTCGTCGGTCGTCGCGCTGACGCAGCGGCCGCCCTTGCACGTGAGCGCCTCGTCCTTGCAGTCCGGGACGTCGAAGCAGGAGTACTTCAGCGGCATGGGCAGGAAGAGGACGTTGTCGGCCACGTAGGGCTGCCGGCTACGCCGGAGGATGCGAGTGTTCTTCTGGCGATCCGCGCCGACAGCCGCCGCCACGCTGGTGCAGTTGTCGAAGACGGGGTTGCCGTTCGACTCCGAGAAATCCTCGGTCAAGCCGGTCACCGTCACCGTGATCGGATCGGGTCCCGGGCTACCCTGCGACGGGAGCTCGCCGAGGCTCTTCGGGAGGAGCACCTTGCCGTCGTACGCCTTGTAGCCGCGGCAGAACTGAACGACGCCGCCGACGCTCACGTCGATGCGGATCGACTTCAGGTCGCGAGGGACCTGCACCTGCGTCGACACGCCCGCGATGTACTCGGTCTGCTTCTTGGCGTCGCAACCGGACCACACCAGCGCGGTGGCGGCGGCGGCCCCGAGTGTCAGGACGCTACGAGTGGACGAGCGGCGATCAGGCATGAAAAGGCCTCCAAACGACGAAGTGTGTAAGATACAAGTATCAGAAGCGAACGGACGGAGTACCGACGGTGAAGGGCGGCAGCGAGCCCTTCACGGGCTCCTCGTCCTTCGGCCGGGTGATGAAGTAGATGGCGGCCGTGCTGGCGCCCACCACGACGATCGTCCCGATGAGCCAGGGCACGAAGCTCGCGTTGCGATCCTCGTTGAGCGACGCCGAGACGGAGCGTTCTCCGCCCCTCGGCACGTCGACGTCGTAGCTCCACGTGTAGTGGCCCTGCTTGCGCACGACGATCTGGTGCGAGCCGACGTCGACCGGGCCCTCCCAGCGCGAGGCGCCGACGGTCTTTCCGTCGATCTCGATCGTCGAGCCCTCGGGCTTCGCGAGCACGACGAGCTTGCCCTTCTGCTGGTCCTGCGCGAGTTGCAGCGTCAGGTTCAGGGGCTCGCCCTCACGGACGAGCGCGCTCTGCGTTGCGGTGACGTAGCCAGGAGCCTCCGCGGAGAACTGGTGCGGCTCGGCCGAAACGCCGACCTGCCCCTTGTAGGGAGCCTGACCGACCTCCTTGCCGTCGACCTTCACGACCGCGTTGGAGGGGCCGACCACGGCGACGTTCACCAGCGTGGTCTTCACGGCGGGGGCGAGCTTGACCGTCACGCGACCGGACGAGCCACCCTTCAGCTCGATCGTCTCGCGCCCTTCGCTGAAACCGGCCTTGATGGCGCGGACATGTCGCTCGCCGAGCTGCACCGCGATGGGCCCGGGCAGCGGGGACGTGCCGACCTTGGACTCGTCGACGTAGATGTCCGCGCCCGGCTCGTTGACGTCGATCGTCAGCTGCGCGACGAACTGCTCGAGCCCGGTGATCTGCGCCTTGACGTCGGCTTCCTCGTCGGGCGCGAGCTGTCCCTTGCCGTCGGCGAGCTCCTTCTTGAAGTTCTCGATGGCGCGCGCGTAGCGTCCGAGGTTCTTCTCGCAGATGGCGACGTTGAAGAGGACGCGCGGGTTCTTCGACGCCTCCCACGCGGCGTAGAAGCTCGTTCGCGCCCCGTCCCACTGGCCAGCCTTGTAGAGGGCGAGCGCGCTGTCCCACTGCTTCTGCGCGTCGGGCGGAAGCTGGTCGCGAAGTGGCTTCTTCTTCGCGGGCTGCGCGATCGCGGAGCTCTCGAAGGTCGCGAAGAACGTCGGCGCGACCAGCGTGGTCGCGACGACAATGGCCAGGCATTTCTTGGAGGATGCGAAGGTCGTGGTCACTTTGGGGTCTCTCGAGTCTCTCTGCTACGCGACGGTAAACGTGGGCTACTCGATGATGCCATGGTGGAGCGCGCTTTCGGCGAGCGACGGTGTCTTCACCGTCGTGACCGTCGGCCGCGGGCGCGTCCCGGTCCGCACGACGGACGCGGACGCGCTCGGCACGACGGCGAGCTTCGCGGACGTCTCGGCGCTCGGCGTCGCCGACGGCGGCGGCGTGGTGTTCGTCACCGGCGTCTCCGTGGGGACCGCGACGATGCCCGAAGGAGGAGGCTGCGAGCCGGAGGTGTCCTTGATGGCGCCCTTGCCCTTCAGGCTCACCACCCCGAGGACGCCGCCGATCGCCAGGAGAGCGACCAACGGAAGGCCGTAAATCAAGGGTGATCGCGGCTTCGGGGCGGTTGCGTCGCGCAGCGCCATCACCGAGGTGTCGCGAGCGGTGTTGAGGTCCGTCTGTGCGCCGACGACGACGGGGCGCGCGAGAGGCGGCGGCGGCGCGAGCGACAGGCCCGGGTTGCTGTCGAACTGGGTGCGTGCTCCGGCGTCCTCGGGGCGCGCGCGGTTCTCGACGGCCTGGGGCACGGCGGCCAGCCGACCCTCGGACGCGCTGGCCGACGCGTCGATCGGGACGAACCGCGGCGCGGGGACGCCCACAGCGCCGCCGTATCCGCGCGGCATCATCTCCGTGACGGGCGGGCCCTTCATCACGTCCGTCGTCGGACGGTTCGCCATGGCGTCCGTGGGCGGGCGCTGCAGCTGCGAGAACGCCTCCATCGACCGCGGGAGGTCCTCGGGCGGCGCCATCGACGCCTTGATGGGCGCCTTGAACATGCGCATCCGCGTCAGCACGTGGCGCGAGCGCTCGCTCGCGAACGGCGCGAGAGCCTCCGCCATCTCGAGTGCGCTCGAGAAGCGATTGTCGACCTCGCGCGAGAGCGCCTTGTGCACGGCGGCGGCGAGCGCGTCGGGGAGGTCGGGCCGGGTCGACTGGACAGGGGGCGGCTCCGCCGTGAAGAGCTTGAAGAGGATCTCGGTGAACTCGCCGCTCTCCGAGAAGAACGGCGTATGGCCGGTGAGCAGCTCGTAGAGGATGACGCCCACGGAGTAGAGGTCCGAGCGCGCGTCGACGTCGCGAGGGCTGCGGGCCTGCTCCGGCGACATGTAGAGCGGCGTTCCGAGCGCCGAGTTCGTCTGCGTCAGCGAGGCGCTGCCGGCCTGCTTGATCTTGCTGATCCCGAAGTCGAGGATCTTCACGAAGTCCTCCTCGCCGTCCTTGTTCACGGCGAAGCAGTTCGACGGCTTCATGTCGCGATGGATGATGCCGATCGCATGGGCTGCCTGGAGCGCGCGGAGGACCTGCACCGTGAAGTGCACGGCGCGCTCGACCGGCAGCCCGCTCGGCCCGTCGCGGGCGATGAGGTCCGCGAGGTCGAGGCCCTCGAGACACTCCATCACGAGGTACGGCGTGCCCGTCGCGGTCTTTCCCGCCTTCATCACGGGCACGACGTGGTCGCTCTTGATGAGCGCAGACGCCTTGCCCTCGTTGATGAACCGCTCCTCGGCACCGGGGAAGGTGAGGAACTGGGGGTTCATGAACTTGATGGCGACGGGCGTGTGGAGGATGAGATCCCACGCGCGTGCGACGGCGCCCATTCCGCCCTCGCCCATCATCTTCTCGATGCGCCACGAGTCGCCGATGATCTCCCCCGGGAGCGGGTAGGGACTCGGCAGCGTGGAGGAACTCATGGCCTCGTTCGAGGATAGAAGGCCGAACGTCGAGAAGCCAGACCGACCGCTGTCCCCCAGACGGTGGTCTGATCGGGGAGTCGCAGGTGGGCGGCCCGTCGCTCGATCGGGTGACAGCCCGGCCGGAGGAAGCCTATAACGGGCTCGCGATGACCGTCCCCCGCTCCGCTCCGCCCGCTCCGGCTTCCCCCTCGGCCAACTCGTCGGCTCCGCCTGCGCACATGAAGCGCCTCGACGACCTGAACGCGAAGGCGCTGCTGGGGGGCGGCGAGGACCGCATCAAGAAGCAGCACGAGTCAGGCAAGCTGACGGCCCGTGAGCGCGTCGACCTCCTCCTCGATCCCGGTTCGTTCGTGGAGATGGACCGCTTCGTCACGCATCGCTGCACCGAGTTCGGCATGGAGCAGCAGAAGTACCTCGGCGACGGCGTCATCACGGGGTACGGCCTCGTCGACGGTCGCAAGGTCTTCGTCTTCGCGCAGGACTTCACGGTCTTCGGCGGGTCGCTCTCCGGCGCGTACGCGCAGAAGATCTGCAAGGTGATGGACCTCGCGATGAAGGTCGGCGCGCCCGTGATTGGCCTCAACGACTCGGGCGGAGCCCGCATCCAGGAAGGCGTCGAGTCTCTCGCGGGGTACGCCGACATCTTCCTCCGCAACACGCTCGCGAGCGGCGTCGTCCCGCAGCTGAGCGCCATCATGGGCCCGTGCGCCGGCGGTGCCGTGTACTCGCCTGCCATCACGGATTTCATCCTGATGGTCGAGGGCACGAGCTACATGTTCATCACCGGTCCCGAGGTCATCAAGACGGTGACCCACGAGGAGGTCACGAAGGAAGACCTCGGTGGCGCCAATACGCATGCGTCGAAGAGCGGCGTCTGTCACCTGACCGCGCCCGACGACCGCACGTGCATCGCGCAGCTCCGCGAGATGCTCTCGTTCATGCCCTCGAACAACCACGAGGACCCGCCGTTCAAGCCGACGCAGGATCCGCCGCTCCGCGAGGTCCCCGCGCTCGACACGATGATCCCGATCGAGTCGAACCGGCCCTACGACGTGAAGGACGTGATCCGCGCCGTCGTCGACGACGAGCACCTCTTCGAGATCGCCGAGCTCTTCGCCGCCAACATCGTCGTCGGCTTCGCGCGCATCGGCGGGCGTGCGGTCGGCGTGGTCGCGAATCAGCCGCAGGTGCTCGCGGGCGTCCTCGACATCGATGCCTCGATGAAGGCCGCGCGCTTCGTTCGCTTCTGCGATTGCTTCAACATCCCGCTCGTCACGTTCGTCGACGTCCCGGGCTTTCTCCCGGGTACCGACCAGGAGTACGGCGGCATCATCAAGCACGGCGCGAAGCTGCTCTTCGCCTTCGCCGAGGCGACGGTACCGAAGGTCACGGTCATCCTGCGCAAGGCGTACGGCGGCGCGTACGACGTCATGGCGTCCAAACACATCCGCGCCGACGTGAACCTCGCGTTCCCGACCGCCGAGATCGCAGTCATGGGGCCCGACGGTGCGGTCAACATCATCCACAAGAACGAGATCGCGAAGGCAGCCGACCCCGTCGCCACGCGCGCCGCGTTCATCGCCGACTACCGCGAGCGCTTCGCAAATCCTTACAAGGCGGCCGAGCTCGGCTTCATCGACGAGGTCATCTACCCGCGAACGCTCCGCGCGCGGCTCCACCGTGCGCTCGAGATGCTCAAGGACAAGCGGGACGTGAATCCGCCCAAAAAACACGCAAATATCCCGCTGTAGACATGACGCCGCACCCGTGGCGCGGCATCGCTGTGTCTACCGGGACAGGTGGGCTGTAGACTGACTCCAGGGGGAGTGCGGACTCCGGCGGATGAAGATCGATACCCACAACGAGCTGCACCCCATCCTCGTCGCGGATCTCAGCGAGGAGCGCCACATCGCGCGCCTTCACAAGATCGCGGGGCGCCGCGGCGCGGTCTTCGTTCCTCTGCTCGCCGGTCCCGTCGACCGGCGGACACACATTCTCGAGTGCTACGCCCCCGGCGCGTCGAAGGCGGTGATGTTCCTGGCGGAGCCGGTCGGTCCGCCGACGGATCG
Source organism: Myxococcales bacterium (assembly GCA_025351875.1). Taxonomy (GTDB): domain Bacteria; phylum Myxococcota_A; class Polyangia; order Polyangiales; family Polyangiaceae; genus Labilithrix. Next base: position 33,079 of record JANXVA010000411.1, on the reverse strand, counting down.
CGGCTTTCCCCTGAAGCTCGCGCCGTACGAGACGTCAACGGAGGACGCGCAGCACGAGAGCGCCGCTCGGGCGCCGGCCGTCGAGACGCCCCCGGCGAGCCTCGCCCAGCCGCCGGCGAAGCGAGGGACGTCGCCGACGCTCTCCGCGAGGCACACACGAGACCTCGAGCAGCCTGTAGCCGCGCATGTCGCGGACAAGCCCGACCCTTACATCGGGAGGGTGCTGGCGGGCGGAAAGTACAGCCTCGAGGCGCGCGTCGGGAGCGGCGGCATGGGTGCGGTCTACCGCGGCCGCCATCGCGATCTCGACAAGGAGGTCGCGATCAAGGTCCTCCACACCACCTTCCAGGCCGACGCCGAGTTCTCGAAGCGCTTCCACGCGGAGGCGCTCACGATGAGCAAGATCGACCACCCGAACGTCACGCGGATCCTCGACTTCGGGCAGGAGTCGGACGGCCTGCTCTACCTCGTCATGGAGTTCCTGGACGGCACGGATCTCCAGACCGTCCTCGACCAGGAGGGCGCGCTGCCTCTCGAGCGCGCCGTCCGGATCATCTCGAGCATCTGCGCCGGGCTCGGTCACGTGCACCGTCACGGGATCATCCATCGCGACATCAAGCCGTCGAACATTCTCATGTGCTCGGGTCTCGACGACGACGAGACGCCGACCGAGATCCCCAAGGTTTGCGACTTCGGCGTGGCGCTCGCGTGGACGGGCAACACGCAGAGCAGTCGCGTCGCCGGGACTCCGGAGTACATGTCCCCCGAGCAGTGCCAGGGCTTCGTGCTCGATGCCCGGAGCGACGTCTACGCTCTCGGCATGCTCATGTACGAGCTCGCGACCGGGAAGCTGCCGTTCACCGGGGAGGACCCCGGCATCACGGCGCGGAGGCAGGTGACGGACGCGCCGACCCCGCCGTCGTCCTTCATGCCCGACATCGATCCGCTCCTCGAGAGCATCATCATGAAGGCGATCGCGAAGGATCCCGGCGAGCGCCAACAATCGATGCGCCACCTCCGCACGGAGCTTCGCGAGCTGCTCGCGCCGGTCGCCGTCTCGATGGAGTCGGCGCCGGAGTCTCGCGCGTGGCTCGAGCTGGAGAGCCCGACGTCGTCCGAGGCTCTGCCTCGCCCCCCGGCCGGCAAGGACCCCGGTCGCGAGAGCTGGCTCGAGCTCCAGTCCGAGGGCATGACGTCGTTCCTCTTCGAGCACCAGAACCAGCTCAACGAGGTCGCCGATCTCGGCGAGACGCTCGCACGCGACCCTGGTCTGTGGCTCGCGCAGCTCGAGGCGATGCAGGACATCGTGAAGTTCGAGGCTGACCTCCAGCTCCTCGACCCCGTCATCCGCAAGCTCATGAAATCGGCGGACGCGTCGACCCTATCCATCCTCGTTCGGGCGCTTCGCGGCATCATCAAGGCAGAGGGGGCGGTCGGCCCGCGCGCCATCGCCGCCGGTGCCGCCCTTCGCTTGCTGCGTGATCCCGCCCGACTCCAGCCCCTCGTCACCAAGGCGTTGTCGGGCAGCGAAAATCCGACGGTGGACCTCCTGCATGTCCTCGTCGAACCGCAACTCGCAGGCGCGCAGGCTCTCCTCGAAGGTCGCGCGAAGCATGCGTCGCCGGTGGCGCGCGTCTGCTTCGTGAAGATCATGCGGGCGATCGGTCCGGCGTCGCTCGCGCCGCTCACGGGCGCGCTACGCGGTTGCGTCGACCGCGGCGAGCTCGAGGGATCGCTCGTCGAGGACCTCATCCGCGCACTGCCTTCGGGTCCGAGCGACGGTACCGGCAGCGTGGTCGCGGAGTTTCTCCGCAGCCCCAATCCCGAGACGTCCGCGACGGCGCTCTTCGCGTTGGCAGGCCTCTGGGGTGAGCGAGCTCGTCCGCTTCTCTTCGGTGCGCTCGGCCACGTCGCGCCGGTCATCGTCATCACGGCCATCACTGGCCTGCGCGCGCTTCGTTCGATCGATACGCACGCGGCCACGAAGCTCGAGGCGATCCTCACCGGAAGCGCCGCGATGATGGACGATGCGCGTCTTGCGGCGGTGATCGCGCTCAGCGAGGCATTGCCTGACGCCCGTGCCGCGGCCGGGGCGATCGTGGCGCGTGCCTTTGCGCCTGCACGCACGGCGCGGTGGTCGGTGCCTCCCCCGGGCGCCGGCGGCGATCTCGTGCTCGCGCTCGCGCAATCCCTTCTCGTCCTCGGTGTGCCCAACGCGCAGGCGCTGATTCAGCAGCGCGCGACGGCGAGCCCGGACGGTCTCCGCCGGCACCTGCTCGCGCTGCTGCCTCCGGCCTGAAAGCGCTGCGGAGGCCGCGCGCCACTCGCGAAATGGTGCAGATTGCATGCACGTCGCGGTGCAAAAACTTGGCCCGACATCGCGCTCTTCCTTAGGACCAACGGAGGTTCGGAGGAGAAATTCATGAGCAACGCAACCGATCGCCGCGCGCCCAACGCATCACGGATCCCGTTCGATGGAATGGTCGAGGTCGGCGGCGCGCTCGGCCCCTCGTTCGAGGCGCAGGCCGTCAACCTCTCGGAAGAGGGCATGCACCTGCGCACGGCGTACCTGCCCGAAGTGGGGCAGCCCGTAACGTGTCGCTTCGACGCCGGCCAGGGAATGGTCGTCGTCGCCGCCGGTGAAGTCCTCTGGAAGGACGACATGGGCAACGGTGGGGAGTTCGGGATCAGGTTCACGAACCTCGACTCGGCGAGCACCGTGTCTCTCCAGCGCATCGTCGGAATGGTCGAGGACGGCATGGCCATCCACCCTCCGCAGGGCCGCAAGGTCCGGCTGCACATCGACGGCCTCGCCTCGCCGATGCGCGCTCGCGTGCGGGACTCGCAGGGCGCAATCGTCACGGCCTTCAGCGAGCTAGGCTTTCTCCAGGTCGGCAAGCAGCTCGACCTCGAGGACGCGACGAGCGGTAACCGTCGCCCCGCTCTCATCGACCGCGTCGAGGTCGAGGTCGAGCCCAACACGCGGATCCCGCAGCTCGTGGTCACGCTCCGCTACGACGACGAGGAGGCTCATGCCTCCGAGTGCGCCGACATGGATCGCATGGAAGCAGAGCATTCAACCGGGCGAGACGGGTCGCTCGTTCCTCACTCGATGGACGACGAAATGGACGACATGAACGACGCTCCGCATCAGCACGAGATCGAAGCCTCTCACCACGAGGAGATCGGGTCGCGCGGCATGATCGCGAAGGCCTCCGCCCTGGCCGACGATGGGCAGGACGAGGAGTCGAAGAAGCTGAAGAGCGGCTTCGCGCGCAGCATGGCGAAGGTCACGCCCGCCCTCGAGAAGTGGGCGAAGCGCGCGAAGACGACGATGGCCCTGCTCGCCGCGCGCGCCAGCGCGAAGCGCAACGGCGCGGCGGACGATGTCGAGATCCCGCTGCGTCGCACGACGGCGCCCGCGCCGGGCGGCGGTCTGCACGCGGCCGGTCGCAAGGTGGTTCGCGGTGAGATCGACGAGCCGATGCTCTTCGACGAAGCGCCCGCGAAGCCGCGCTTCGCGATGACGAAGAAGCGCGCGATGGTCGGCGGCGCGATCGGCATCGCGAGCATCCTCTGCCTCGTCGCGCTGCGGAAGCCCGCGCCTGCAGCTGCCACGACGCCCGCGGACACCGCGACCACGGTCGCCGCGACCCCGGCGCCGTCCCCGGCCCCCATCATGCCTGCCGCGAACGACCCGCTCGCGACGGCCGCGGCGACACTCGGCGCCGACCCGACCATGGGCGGCAAGCCCGGCAAGGCCGTTCCGTTCGGCAACGGTCCTGTCACCCACGGCAACGTGCTCAAGATCAAGATGGACGGTCCGGTCACGTTCATCCAGGGCGCGTCGCAGCCGTCGGGCTTCACCGTCGTCCTCCCGGGGCGCAAATCGCTCGACGCGGCCGGTCCGCTCGCGGCGAAGGACCCGCGCATCGCGGCGATTCGCATCTCGAACGAGACCAGCGGCGCCGAGCTCTCGGTCACGTTCAAGGACGGCGTCCCGAACTACCAGGTGAAGGCGCACGGTGACACGCTCGAGATGCACCTCGCCAAGCCTGGCCATGTCGGCAACGACAAGCCGGCCGAGGCGCACGCCGGCGCCCACAAGAAGAAGAAGCACCACTGAGAGTGGTGACGTGAGCGAGGGTGGCGGGATCGCGAGAGCGGGTCCCGCCACTTCGCATTTTGTGGTGCGTGGGGGCTGTCCCCAACTTCAGTGAGGCGAGGCGGGGGCGCTCAAGGCTTCGCTGGTGACGCTCTCGAAGGGGATCTTCTCGGCCTTGGCCTCGTCGTACATGCGCTGGAGGGCGGCCTCGAGCTGCGGGAGGTAGGTCGCCGCGGTCTCCTCGTGGAAGCCGACGGAGACGACCACGTTCTTGCTGCGGTCCGCGAGGAAGGCGGCCTTGTTCGCCTCGAAGGTGTCGATCATCTGCTGCGTGCTGACGTAGTCGGCGAGCGCGCCGTTGTCGGGGACCTCCGTGAGCGGGGTGGTCGTCGTGGTGATCGCGTACGGCTGCGAGACGTTCGTGGTGCCTTGCCAGAGGTCTGAGAGCCACGAATAGACGGGCATCGTGCCGAGCTTCGGCTTGAGGAACACCGTCGGCACGGCGGAGTGCTCGTATTTCAGGCCCTCGGCGGCGATCGCGTCGCGCACGTTCGGCTTCGCCATCCAGCCGCCGCAGCGAAAGCTCTTCGCGCGACCGAAGCCGTTGCCTTCGAGCGTATCGAGGCTGAGCTTCACGACCTTGCGGAGCTCCTCGCTGGTGTAGAGGCTGATCGGCACCTCGTGCCCGCAGTCGGTCTCGAGACAGTCGCCCGCGTGCGGGTCGAGGCTCGTGCCCCAGAACGTGGGCGACGCGCGGAACGCGACGCCCGAGGCCTCGAACAGGCGCTTCCAGCCGTGGATGTGGAGCGCCTTCTCGTCGCCCGGAGCGATCGCGCGCTGGATGCGCGCGGTGACGTCCGCGGGGCGAGCGCCTTGCTTCGTGTAGTAACCGGCGTTGAGGAAGTGGACGACCTTCACCTGCGGGAAGCGCGCGTGGAGCTCCTGCATCGCGAGCAGGTTGTCCTCGCGGAGGTCGCGGCCTTCCCAGTCGACGGTGACGACCAGCTGGAGCTTCCCCTTCTTGCGCGTGTAGTCGTCCTCGGAGGTCGAGCCGTCGTCGGTCTCGCTGGCGCACGCCGGGGTCAGCGAGGCCAGCAAGCCCACGGTCAGGACGGCGAGGAGGGAACGAAGGGCCAGCATTACCGCACCTCTACGCACATCGTGTGCCCGGGAAGGAACGGGCCTCGTCGCTGGTTTTCACGGCAAATCGACGCCTCGCCTCGCGACCCGGTGGCGTCACTGGATCCATCCTGATCCACTCCCGCCGACCTTCCCCCTCCGAAATTCGTTAGCAAGCTCACGAATTGCGCAAACCTGACCTACCGATGCCGACGGTCCTCCTCATCGACGACGACGCCTCGCTCCTCGACGCGCTCTCGCTGGCGTTCGAGGACGCGGGCTACGACGTGCTCACGGCCGCCGACGGTCAGCGCGGGCTCGAGGTGGTGAAGGCGAGCAAGCCGAACGCGGTGATCAGCGACGTGAACATGCCGGGCCTCGACGGCTTCTCGCTCTGTCGCAAGCTGCGTGAGGGCGGCAATGGGGTACCGCTCGTGCTCCTCACGTCACGCGATGACGAGATCGACGAGGCCCTCGGGCTCGAGCTCGGCGCCGACGACTACGTCGCCAAGCCGTTCAGCACGCGCGTGCTCCTCGCGCGTGTCGCCGCGCTCCTCCGCCGGGAGGCCATGCGCGCGGCGCAACGGACCGAGCGTGCCGTCGTGAAGGGGGCTCTCGAGCTCTTCCCCGAGCGGCTCGAGGTCCGCTACGCAGGGACGCCGCTCACCGTCACCGTCACCGAGTTCCGGCTGCTCGAGGCGCTCGCGTCGCGCGCGGGCTTCGTGCTCTCGCGGGATCGCCTCCTCGAGATCGTTCGCGGTGACGAGTCGGTCGTCGCCGAGCGCATCATCGACACGTACGTGCGCAGGTTGCGCCGCAAGATCGAGGCGGTGGATCCGAGCTTCGATCGCATCGAGACCATCATCGGGGCAGGGTACCGCTGGAAGGACGGCTGAGTGCCGACGCGGCGCCGCGCTCTGCCATGGACGTCGCTGCGGACCAACGCGGTCCTCATGGTGCTAGCGATGCTCGTGCTGCCGCAGGCGATCGTCGTCGGGTGGAGCGCGATGGAGCGCGACATCGGCGGCAAGCTGCAATGGAGCGCTCGCGAGACCGCAGAGGACGCTGCATCCGCGCTCACTGCCGCGAGTGCCGAGGGGCTCGACCCGGTGCGGACCGAGGCGAGGCTCGCCGCGGTCGCCGCGCAGCACACCGCGCGGATCCGCCTCGTCCGTAGCGATGGCACCGTACGCTTCGACGTCGATCGCGATCAGGGCACGGACGTCGTGCATCAGGTCGGAACGCTGTTCTTCGGCCCCGACGGCGCGCCAACGCTCCGCGAGTTCGACGAGACGCTCGGCCCGCTCCAGCGCCGCCCCGAGATCATCAAGGTCACGCCCTGGCACGACGAGGGCGCCCCCATCACGCCGTCGCCGCTCCCCGAGGGCACCACGCACGACTACGGCTTCGGCGTGAAGCGGCAGAACCACGACCCTGGGGCCGCCGCGCCGGTCTCGACGCTGTTTCGCTCGAGCGCCCCGCCGCCTGCGGCTCTGGACGTCGATACCGGATGCCGCACGTCACCAGCCTTCAAGCTGCTCGTGTGTCACGCGTCGCGCGCGGTCGCGGCCGGCGACGGCATCGAGGCGATCTACGTACAGGAGTCGTCGCGTCGTGCGGTTCGTGCGCTCTACGATCTCCGCTACCAGCTCCTGCGGCTCTCGCTCATCATGCTGCCGTTCGCGCTCGGCTTCTCGTGGTGGATGGGGCGTCGCATGGTCCGTCCCATCGAGTGGTTGCGCGAGCGCGTTCTCGAGAAGGCGCGGAGCGCGAACCCGCGCGCCGATCTCGATCCGCCGCCCGGCGACGAGGTCGCCGATCTCGCGGAGGCTTTCAACGGGCTTCTCGGCTCGCTCGACGAGCGAAGGCGCGCGAACGAGGAGTTCATCGCGGACCTCGTCCACGAGTTCAAGAACCCCGTCGCCGCGATCCGCACGTGCGCCGAGTCGCTCGACAGCGGAGGGGTCGACGAGAAGCGGGCTGCCCGCCTCTCGAAGATCCTCGCCGACTCGAGCACTCGGCTCGATGCGCTCGTCTCGCAGTTCCTCGAGCTCGCGCGCGCCGAGGCGGGCATGCCCAACGAGCTCCGTGCCCCGGTCGATCTCGCGGCGCTCGCCCGCGGCGTCACGCACGCGATCGAACAGAGTCACCCCGAGGTGCGGTTCGCGATCGATGCCGACGCGTCGGCCACCGTCGTGGGCGTCGAGCCGCGCCTCGACTCCGTCGTGCGCAACCTCGTCGACAACGCCGCTTCCTTCGCGGGACGAGGCGGCGAGGTGCGCGTCAGCGTCAAACCCGATCCCGAGGACGCGAGGCGGGTAATCCTCGAGGTGTGCGACAGCGGCCCCGGGATCCCGGAGAAGGACCTGCCGCACATGTTCGAACGCTTCTTCACCACGCGCGCGGTGGCCGGCGGCGGCGCGGAGCCGTCGGCTCGAAAGCAGAAGGGAACCGGGCTCGGGCTGGCCCTCGTGAAGGCCGTCGCCGAGGCGCACGGTGGGCAGGTCAGCGCTCGCTCGGCCACCGGCACGGGGACGACCTTCCGCGTCGTTCTTCCCGTCCGCTGACGCGCGTTCAAGCCGTTTTCACACCCCTCGGACCGTCGTTTCACGGCGTCCGTCAGCCGTATCCAAGCGCGAGGTGCATAACGATCTTCGGAGGCTCGAAGAGAAGATGGGAACCCTCGTCACGCTGATCGACATTGCCTGTGGACGCCCGATTCCGGCAGAGGACTCCGGCCGCTCGCGCCGGATGCAGCTCATCGTCTTCGCCCTGCTCGCGTCGCTCGTGTTCGCGGCCGTGTGGGGGCTCGCGGCCGGAAGCCGGTCCGCGGGGCTCGCGCTGGCGAACGTCTACAAGGTGCCCATGGTGGTGCTCCTGTCGTGTGCCTTCGCGGCGCCGGCCGGCCTCCTCGCCTGGCGTCTCTCTGGCACGCGCGTTCGAGGCAGTGACCTCGCCCTCGGCTTCACCGGCGGAGTCTTCGGCGGAACGCTCGTCCTCGCGGTCTTCGCGCCGCTCGTGGCGCTCTACTACCACTCGAGCGCCTGGGCAGGCCCCGTCCTCGGCCTCGGCTCGGTCGGTCTCGCGCTCCTCACCGGGACGACCATGTTCGTCCGCGGCGTGGTCCGTCGCCTCGAGCCGGGGACGAAGATGCGCACGGTCCTCTTGCCGGTCGCCGTCACGCTCGGCATGCAGCTCCTCACGCTGGTGCAGCTCGCGTCGCTTGCGTCGCCGATCTTCCCGGAGCGCACCGTGTTCGGCGGCGGGATCGATCACCTCGCGCAGTCGAGCCACACTCTTCCCATCGCCCCGGCGGAGTGAACAAATGCTCCGCGACCACGTTCGCACTCCCGCGTTCCGGCGCATGGTGCTCGTCCTCCACGTTCTTCTCGGGCTTGCGGGCACGGCTCTCACCGCGCCCGCGCAGGCCCAACCTCACAAGCCCGCCAGCGTCGCTCGCGTCGCTGGCGCGCTGTTCACCCCCTCGCGCACGGACGAAGGCATCGCGTGGCACGCGCAATGGGTGTTGACGCCAGAGTCGGCCACGGAGATCGCCGAGGGCGCGTCGCTCGAGCTCCGCTTCGCGGTTCCCCTCGCCGACGGCGAGGAGGTGGAGCAGAAGCCGGGCGTCGCCGCGATCGTCGAGAACGGTCACGTCACCGGGATCGTCATCGATCGCGCCGCTGGCCCCGGACGCACCCTGAGCGCGGTCGTCCGTCATCGGACGTCGCTCGACGGTAGTCAGCGCTACGGCGCGCCGGTCGCCGCCGGCAGCGCGCTCCAGATCATCGACGGGGATCTCGGCGCGGGCACCCGCTTCGAGGTCGAGCCGGGTCGCATCCTCGAGAAGGGCGTCGGCCACGTGGCTCCGCCGGGAACCAGTCACGCGGCCCGTGAAGAGGCGCGTCGCCTCACGGGCTACACGGCGCGTGTCACCGGGGCCGCCGTCTACGTGCGCGGCGAGGACGTGCGTGTCGAGGGCGGGCTCGCGGCGACCGTGGTCACCCCTCGCGCGCGCGGTCATCGCGGCGCGATCGGGATCGCCGTCGTGTTCGGCGCCATCGTCCTCGCACTCCTTGCCGCCGTCCGCAGGCTGAGGCACGCCGCGGGGGTCGAGCGCGCCGATGCGCTCCTCGCCTCCGAGCTCGACGCTCTCGAGGGCGGCCCGCGCTGATGCACCTTCCGCGGTCGCAAAATAGGGCGTCGACGAGCCGCCGCCTGGCCCGAGATATGGAGGTAGCCTCGGGGTTCGATGGTTCCGTCGGCCAAGGCCACACTCCTTCCCTCGGGTGAGCTCGAAGTCGTTGCGATTGCGGTAGGCTCGGGGCTGGACGACACGCTCGCGCGTGCATTCGCCGCGATCCGCGCGGTCTCGGCGCGCGAGAACGTCGCGCGGCTCGGTCGTGACATGGGCTATCGCATCGAGGACGCGGTCCGGGTCGAGGCGTACGGCCTCGACGCAGGCGGCGTGGCCCGCGCCACGACCTGGCTCACGCGCCGTCTGCCTCCGCGCGCGTCGGTCTCGTGCTCCTGCGAACCGCACGACGGTCCGCTGATGCTCCGCGCACGTATCGCGCCGCGCGCTCCGGAGGAGACGCGTGCGTACGCGGTCGACACCGACGGTCGCGTCGCCGTCGAGTCCGTCGAGCTCCACATCGTCGAGCACTGCAATCTGCGTTGTGCGCAGTGCTGCAATGTCTCTCCCTACCTACCCGCGCGATCCATGTCGGTCGCCGAAGTGCGGGCAACCTGCGAGCGCCTCCGCGAGGTAGTGAAGCCCGACGTCCTCAAGATCATGGGCGGTGAGCCGCTGCTCCATCCCGATGTGGGCGGCGTGCTGCGGGCCGTGCGCGAGAGCGGCGTGGCTCCGCGGATCCGGCTCTTCACGAACGGGCTCCTGCTGCGCACGATCGACGACGACGCGTTCTCGGCGCTGGACGAGCTCACGGTGTCGAGCTACGCGAGCGCGCCGCTCCGTCCCGAGCTCGTCGCCGAGACCGAGGAGCGCGCCAAGCGCTTCGATGTCGTCCTCAACCTGAAGCCCGTCGACACCTTCAGCACCGTGCTCTCGCGCGAGGCTCGGAGCGCGGCCGATGCGCAGGGCGCGTACGACGCGTGCTGGCTGCGTCATCGCTGCCTCGTCGTGCGCGAGGGCGTGTTCTACAAGTGCACGCGCGCGGCGTACCACGCTGACTATCACGCGTTCGTCGATGTCTTGGCTCGCGACGCAGACGCCGAGGCGACCCAGCGCTCGCAGGGGATCCCGCTCGAGGCCGAGGACTTCGCGACGTGCCTCGCTGCCTACCTCGGCAGCTCCGAGAAGATTGCATCATGCACGCACTGCTACGGCTCGAGCGGCGCGCTCGCCCCCCATGTGCAGCTACGCAAGCGCGACGTCAAGGACGGCAGGCTGGCTCCATGACGCTCGACCCTTCCTGGTCGCGGCCGCGCGCCTATCCGGCCCTCGCCGATGGGACGATCGTGACCCATGCTCTCGAGGTCCACGTCACCGACCACTGCAACCTGCGCTGCGCGGGCTGCTGCGTGCTCTCGCCGCTCGCGCCGCGTCGCTTTCTGGAGGCCGCCGACCTCCAGCGCGACCTCGCATGGGCGCGTGAGGTCCTGCGCCCGAGCGTCTTCAAGCTCTCCGGAGGTGAGCCGCTCCTCGCGCCGAACATCGTGGAGCTCGCGCGTGTCGCAAAGGCGAGCGGCATCGCGCCGAGGGTGTCGATGACGACGAACGGCGTTCTCCTCGCGCGTGCTCCAGACGCGCTGTTCGAGGAGCTCGACGCGATCACCGTCTCGATCTATCCGGGCGTCGGTATCGATGCGGCCTCGCTCGCCTCCCTGCGCACACGCGCCGTGCGCTTCGGCGTCGCGCTGAACGAGAAGCATCAGGAGCAGTTTCAGTCGATGACACGGCGCTCGCCCGAGCCCGAAGCCTCGGTCACGCGCGAGGTGTTCGACAGCTGCTGGCTCCGGCATCGATGCCATACGCTCCGCGACGGGACGCTCTTCGCGTGCAGCCGGCCGGTCGGCATCGACGCCCTGGCCGATGCCGGCGGCTCGCTGGCGGCAAGCGACGGCGTCTCGCTGGCGCCACGCGCGGAGCGCACGCTCGAGATCACGCGCTATCTCGAGCGGAGCGAGCCGCTCGCGTCGTGCGCCCGATGCCTGGGTGGGACCGGCGCGCTCATGCCCTTCCGGCAGCTCACGCGCCTCGAAGTGCGCGAACGGAGGCCCGAATGACCGCGCTCGTTCGCGATCGTCTCGGCTCACGCCGCATCGTGTTCGATCCCGCGTCCGGCGCCCACGCGGGCGATCTGCGTATGCTCCTCGCGCGCGTCCCCGAGGCGCGTGGCTCCGGCCTCGACATACAAGGTGTCGAGGCGGCGTGGGGGCTCGGCGATGCCCCCGATCGCACGTGTCTGCGCGGGGTTCGTGCGGTTCCGCCGGGAATGAGGCTCGTCGGGCGGCGCGCGAAGCCGGAGGTCGCGTGCTCGACACCGTCCGCGGAAGCTTCGCTCGACTCCGCGCTGGTCGGCGCCGCGGCCCGTGCGCTCCGTGGCGCGAAGCGCCCCGTGGTCGCGCTGGGAGGTGGCATCGACGCACCGCTCGCCGTTCTCGCCGCTCGGCGTGCCGGAGTCCTGATTCACGAGGCAGTTCACCTCGCGCTCCCCGGGACGTCGTACGACGAGTCGCGCGAGGCTCGCGCCGCCGCCGCCGCCCTCGGGCTCGCGCTGCACGAGATCACGCTCGGGACGGAGGACCTCGCGCAGGAGCTTCCGCTCGCCGTGCGCCTCGCGGAGACGCCGCTCTACAACCTGCACCCGGTGAGCCGCGTCGTTCTCGCGCGCGTCGCGAGGGCGCGCGGACACGACGTGCTCGTGACCGGCGACGGTGCCGATCAGGCGGCGCGCGGTGCGACCGAGCGGGCCGACTACGTCCCGATCGTCGCGGCGATCACGCGCGGCTCCGGGCTCGAGCTTGCCTCGCCGTTCCTCGACGACTTGCTCGTCGGTATGCTCGCAGGCGCACCAGACCCTGGAAAAAAGGCGCTCCGAGAGCTCGCTGTCGCGTGGGGGCTTCCGATCGCGATCGCGGAGCGTGCCAAGGTCCCAACGTTCGCGCCCGCGTTACCCCGCGAGGCGTTTCCCTCCGCCCCTGCGCTCGCGTGTCTCGCACGCGCGCTCGCGCGCCCTCTGTCTTGGTCGGATGACGATCGAGCCAACGTCGGCGTGGCGTCGCTCGCCGCGTTCGTCGCGACGTATGGAGGCAGCTGATGTGCGGTATCGCCGGCCTCATCGACTTCGGGCGTCCGGCGTCAGCCCATGCGGTGCGCCTCGCCGCGATGCGCGTCCGCCTTCGCCATCGAGGGCCCGATGGCGAGGGCGACTACGCGAAGGGGCACGTCTCGCTGACCCATACGCGCCTCTCGATCCTCGATCACGAGGGCGGCGCTCAGCCGATGGTCAGCCCGGATGGTCGCTACGTCCTCGTCTACAACGGTGAGCTCGCCAACGCGGACGCGCTCAGGGGCTCGCTCGAATGGTCGTTCCGCACACGAAGCGACACCGAGGTGGTGCTCGCGGCCTATGCACGGTGGGGGCCCGCGTGCGCCGCTCGGCTGTCGGGGATGTTCGCGTTCTTCGTCTGGGACGCGAGGCTCGAGCGAGGCTTCGGCGCTCGCGACCGCCTCGGAGCGAAGCCCTTCCACCACGCGCTCGACGGTGAGGCGTTCGTGTTCGCCTCCGAGGCTCACGCCATCGCTCGAACCGCGCGAGAGAGGCCGCGGCTCGACGTCGCCGGTGCCCTCGATGCGCTCGTCGCCCCTTGCTTCAGCGGCGTGACGCGCACGATGTTCGAAGGCGTCGCGCCGCTCCCGCCTGCGCATTTCGTGCTCGTCGACCGCGATGGGGTTCGCGTCGAGGAGTACTGGGACTGGCCGTGCGGGCGCGAGCACGTCCGCGATCACGACGAACGTCAGGTCGTCGCCGATCTGCGCGAGGTGGTGCCTCGTGCGATCGAACGAGCCCTCGTCGCCGACGTCCCCATCGGGCTCTTCTCGAGCGGAGGTCTCGACTCGGCGCTGGTCGCGGCGACGATGGCTGCGCGAGCGAAGGAGCCGGTGCCGGCGTACACCGTGACCTTCGACGATCAGGCGCGCTTCGACTATGGGCGCTCCGGCATCACGAGCTCTGACGACACTCCGTACGCGCACGACGTCGCGCGGGAGCTCGGCCTCGCTCCGCACCTCGTGCACGTGAGCCGCGCCGAAATCGCCCGTGATTTGCGGGAAATCGCCATCGCCAACGACGCGCTTCCCGTATGGGAACAGGAGATCGCGCAGCATCGCCTGGCGCGCGCGGCTTCGGCCTCGCTGAAGGCGGTCGTCGTCGGAGACGCTGCCGACGAGACACACTACGGCTACCACTTCTTGCTCGATCCGGAGGCGCTGCGCGGGCCGGGAGCCATCCTGGGCCGTCTCGGCAGCGTGCCGATCCGTGCCGAGATCGCGCGCGACCCGGTGGGCGACGCGGTCGCCTCGCTCGAGGCGCTCGTGGCGGCGCGCGGCGGGAGCTTCGAGCACGGTGGCGCGCGCCAAGTGCTCGCGATGACCTACCTCGTCATCAAGCGCTGGCTCCCTCGACTCCTCCACAACGGCGACATCCACACGATGCGCGCCTCGCTCGAGGCGCGCGTGCCGTTTGCAGACGTGGAGCTCGTCGAGCTCGCCGGTCGCATCGCGCCCGAGGTGGCGCTGCGTGGCGGCGTCGAGAAGTGGGCGCTCCGCGAGGCCGCGCGGGGCGCCGTTCCAGAGCACGTCCGGACGCGGAAGAAGTCCGCGCTACCGAAGGACCTCGACGTCGAACCCGTCTTCCGGGACGAGGCTCGCAAGGTGCTGCTCGATCCTCCCGAGGTCGTCCTCGCCCTCGTGGACACGCGCGCCATCGCGGCCATCCTCGCCCAGCCTTTTCCGCTCCGTGAGTCCGAGAGGGCGATCCTCTTCCGTGTCATCGCGCTTGCGCACTGGTCGCGCCATCACGAGGTCGCCGCGCCGTGAAGCACGTGCTCTTCGTCGTGCTGCCCGAGCGGGGGCACGTGCATCCGTTCCTCGGCGCGGCCGAGGCGCTGCGTGCCCGAGGTTCGCGCGTTTCGTTCTACGCGCCGCGGGATGTCCGCCCCATCCTTGCCCCTCTCGGATGGGACGAGGTCCACGCGCCCGAGGGTGCCGGGCCACCGTCGGCCGAGCATCGCGGGGAGTCGTTTGCCGCGCTGCTGGCCGACCGCGCCCGGCTTCGTGGGTGGATCCGGGCCATGCTCGTCGACACCGTGGAGTCTTCGATCGCGCCGCTTCGCGCGCATCTGGTAGCGGCGCGTCCCGACGTCGTCGTCATCGACCCGATGGCGTACTTCGCGGCGATCGCCGCCTGCGAAGAGAATTTACCCTGGCTCGGTCTCTCGACTTCGCTGAATCCATGCATCGGTGACGACGTCGAGAGCGAGCTCGTCGACACGCTTCGCTCGCTCGAGGATGCGCGCCGCGCGCTCTTCACGGCCCACGGCGTCGCGGTGCCGCGCTTTCGGGTGAGCGACGCGCTCTCGCCCCTCGGGACCTTCGTGCTGTCGACCCGCGCGCTCCTTGGCGACGACCTTCCCGACGACGGCGTGCCGATTCACCTCGTGGGCGCGGCGTTACCGGGGAAAGCGGCCTCCCCGCGACGTGGGCAGCGGCCGCTTGTCTATGCGTCCTTCGGCAGTCAGGCCTACCATCAGCCCGTGCAGCTCGGTGTCGTTCTCGAGGCCGCTCGCGCGGTCGACGCGCGCTTCGTCATCGCGATGGGCGAGCTCGCCTCGTCGCCGCTGGCGCGCTCGGCGCCTGCGAACGTCGAGGTCGTCGCGTTTGCTCCGCAGGTCGCGCTCCTCGCAGAGGCGCGCGCTGTCATCACGCATGGGGGAGCCAACTCGGTGCAGGAGGCGCTCGCCCATGCGGTGCCGCTCCTCGTCTCCCCGATCTGCAACGATCAGCACCACAACGCCGCGCTCGTGGCGCGCGCGGGCGCCGGCCTGTCGATCGATCTGGGGCGCTCGTCGCCCGAGCACGTCGCATCGTGCCTTCGCGCGCTCCTCGCCGAAGAGGCGCCCGAGCGCGAGGCTGCCCGGTCGATCGCCCGATCGTACGCCGGCGCGGGCGGAGCCGGACGGATCGCGGACGTCGTCCTGGGGGTCGCGTGACGAGCGTTCCCGTCATCGTCTGCGCGAAGAACGAGGAGCGCGCGCTCGGTCCGACGCTCGAGGCCCTCGTCGCCGCGTGCGAGCATGCGGAAGCGCGGAGCTCGTTCACGTACGACGTGCGCGTCGTGCTCGACGACACCACCGACGGGACAGCAGCGGTGGCGCGCCGCCATCCCCGCGTGACGATCCACGAGAGCCGAGGCGGAAAGGTCGAGGCTCAGCGCACGGGTCTCCGCGCGCATGTCGGCGCGCCCGCGTCCTTCGCGATCTTCTGCGATGCCGACGTCCGCCCCAGCGAGGACGCCCTGCTCGCGCTCACCCGCCTCCTCGCCGCCCGTCCGGAGATCCAGGTGGCGACGTGCCGCCTGCGCCCGCTCCCTCCACGCCGTCGTACTCCGCTCGCCGCGGCGCTCCACACCTACAACCTGCGTCGCGGCTTCTCCTCGTCGCGTACCTGGTTCAACGGCAAGCTCTTCGCGATGCGGGCGTGGGACGTGCCGTCTCGCGCGGCGCTCACCGGTCGCATTGCGGCGCTGCCGGTCGACCCGTTCTACGATTTTGCGGCCGGCGTCGTGATCGACGACATCTTCCTCTCGCGAGCGACAGTGCTCGCGCATGGCCACGCCGCGCTCGCGGAGACGACGATCGGCGAGGTCCTCTTTCGCGCCCCCGAGACCTGGCGAGGCATGAACCGGTACTACCGCCGGATGCGCCGCGAGCTCGAGCGCCTCGACGTGATGTTCCCGGAGACTGCACAGGCCCATCGCGATTTTGGTACGCGGGGCGCCGATCTCCTTCCAGAAGCGCCGTTTCGTGAGCGCGTGCATTATGCACTGTTCTCTTCGGCGCTCGTGGTCTGCAGAGCTGCGTACGTCGCCGAGCGGGCGTTCGTTCGCCACATGAGGGGTGCGCCTCGTGATTCGTGGCCCGCGATCGAGGAGACGAAGGCATGGTGAATGCGTGGCCGCACGAGGGGATCGCCCCGATCGAGCTCTGGGACGTCCGCGTCGGTGACTCGACGCTCTACGGGCTCCGCGACGACCCTTCGTTCTACCGCTCGCTCGTCGCTGCCGTCCTCGCGCTGCGTTCCGGCAAGGCGGTCCGCGAGGGAGGGGAACGGCTTCCGGCGGCGCCGTGGGATGCCGTCGCGCTCGTCGGTGGAGCGCTCGACGAGACGGGCGCGCGTGACGCCTTCGACGCCGCCGGCATCACGCTCGACGTCGTCGCCGCAGATCCGTTCTTCGCGTCCTCGCACGCGCGTGAGGTCCTCGCCGAGTTCGGGCCGGCCTACGACGGCGCCGTCGTCATCGATGTCGGTCAGACCTCGGTGAAGGGCGCCGGACCGGCGACGCGAATCCATCGTCCGCGGGCGGCGGCTGCCGTTGCCCTCGACGCGCGCGCGGAGCTCGTCAGGTACGTCGCCAGTGTCCTCGCCGACGCGTGCGCCGGGTCCGTGCCGGGGTTCGTGTTGCTCGCGCTTCCGTGCGAGGTCGAGACGCGGGACGGCGCGCTCCTGCTCGGCAGCTCGACCTACCCGACAGCGGGAGAAGGCGAGGCCCTCGTGCGTGAGATCCTCGCGAGCGCCGGCTGCGAGAGCGCGGCCTCCGGGGTCGTCAATGACGCGATCCTCGCCGCGTGGGCGCTGGCGCGCCGCGTGCCGTCACTGACGCAGTCGCGGCTTGTCCTGACGCTCGGGCTCGGAGTCGGTGCGGCGCTGGTGGACCGCACGCCGCCGGCGTGAGTCTTCCGCCTGGTCACTGCGATACTTGTGCGGTCGCCGCCTCGAGGAGGTTGGCCGCACGCGAGACCACTTCGATGCGACGCACCGCGTCCGCCGCGAGCGAGCTTGGAGAACGCGCCCTTCACCGCACGGCGCGGGCGGGACCACGGCCTGCGCCGTGCAGGTGAGCGGGGCGCACGCGCGGCACACCCGTTTTTCAAGGAGCAGCAGCTCGCGACGGTCCGCTTCGGTCTCGTCCAAGAGCCCACGCGATGACGGCGCCGATCAGCGCGAGGGCGAGGCACTGCGTAACGGTGAGCCCGAAGGTCCCTCCGCGTGCGAGGTCACCACGGAAGACATCGACGACGATGCGCCCCGCGGCGTAGAGGAGAGCGGCGAGGACGAAGCGATCGCCCTGCCGTCTCGGCGCGCGCATCCGGAGCGCCGTCGCGAGCACCACGAGGCCGATGCACGCCTCGTAGAGCTGCGTCGGGTGGACGGGCAGCGTCTGCGATGCTGTCGCGTGGACGAGGCCCGCGTCGAGCTGGGCACGGAACGCCGGCGTCATCGCTGGATAGCTGAGCGCCCACGGCACGCTGGTCGGGCGTCCGAAATCGCAGCCCGCGAAGAAGCAGCCGAGGCGCGCGACCGCGATCATGATCCCGATCGACGGAGCGAGCACGTCGAGCGCGCGCGTTATGGAGACGCGCCGTATCCTCGCCCCTGCGACGTGACCCACGAGCAGCCCGAACAGCGCGCCGAAGCCGGCGATCTCGATCTCGGGCAAGGGGCCGGTCCGCGGTCCGCTCAGCCACCTTGCCCACTCGCCGCCGTTGCCGAGCGCCAGCGCGCCGAGCACCGCGAGCAGCACGCCAAGCGCATAGGGCACGACGAGGCGTTGGCCGCCTTCTCGCAGGACCAGCGCTCCCCCGAGGAGCACTGCCGCGATCTGGAAGACCACCCACCCGGGAAACCAGGAGGCGGCATGGGCGAAGGCCCACACGCTCTCCACGAGCGAGGTCGACATCGCCTCGAGCTCGCTGCACGGCTGGTGCCCGCTCACGAGTGAGCGTCGCGCCGAGGTTTTCGGGGTCCGATGCGAACGCGCCTTCGCGAGAGCACCGCGTAAACTACGCAACTGGTTGAACCATTCGATGTGTAACCCCGCGGCGACAGGTCGCGGGCCTCGCGGAACGCCCGTTGCTGGTGGTCTCCGCGGAGGCACGCACCATGACTACACACGAGTCGACGAGACGCTCCGAGGCACGCGCGAAGGGACTGAGGCTGGCGGCGAAGATCGCCACGTGCGGAGGGCTGGCAATGGCGGCGCTCGGTCTGGCCGAGGCGCGAGCCGCCGGCGCGAGCTCCACGCCGACGCACGCGGTCGCGAGCGACGACGCGAAGGCGCTGTCGCTCGAGGGGTTCAAGCCGAGCGTCGGCAACTGCGGGTGCACCCCGTGCTGGGGGCCGCCTGCGCCTCCGGCGAAGACCCGGAGGAGCGCGAGGAGCGCGCGCCCCGCGAGGTCTGCTCGAAGGCGCGGTGCGCGATGAGTACGCTCGATCTACGTCGCGACGCGCGGCGCGACGCCCTCGCCCCCCTCGACCTCGGCGACGTATCGGCCGCCGATCTCGCGTCGGCGCGTAGCAACTGGAGGGAGCGAATGGTCAGCGAGCACGCGTCTGCGCGCGTCTTCGGCGAGCTCGTCGGCGGGATGATGCGTGCGGGCCTCCCCGCCGACGAGACCCATCGCGTCGCCGAAATGGTCCGCCAGGAGCTCGATCACGCGCGCCTCTGCGCAAAGGTCCTCGTGGCGATCGGCGTCGAGCCCGTCGCGGAGCTCCCCGAGCTCGCCTACGTGCCGAGCCACGAGGACGCCACGTCACCGCTCGAGGCGGTGCTGCGGAACGTGATCAGCATCGGCTGCTGTAGCGAGACGGTCGCGGTCGCGCTCGTGGCGACCGAGCGCGAGCTCGCGGGGCCGCGCTCGCTCCGTCGGGTGCTCGACCAGATCCTGAGCGACGAGATCAAGCACTCACGCTTCGGCTGGCGCCTCGTCTCGCGCCTCGCGCCGTCACTCTCCGTCGGCGAGCGCGCGTCGCTGGACGCGTACCTGGTAGACGCCTTCGCGCATCAGGTCCGGTTCCACGCTCCGTTCCTCGACATGCCATGCGCAGGTGAGGCCGGGCTCGCCGTCGGTGCGCCGCACGGACGCTCGAACTGGCTCGTCTTCATGGCCACCATGGAAGACATCGTGATTCCGGGCCTCGAGCGCTGCGGGCTCTCCGCGCGCGAGGCCTGGCGCGAGGTCGCAGGCGTCGATCGCGCGGCCTGACGCGCGCTATCATGCGGGGATGAACACTCGTCGTCGCGGGCGCTCGGCTCGACCGCTCTCGTTGTTCGCGCTCGCCGTCGTCGCGGCGTGCGGTGGAGTTCGAACAGACTAACTGCGCGGCGAGCGGGTGCCACTCCGGCAACCTCAATCCGCCTGCGATGGACCTGACGAGCCCGTCGCTCACGTACAAGTCGCTGACGGACTTCAAGTCGAGCAACGGTCAGCCGTACGTCTCCGTCGGCAGCACCAATCCCAAGGCCTCGGCGATCTCTTGCAACCTGCGTCATCAGTGCGGCGTGGGCATGCCGCTCGGGGACAAGCTCGGTGCGAATCAGCTCGACGTGATCGACACGTGGCTAGCCTGCGGCGCGCCGTTCAACTGACTCAGCGTGCGCCGCGGCCCTTGCGCGTCTCGCGCGGGAGCGAGGTCGCGTTCGTAGCCACGAGATCCCACCCGTCGCGCTCGCCCTGCTGCAGCCGAACGAGCCCGGCATAAGCGATCATCGCGGCGTTGTCGGTGCAGCTCGCGAGCTCGGGGAGCACAGCCCGGAGCCCGCGCTCCGCCGCAAGCGCGCTGACACGCGCACGGAGCTCGCCGTTGGCCGCGACGCCGCCGCCGATGACCACCGTGCGAACCCCCTCCATCACGGCTGCCGCCACCAGCTTGCTTGCGAGCACGGACGTCACCGCGGCCTGGAACGATGCGCAGATGTCGGCGAGCTCGGCTTCGGTCTTCGGGATCCCATGCTCGCGAACTCGCGCCGCGACCTGGGTCTTGATCCCCGAGAAGCTCAGCTCGAACGACTTGCTGTGCCCCATCGGTAGCGTGAACGGCACGCCCTTCGGGTTGCCGCTCTTGGCGAGCCGATCGATCACGGGACCGCCGGGGTACCCGAGGCCGAGTAGCTTTCCGACCTTGTCGAACGCCTCGCCCGCCGCGTCGTCGCGGGTGCCTCCGAGCTCGCGGACGAGCGGCGCCGACGGCCCGTCGACGCGATAGATGGCCGTGTGTCCGCCTGACGCGAGGAGCGCGACGAATGGAAACTCGGGTGCGGCCTCGGCTTCGTCCGAGCGCCGCAGGAAGACGGCGAGGAGATGACCGACGAGGTGATCGACCCCGACCAGCGGGAGCCCACGCGCCCATGCGAGGCCCTTCGCCATCTGCACGCCGACGAGCAGCGCGCCGACGAGCCCGGGACGGTTGGTCACGGCGATCCCGTCGATCCCGTCCCAGGGGACGCCCGCCTTCGCGAGCGCCTCGCGTACCACCGGCCCTGCGTTGCGCAGGTGATCGCGTGAGGCGAGCTCGGGGATCACTCCGCCGTACGGCGCATGCAGGCTGATCTGGCTCTGCACGATGTCGGACAGGACGCGGCCCGTGTCGTCGACGATCGCCGCGCCGGTCTCGTCGCACGAGGACTCGATGCCTAGAACGAGCATGCGCCGTCACGTCGATCGAGCGTGAAGATGCCGAACATCGGCAAAGAGTGTCCAGCGGCGGGCGGTCCGCCGTCCACCTGCGGAGCACCGCGCACCAGACGCACCTCGATGCCGCCCTCGTCCATCAGTGACATGAAGATCATGATGTCCTGGGTGTCGCCGGCGGGCCCAGCGGGCGTCGCGACATAGACGAGGTTCTGCACGCGCCCGTCACCGAAGGCGATCGTCGACAGCGGGTCGTGCCAGATCTGCGGGATCGGCCGGAGCGGCGTGCCCTTGAAGCGCCCGTCGGAGGTGGAGAGCGTCCCGGGCGAATCCTGGAGGTGGTTCGCGTCGAGAATGACGCACATGCGCGCATCCTCCGCGACGCCGGCGCGGACGAAGTTCCCCTTCACGACGTCGCCTTCGTAGTGGTCGCCGCTCCTGCTCGAGAAGCGCGCCACGCTCTTGCAGCCCATCGACGTCGCGAGGAGCGCGCTCAGTGCGGCGAGCACGACGAGCGGAAGGATCGAAGGGCGGGGACGACGCATCGAAGTATGGCCCGCAGCTTACTTGCCCGAGCGGAGCTTCGTCGCCGTCTCTCGAACGCGTGGCTCCGGATCGGCCTCGGCCATGGTTGCTGCGAGCTTCGCGGCCTCGCTCTTGTCGTAGCTCGCGAGCGCGACGAGCGCCGCCTCGCGAACGAGCGCGTAGGACTCCTTGGTCGCCGCCTCCTTCAGCTGGCGCGTCGCCTCGACGCCCGCGCCCGCGGCCCCGAGACGGCCCAGCGCCTGCGCCGCGAGCACGCGCATCGCCCAGCTCTCGTGGCCGCGCATCACCTTCGCTACCGCCGTGACCGACTTCGCGTCGGCGTGCTGACCGATCGACGCGAGCGCGACGCGCTGCACGTTCTCCGACGAGTCGGTGACCGCCGAGGCGATCGCCACGGCCGCAGCGTCCGACTTCGACCGCGAGAGGAGCACGAGCGCCTTGGTTCGCACCGACGGATCGGGATGGCGGGAAAGGCCGACCACGCTCGGCTCGAGCGCGGCCGCGATCTCCCTCGCCTTCACGCGCGCGGCCGCGAGGTCGGGGGCGTCCTCGTTTCCGAGGAACGGCTCGAACCCGCCTTCCCGACCGCCGAGCGCATCGAGGACGGACCGCGCGCGCTCGGTGGACGTGGCGAGCGCGCTCTGTGCCGCGCGCTTGAGCGGCTCGGCGAACGCGACGAGCGCCGCGGCGCGATCCTTCGCGGCGAGCGCGCGGGGAACGAGCTGGTCGAGCGTCGATTCGGCATCCACGCTCTCGTCGGGCGCGGGAAGCGCGTCGGGGCGCGCGTCGGCCACGCCCTTCGTAGCGAGGAGGACGAGCGCACCGGCCGCGGTCTGGCGCAACGTCTCGGAGGACTGACGCGCGCGACCGCCGCTCTCTGCGTCACCGGAGAACACCGCGTCGGCCATCGCGGCGAGCGCGGCCTTGCCGCCCGCGGCTTCGCCCTTCGCCATGCCCATGCGAGCGAGCGCGAGGATCGCCATCTCGCGCGGAAGCGCGTCGGTTCCCTCCGCGAGGGTCACGAGCGTCGTCGTCTCGGTCTCGGCACCGAGCTCGCCGAGCGCATAGGCCGCCGCGGCTCGTGCCACCGTACCTGCGTCGAGCGAGCGTGCCGTCGCCGACAGGAGCGCCGTGCTCGCCTTGTCCTTCAGCGCGCCGAGCCCGAGCACCGCGAAGGCGCGCATGTCCGGCGTGCCGCTCTGGGCGACCTTGCGGAGGAGCGGGATCGCCTTCTTGTCGCCGAGCTTCGCGAGCGCCCACGTCGCCGCCACGGCGATCGTGTCGGAGGCCATCGCCTCGCCTCCGCCCTCCTGCTTGGGAAAGAGCAGGCCCTGGTATCTCGGAAGGAGCGCGACGTCGCGAAGGGCACCGCACGCGAGCATCGCGCGAGTCCGCAATGGCGCCTCGCCCTGCCCGGTCGCGAACGCGAACAGCGCGGAGCCCGCGTTCTTGTTCTGCACGTAGCCGAGCACGTCGATCGCGACGCGTTGCTGGCCGGCGTCACCGTCGGCGAGCGCGTCGAGCAGCGGCTTCACCGCGCGACCGCCGATGCGCGCGAGGGACGCGCGGGCGTCCTCGGCGTCCTTGCCGGTGCCGTGGCGACTCCGCTGGACGAGCGCGAAGGTGAGGTTTCCGTAGATCTCGACGAGGAGCCGCCGGTAGACCTTGCGCTGCGGATTGCCGATCGCAAGCGGAAGGAGCTCCTGCTCGAGCGACTCGAGCGTGCCCTTGCCCAGGTTGATCTGCATCGAGAGGCGCGCGGCGCGGGAGACGAGCTCCTCGTCGGGCGCGCCGCGGATCACCCTGCGGAAGAGCCGATCGGCCTCGTCGCCCTGGCCCTTCGAGAGCAGCAGCTCCGCGAGCTCGAGGTACGTGATGTACAGGCGGTCGTTCTTCGCGATGGCCGCGCGGAACTCGACGATCGCGTGCTCCGTGTCCTGGCGTTGCCGGTACATCTCGCCGAGCCGGCGGTGCCCTTCGGCATCGTCCGGGTTGAGCTCGACGGCGCGCGCCGCGTACTTGATGGCGTCGTCGTCGCGATAGAGCTGCAGCGCATACTGGGCCATGCGCTGATAGAGCTCGCGCGCGCGCTTCGGCTCGACCGCGACGAGCTTCTCGAGCACGCCGATCGCGTCGCCGGTCTTGTTCTCCTGCACGAGCACGCGCTCGAGCGCGAGGTAGCTGTCGCCGTCTCCGGGAGCGACGGTGACGACCCTGCGCAGTGTCGTCTCGGCGTCGGCGAGCTTTCGGAGATGGAGCTGCACCTCGGCGAGCATGCGCCCTGCCTCGACGTCCGGCGGCGTGGCCGCAAACTTCTGGTTGAGCGTCGGGATCTGCGCCTCGAGGATCCGCTCGAAGCCCCACAGCGTGACGATGCGCGAGCGCGCCTCGCGCGCGAGGATCTTGTCGCCGCTAGCCTTCGCCTTCTCGGCGAGCTCTTGCCAGAGGATGCGCGACTCGCGGTAGCTCTTGGAGCGCTCGAGCGCGGCCGCGAGCTGCTTCTTGAACACGAGGTTCTGCGGCTCGAGCTGGACGGCCTCCTTGAACGACGCGAGCGCGTCGGGAGTCATGTCGTGCTCGAGGTACACCTCGCCGAGCGCCGCGAGCGCACGTGCGCGCGGCGTCACGGTGGTGAGGATGCGCCTCCACGTCTGGATGGCGAGCGCCTGGTTTCCGTCCTGAAAATAGCGGTCTCCGAGGTCGGTGAGGTGCCCCGGGTCGTTGATGCCGACCTGCGAGAGCCGCGTGAGCACCTTGAGCGAGCGGTCGTTCTCGCCGATGCGTCCGTAGAAGTCGGCGAGGCGCGAGAGCACCTCCTCGTCGCTCTGGCCGCGAGCCTCGAGCTCGGTGAGGAGCTTGAGCGCGCGCGCGCGATCGCCGCGCTGCATGAGCGCCTCGCACTGCTCGAACACGAACTGCGGGTTGTTCGGGGCCGCGCGGATGAGCCCCTCGTACTCGGCGATCGCCTTGTCGAGCTCGCCCTGCGACTGGAGCACGCGGATCATCTTGAGGCGGAGATCGATCTGCTTCGGATTGACCGCGAGCGCCTTCTTGTAGGTCTCGAGGGCCTTCACCCCGTCGCCCGTCTCCTCGTAGAGCGCGCCGAGGAGCGCGAGGCGCTGAAAATCGTTCGGGTGCTCGTCCTCGATCTGCTTGATGAGGACCGGTAGCTGCTGATCGGCGCGGTAGATCTCGGTGATGGTCTCGTAGACCTCGGCGCGAACGGCGGCCTCCTGGCCGGCGGCCTGGAGCGCCTTCTTCAGCGTCGCGAGCGCTTCCTGGTTCTTGTGGGCCTTCGCCTGGGCCTTGCCGAGATCCTTGAACGCGGGCGCGAGCGCGCGGTTGTCGCCGGACGCGGCGTTGACGAGGTCCTTGAACTCCGCCTCGGCCTTCTCGTATTCGGCGCGCTGGAAGAGCTCACGCGCGAGCTCGCCCTTCACGGGCAGGCTGGTCGGCTGCGCGCGGACGAGCTGCTGATGGAAGCTCTTCGCGCCGGCGAAGTCCTTGCCGTCGAGAGCGAGCGTCATCAGCGTGCGAAGCGTCTGTTCCTTCTCGGCGGGCACGGTCTGCAGGGCGAGCGCGTCCTCGTAGCGCTTGCGCGCGGAGGCGTCCCCGCGATCCTGGAGCAAGCGCGCGAGGGCGAGGATCGCGACAGGGTCGTTGCCCTTCAGCGTGATCGCCTTCTCGTAGGTGCGGATCGCATCGTCGGGACGGCCGTCGATCTTCGCGATGCCGGCGAGCGCGACGGTCGCCGCGTATTGCTCGGGCCCCGCCAGCGCGGCGCGCGCCTCGAAGTCCTTCACGAGCGCGGCGAGGTTCCCGTCCTTGTCACGATAGAGCTGCGCGAGACGCTGCAGCGGGAACGGTGAGCCGGGCTGGGCGAGGACGATCTTCGTGTAGCGATCGATGAGCGCCGTCTGCGACTGCCCGGCATCGGGATTCGCGGCGCTGCCGGGGTTGCCGGGGGCCGTCGGGCGAGCCGGGTGACCGCCGGGCTGGGTGGGGTGTCCTCCGGGCTGGGCGGGGTGTCCTCCGGGCTGGGCGGGGCGTCCTCCGGGCTGGACCGGCCTACCGCCAGGGGGCTTCTTGCGGCCCCTCGGGTCGAAGTCCTGCGCGCCCGCAGGCGGCGCCAGCAGAACGCCGACGAGCCCGAGCGAAGTCAGCGCCAGAAGCCTACGAAAACGCACCACGAGAAGCTTAGACCCGAACGAGCGGTTCCGCATTAGGTCGGCCTCGAGGCTCCCTCAGAGCTCTTCCGGTGGCTCACAAAAGACGACGGGCCGCGAGGCATGATGCCCTCGCGGCCCGCGATCACGCTCGAGTCCGTCTCAGAAGAAGAACGAGTAGCCGGCGCTGATGCCGATCGCCGTGAAGGAGGTCTCGTTGGTCTCCTTGCCGAGGAGGTTCAGCAGCGAGAACTGCGCGCGGAGGTCGATCGGCAGCTCCTTGCTGATGACGTAACCGATGCCGAGGTTGATACCCTCACGCGTGACGCTGGTCGACGCAGACTGCCCACCGGCCTCGATCTTCGCCGACATCAGGTTGACCGCGAGCTCGGCGGCGCCGTAGAAGCCGGCCGGGGCGTCCATGAAGAAGTAGCGCGCGCCAACCCAGATCGGGATGTTGCTGAGGCTCGACTTGAAGGGACCGACCTCCTTGCTGAGGCCGAAGAGGTAACCGACGCGGCCCGTGAGCTCGAGGGCCGGGATGACGCGATAGCCGAAGCGAACGAGCGGTCCGATCTGCGGCCCGGTCGCGTCGGCGAGGTCGCCGATGGGCAGCATGAACTGGGCGTCGATGCCGAGGGTCATCTTCTTGTCGTCGCTGCTGACCGAGTCATTGGCGGGGGCGGTGCCACCGGCGGCAGGAGCAGGAGCTGCACCCTGCGCGAACGCGCTTCCAGTGAAAAGCAGGCTCGTGAGAACGACTCCAGATAGTGCCAAGATCTTGCGCATTGGGGATTCCTCCATGGCGCAAGATGCCACGGACGAAGGGTCCGACCCAAAAAGATTGCACATGCAAATCATGCGGTGCGGTGCGAAGACACGTGCGCACTACACGCAAGCGGCGCGCTCACGAAACGGCGGAAATGAGCTCGATGGCCGCGAAAAATGCGCCCGCCGCAACCAGTGCATTCACGATCGCGCTCGGCGTACCGCCGCTCGAGTCGCCGCGCCAGTGGCGCATGCCGCGCCAGAACGACGAGCCACCGGCGACGAGCGCCACGAGCGCGAGCCCTCCGTGGAGCACCAACGTGCCGGTGCCGGAAGGTCCGATGAGGAAGCTTCCGACGGGCCAGCCCTCGGGTCGGTGTGCGAGCTGCATCAAGAGACCCGTTCCGAGGATCGTCACGAGGCCGACCACCGCGAGACCGACGAGCGGAGCCATGTCCGCGACGTCGCGCGTCGGACGCTCGACGTACATCCCGCGCTCCGCGGTTCGCTGCGACGTCGAGGCACCCGCGGCGAGCATGACGCCGGGCATCGACGCCTCGGGCGCGAGGCGCGAGGGGACCTTTTTCGGCTCGCTCGGCGCCGCGCGCGGCGTCGCAGGTCGCGCGGCGGGCGCCGACGCACGCGGCGCCGGCGGCGGGAGCGACGGCGCTTCCGGCATCGCGTCGCCGAGGGACGTGGCGCCCTTGGGGTCGACCGCGCCACCAGCTCCGGGCGGCTCGCCACCGTCGCCGCGGGCCGACGGCGGCGGAGAGACGATCACCGGCAACGAGGCCGCCTTCGGGATCGCGAGGTCCGGGATCATCGCGAGCAGCCCGGGAGGGAGCGAGCGCTTGCCGGTCGGCTCGAGCTCGGTGTTGTCCATCACGTGCCCGAGGTCGCGTCCCAGCTCTGCGGCGCTGGGATAGCGATCGTCGGGGCGCCTGCGCAGGCATCGCTCCACGAGTCGTGAGATCGCCGGTGTCACGTCGGCGCCGACCTCGAGGAGTGTCGGTGCATCCCTGGTGGCGATCGCGACGAAGAGCGCAGGGGCGTCCGGGAGGTCGAAGGGCATGCGTCCGGCAATGAGCTCGAACATCATGACGCCAAGCGCCCAGACGTCGCTCCGCGGATCGGCCTCGCGAGCCCCCTGGATCTGCTCGGGTGCCATGTACGCGGGCGTGCCCATCATCAACCCTACCTCGGTGGCGCGCAGGTCGGGCGCGCGCACCTTGGAGATGCCGAAGTCGAGCAGCTTGGGCGTGGGGCCGTGCGGCGGCTTACCCTTCGCGAGGAAGACGTTCTCCGGCTTGATGTCGCGGTGCACGACGCCATGCGCATGCGCCTCGGCGACGGCATCGATCACCGGAATCATCAGATCGCAGACCTCTTCGACGGGCAGCTTGCCGCCACGGCGCGCGACGAGGTGCGCGAGGTCCTCGCCGGAGAGGAGCTCCTGCACGATGAACGGCGCGCCGCCGTCCTCCTTGCCGATGTCGAGGACGTCGACGACGTTCGGGTGCCGCACGAGGTTCGCGGCGCGGGCCTCGCGCAGGAACCGCTCGACGATCTGGCCGTTCTCGGCGTGCTCCGCGCGGAGGACCTTGATGGCGACGGCGCGACCGACGTGCTGGTTGACCGCGCGATACACGTGGCCCATCCCGCCGCTTCCGAGCAGCTCCTCGAGGAGATATTTGGAGGCGAGCACCTCCCCGACGCGGTTGTCCGAGCTCAACGCCGTCGAGCATACAGCGCACGGACAAACGTGTACGAAGCCCTTGTGCGTTCTGGACGATCGATGATGAGCCCGGTTCCCGCCCTCGCGGCCATTGCCTGTGTTTCCGCGTGCCTCCTCGGCTGCGGTCCCAAGAAGGCGGCCCCGACCGCGCACACCGATGCCGCCGCCCTTTCCGCCACCGCTGCAGCGTCCGCGCTCACCTCCGTCGACGTCGTGTCGAGCGCATCGACGAGCTGGGATGCAGGGCCCGCCGTCGTCGCGTCGGGCGCCGTCGACGGGGAAGCCCTGCGCACCCGGAACCGCGCCCGGATCAAGGCCGATCGGTCCGCCGTCACGATGCTCCAGGGGGGCTCACCGCGAGAGCTCGGGGAGCGCCTCTGCAAGGCCGTCGTCCCGCAGCGACCGAAGGACACGCCGATCCTCATCAAGCCGAACCTCGGCGGCTTCGAGTGGTTCAAGGATCCCGCGAAGAACGGCGGTGACGACGGGCTGCGCGGGCGCATCACCGATCCGGAGTTCGTGCGGGGAATCATCACGTGCCTCAAGGCGCGCGGGCACGACAAGATCACGATCGCCGAAGGCTGGGGCGCGACCCACAAGGACTGGGAGCACCTCATCCTCGCGTCCGGGTATGCGGCGATGGCGCGCGACGAGCACGTGCGCCTGGTCGCCATGGACGATGACGGCGTCTTCGACGTCACCGGTGACCAGCCGGGCAAGCCCCTCGCCGTGCACGGCATGGAGAAGACGCACGCGCCAACGCTGCTCATGGCGAAGGTGCTCGCCGAGCATCTCGAGCATGGCCTCTTCATCTCCGCGCCGAAGGTGAAGGCGCACCGCTTCGGCGTGGTCTCGATGGCCATCAAGGGCGGGCAGGGCGTCGTGATGCTCTCGGACGCGTCGCCGGCGTTCAACCAGAAGTGGCGCATGCACAAGGAGCTCGGCGACGCGCTGAAGCTCCTCGACAAGGACAAGGAGGCCGGACAGAAGGCCTACCTCGACAGCCTCGACGTGTTCGCCGAGCGCATGACCGACGTCCTCGAGGTCGCGAGCCCGCATGTCGTGCTCGCGGAGGGCGCGCCTGGGATGGGGGGTGACGGGTTCGGAAAGCGCTGGCCATCGGCCGAGAGCGTCGCGATCGGCGGGACCAACCCGATCCTCGTCGACCGTATCGGAGCCGCGTTTCTTGGCCTTTGGGACAACGCGGACCTCGCGCGCGAGCTCGGCGGGCACAAGACGTCGCCGCTCCTCGAGGTCGCGGCGAAGCGCTTCGGCGTCGACATCAGCGCGCCCGTCGTCGAGGGGGACGGGGCCGCGCTGCTCGCGGCGAAGAGGCCCGTGCACTTCGTCTCGATGTCCAGGTTCGCGCTTCATTCGGACGCGTCGGCGCCTTCGTCCGGCGCGCCTCCGCCCGAGGCCACGTCGGATGCGGGGACCGCCGAGTCGCGCCCCGTCCTTCATGCCAAGGAGATCGAGGACGGCGCGCTCACCGTCGACGGCGTTCGCGAGGGCGCCTGGGATGCCGCCACGCCGGTCGTCTTCGACACCGACTGGAGCGGCGCACCCACGAAGACGACGACGCGCGTGCGTGTCGCCTGGTCGAAGAGCGCGCTCACCATGCTCTGGGAGCTGGAGGGCGCGGGCCTCGAGGTCGACGCGTCACGCCCGGTGAAGCCCGAGCGGGAGAAGCTCTACGAAGAGGACTGCGTCGAGATGTTCTTCACCCCCGATCTGGCCGAGCGCGCGCGGTATTACGAGGTGGAGGTCGGGCCTCTCGGGCACTTCTTCGACCTCGCGATCGATCGCAAGACGAAGAAGAGCGACACGAGCTGGTCGAGCCAGCCCGAGATCGCCACGAAGGTCGATCGCGAGCGTCATCGCGCGACGATCGAGGTGCGGCTCCGCTCGCCGGACATCGTCCGCGCGCTTGCGTCGGGCCGCCGGCTCCCGTTCGCGCTCTACCGCATGGAGGGCACCGGCAAGCGCCTCTACCTGGCGTGGAGCCCGACGCGGACCGCGAAGCCGAATTTTCACGTCCCGGAGGCCTTCGGGATGCTGCTCCTCGAGTGATCGGGAGCCGCCCTCTCAGTTCGAGATCTGGATCCTGCGCGCGCCGCGACGCGCGAGGGCCGTGGCACGTGACCCGCCGTTCACGTCTCCGCACCAGGCCTCAGGATCCTACGTAAAAAACCCAGGTTGCCCGTCCGCAGCGCTCCTGGCCCGGCGCTCGCAATGGCCCAGGGAATCATGCGCAACCTCTCCGCCGCCGCCGCCGCCTCCATCCTCGCCTGCACGCTGTTCGGCACGGGCTGCGCGCCGGCGACCTACAAGACGTCTCAGATCGCCTCCGCCGGCGACAAGGGCGCGCTCTCGTTCAAATACGACTCGTGCTCGATCGACTGTGCGCTCGACCAGCCCGCGCTCCAGGGGGCGGCCGTGACGATCGACGTGAGGAAGGGCGCACCGAACGCGGGGCTCTCCGTGCGCGTCGCCAACCCGGCGTTCGCCACGATCTCGACCCAGTCGTACACGTGCGCCGCGAGCGATGACTGTCACCTGATCTTCGAGCTAGACGCCAAGCAGGAGGGAGACGCGAAGCTCGAGGTCGTCGACAAATCCGGCACGCTCGTCGACGGCATCCCGCTGCACATCAAGGCGGCAGCTCACATCGACATCGCCGTGCGGGGCCGAGAGGCTGGCGCGGACGGCGTCTACGAGGTCAAGCAGGGCGAGCGGATCGCCGTCGCGTCGAAGGTGTTCGACAACGACCGCACCGAGCTCTTCTTCTCGCACCATGGGCTCTCCCAGGTCTACGCGAACAAGGGCATCGTCGGCCCGGACGAGACCGCGATCTTCGGGAGCACCGACGTGGAGGACGCGATCGCGAACGGCGTGGGCGAGACGACGCTCACGACCCGCGCCGTCGGAGCCGAGAGCGTCCTGAAGTTTCGCGTCACCAGGTGATCGCTCACTCCCGCACGACGACGCGGGCGGGCGGCTCGGGCGCGATGATGTCGTCCTCGGTGCCGTGCTTCTTGTCCGGTCCGGCGCTCGAGACGTGGACCTCGCCGCGCTCCCCGCATTTCACGAGGAAGGGCTGGTCCCACGCGTCGGTGGTCTTCGACGCGGCGTCGATCAGCTCGGCGGTGCGCAAGGCCTCGACGGTCGGGCACTCGTCGCCGCGGTCCATCCGGTAGAGGACCACGGTCTGCCTGATCTTGAGCGCGCTCTGCCGGGTCGTCTCCGCGCGCGCTTTGACGAGATGACCGAAGACCGCGATGCCGATCACGCTCGCGAGGAGCGCGATGATGGTGAGGACGACGAGGATCTCGACGAGGGAGTAGCCACGGGGCCGCCGGCGCTTGCGGAGGGGTTGCATCGCGAGGAGCGAATGCGAAGGGCGTGCCTCGGCGGGGATTTACACGGAGGCTCGAAGGCTCGGAGTTTGTAGGGCTCGGGGGTGGCGCGGGGGAGGTCGTCGCGAACAATTGGCGGTGAGGGCTCGGATTGGCGCCAATCTGTCAGGGACTCTCGCGCGGGGCGAGATGGCGGATTAGAGTTTCTCGCGATGGCCTTCTATCAGTCGCCTCCGGAGCTCGGAAACCAGTACGCCGCCGACGACGTGCTGCGGCGTTACCTCCGCAACACGCTCCCCGAGGACATGCTCACGCGCATCGAGCCCGAGCTGAGCGAGCTGGGCGAGCTGGCGGGAGGGGACCTCTATCGCGCGTCGATCGAGCAGCGTCTCGACGAGCCGCGGCTCGACCAGTGGGACGCCTGGGGCCGCCGCGTCGATCACATCGAGCTGTCTCCGCTGTGGAAGCGCGCAGCGCGCATCACCGCCGAGAAGGGGATCATCGCGACCGCCTACGAGCGCAAGGACGGCGCGCACTCGCGCGTGCACCAGTTCGCGAAGGTCTACCTCATCGACAGCGCGTGGCACGTCTACTCGTGTCCGCTCGCGATGACGGACGGCGCCGCCCGCACGCTCATCGCGTCGAAGAACCAGGCGCTGATCGACCGCGCCGTGCCCCGCCTCACGAGCCGCGACCCGGAACAGGCGTGGACCAGCGGTCAGTGGATGACCGAGCGCACCGGCGGCTCCGACGTCGCGATCTGCGAGACGGTCGCGAAGGAGAGCGGCGGCGAGTGGCGCCTCCACGGGACGAAGTGGTTCAGCTCCGCGACCACCTCGCAGATGGCGCTCACGCTGGGGCGGCCCGAGGGGAATCCCCCGGGCGGAAGCGGCCTCGCGCTCTTCTACGTCGAGATTCGCCGGCCCGACGGCTCGATGAACTCGATCCTGGTGAACCGTCTGAAGGAGAAGCTCGGCACGCGCATGGTGCCGACCGCGGAGCTCACGCTCGACGGCGCGCTCGCCGTCCCGGTGATCGGGCTCAACGGTGGAATCAAGAACATCACGCCGATGCTGAGCGTCACGCGCACGTGGAACGCCATCGGGGCCATCGCCGGCATGCGCCACGGGCTCGCGCTCGCCAAGGACTACGCGAAGCGCCGCGTGGCCTTCGGGACGCCCCTCTCGGACAAACCGCTCCACATCGACACGCTCGCCGCGCTCGAGGCGGAGTACGAGGGCGCGTTCCTGCTCACGTTCCGCGCGGTCGAGCTCCTCGGCAAGGACGAGGCGGGCGAGCTCGGCGAGCACGAGGCCGCGCTCCTGCGCCTGCTGACTCCGATCGTGAAGCTGACGACGGCGAAGCAGGCAGTCGCGCTCGCGAGCGAGGTCCTCGAGTCGTTCGGCGGCGCCGGCTACATCGAAGATACCGGCCTGCCACGCCTCTTGCGTGACGCGCAGGTGCTGCCGATCTGGGAGGGGACGACGAACGTGCTCTCCCTCGATCTCCTGCGAGCGCTCGCGAAGCTCGGCTCGCTCGAGCCGCTCGCGCGCGAGGTCCACGCCTCGGT
>JANXVA010000386.1 GCA_025351875.1 Myxococcales bacterium | reverse complement strand
CGATCCTGCCAGCCTGCCGGCCGATCCGACGGCCACGCTCGCGTCCGATGCCGCCGTGCAGATCGTCGACGTCGACCCGAACTCGCCGGAGCACGGGCAACGCCACCTCGCGCAGATCCACTACCAGGAGACCGAGGGCGTCTACTGGCCCGCGAGCACGCTGGCCGTCATGCCGATGCTCGGCCGCCCGCTCCGCACCAAGACACGCTACGCGGTCGTCGTCACGAGCAAGGTGCGCGCCGTGGGCGGCGGCCCGGTCGGCACGAGCGCCGATCTCGAGGAGGTCCTCGAACGCAAGCCCGTCACCGAGCACACGCGCGCGGTCCACGACCTCTTCGCGCCCGCCGTGCGGGAGCTCTCGACGGCGGGCATCGCGACCAGCGACATCGTCCACCTCACGGTCTTCACGACGGACGACCCGACCGAGGAGACGTTCGCCGCGATGGACGCCGTCGCGACGGACGTACCCGCGCCGACCGCCAAGGACTGGCAGAAGAAGGATGAGACCGCCGACCTCGTCGTCTACGAGGGCTCGTACGGTCCTTCGCCGAACTATCAGGCAGGCAAGATCCCCTTCCGCAAGCCGAGCGACGGCGGCGGCTTCGTCGTCGAGAACGGCAAGCCGAAGCTGCAGAACACGTTCGACCTCCGCTTCGCGCTCGCCGTTCCCGACGCGACGAAGTGCCCCGTGCCGGCCGGCGGGTATCCAGTCGTCCTCTATTCGCACGGCACCGGCGGCGACTACCGCTCCTTCATCGACGACGGAACGGCGAAGGCGGCCGCGCTGAAGTGCCTCGCGGCGATGGGCATCGATCAGATCTTCCACGGCACGCGGCCAGGAGCACCGCCGCTCGGAGACCCGACGGCCGAGACGACCATCCAGCTCCTGTTCTTCAATCTCGACAACATCCTCGCGGCGCGCACGAGCAACCGCCAGTCCGCGATCGATGTCGTGCAGCAAGCGCGGCTCTTCACGGAGACGCATGTCTCGGTTCCCGCGGCGGCGTCGGTCACCGGAAAGGACATCGCGTTCGACGGAACGAAGGTGATGTTCTTCGGTCACTCCCAGGGCGGCCTCAACGGCCCGCTCTTCCTCGCCGGCAGCGACCTCGCACGCGGTGGCGTGCTGAGCGGCGCGGGCAGTGATCTCGCGCTGAACCTCCTCGAGAAGACGAAGCCGGTCGACGTCGCCGCGGCGTTCCGCGTCTTGGTCGGCCTCGGAGACCGCGACGTCGCGACGGAGCTCAACATCTTCCACCCGGTGATGACGCTCGTGCAGACCATCGTCGATCCTGCCGATCCGCTCGAGTACGGCGGCTTCATCGCGCGGGCGCCGCGAGCGGGTCACGCGCCGAAGAGCATCTACCAGACCGAGGGTGTCGGGCCGGACGGCATCGGTGACTCGTACGCGCCGCCCCATGGGATCGAGGCACTCTCGGTCGCCATCGGACTGCCGCGTCAGCTGCCCGGCGTGAGGTCGGTGGTCGAGGCTGGCTGGGCATCGCTCGCCGACGTCTCGCTTCCGAGCGACGGCATCAGCGGAAACATCGGCGACGGCCGCGCGAGCGGTGTGCTCGCGCAGTTCGTGCCCACCGGGGGGCACGACGGACACTTTGTCGTCTTCAACGACCCGAAGGCGAAGGGACAGGCAGCGATGTTCCTCGCAAACCTCGCCGCCGACCCGAAGGGGCGCGTTCCTCCGCTCCAGTAAGGCGCTGAAATAGCGCCCGATCGAAGACCTCCGGGCGAACCGGCGCGCCCGGAAGTATGCTTGGGGTGATGCGACGGATGGCGTGGCCGCTCGCGAGCATGTTGCTCGCCCTCTCCGCGTGCAACGCGCTCACCGGCGTTTCGGAGCTATCGACGTGCCCGTCGTGCGGCGACCTCACGGAGCTCGACGCAAGCGTCGCTGCGGACGGCGGAGGGCTACCCGAGGCAACGACGCGCGACAGCGCCGTCCCCGACGCACGCGACAGCGCCAGCGCGGTCGATTCGGCCGCCGACGCCGGCGATGCCGCCGATGCCGCGCCTACGCTCGGATGCCAGGGCACTGCCTTCTGCGCGCGTGTCGTGTTTGCGACGAGCGTGGGTTACACCGGAAACCTGGGCGGCATCGCGGGTGCCGACTCCAAGTGCCAGGCGCTCGCCGACGCGAGCATCATCGCTCGCATCCAGGGTCGGACGTTCGTCGCGTGGGTCAGCACGCCGGGCACGCCCGTCTCGGTTCGCCTCACGCACGGCACGCTGCCCTACACACGCTCGGACGGTGCCATGATCGCGGCGAGCTTCACTGACCTGACCGACAATTCACTCCAGGCCCCGATCTCCTTCGACGAGAACGGGGGCAACCGCAACAACGCGGGCGCGTGGACCGGCACCAGCAGCAACGGGGGCACCTTCTCGGGCCAGAACTGCCTGGACTGGACCTCGGCGGCGCTCGGAAACAAGGGCGACACCGGGAACGTCGGCGGAAACGGCAACGGCTGGACCGAGAGCGGTTCCGACAACTGCACCGTGACGCATAGCCTCTACTGCGTCGAGAAGTGACGGCTAGACCGGGTCGCGACCCTTCAGGAGGATGAGGAGCGCGACGAGCATCACCGCCGTCATCCCGTAGAGCACGGCGAACGGAAGGTAGAACTGGTCGTAGAGCGTGAAGCCCCACGCGCCCTTCAGCGTGTCGGAGCCCATCTGGGCGACGGCGCACTGGAAGTGGCCCGCGAAGACGTAGTCGGGTGGGCTGTTCAGCGTGGGGTTCTGGAGATCGATCCACCACGCCGGCTCCCTCTCGATCGCGAGCCGCTCGTGAGCGATCGAGCCCTCGAAGCCCCAGCGCGCCGGCATGATGTACATGAGCGGCTTCAGCATCGGGTTAGTGGTCATCGGCACCATGAGGCCGCCGAGAACGACCTGCGGAATGAGCGCGATCGGCGTGAGCGC
>JANXVA010000331.1 GCA_025351875.1 Myxococcales bacterium | reverse complement strand
TACGCGCTGATCGCGGTCGTCAGCTCTTCTGTCAGCTCCTCGCGTGTGAGCCCGACGCCCGCCCACTCCTCACCGACGAGGACGCAGTGGTGGGCGAGCGCGACGCTGAGAAGGAGCGAGAAGCCCACGGTGCGCGGGGTGCCCGGGCTCTCCTGCGCGTCGGTGCAGCTCGCCAGGGCCGCGACCAGCTTCGCGGTCATGTGGTTGCCGATCTTGCGGAGCCCTTCGGCGAGCGAGTGATCGGTCGCGCCGTGCGAGAGGAACGCACGCACGAGGCCACCGCGCTCCTCGACCACGTCGAGGATGGTGCGCACGGCGATCTCGACGACGTCGTGGACGCGCGACGTGCTCCAGCTGCCGGTGGCGGTCGACGCGTCGACGGCGGCGATCATCTGATCGACGAAGCGATCGTTGAGGGCGCGGAGGAGCGCGCCCTTGCCCGCGAAGTGACCGTGGAACACGTCCACGGAGACGCCTGCCTTCTGGGAGATGTCCTCGATGGTGGTGCGCGCGAAGCCACGTTCGACGATGACCGCCTCGCCGGCATCGAGCAGCTCGATGAGCGAGACGACGTGACCCTCGCGTGTCACGGCGAGCTCGTCGACGACGACGGGGCCGGCGCGCGTCGCCGCCAGCGAGTCGTGCTTCTTGGCGCTGCGCATCTTCTTGCTCTTGGCGGGCGGGGGACGAGGCATCGCATCTCCATGAAGAGGTCTGGTGGGCTGAACGTCAAGGGTTTCCAAGCTCGACCGCACGGGGGGCCCCTCGCGCTCGTCCCGGCGCGTTGCTACAGATCTAGAGGATGTCTGACGCGCGCGAGGCGACCGCATGGGATCTCGCGCGCGAAGTGGTCTGGGGTCAGCGGAAGAAGCTCGCGCTCGGGCTCGGCTTGCTCGCGCTCGATCGCGCCGCTGGCTTCGTCATCCCGCTCGCGCCCAAGGTGCTGCTCGACGAGGTCGTCGCGCACCACCGTGCCGATCTCCTGACCTGGCTCGCGGTGGCTGTGGTCGGTGCCGCGGTGGTGCAGGCGGTGGCAGTGTTCGCGCTCTCGCGTGTGCTCGGTCTCTCGGCGGAGCGAGTCGTCCTCGGTTGGCGCCGTCGGATCATGGCGCACGTCACGCGGCTGCCGGCCTCGCACCTCGATGACCAACAGTCGGGCGCGCTGGCCTCACGCGTGATGGACGACGCGGCGACGATGCAGAACCTCGTCGGTTGGGAGCTCGCGCGCTGGACGAGCAACGTCCTCACCTCCCTCGTCGCGCTCGTGGCTCTCCTCCTCATCGACTGGCGCATCACGCTCTGCGCGCTCGCGTTTGCGGCGCTTCCGGGCTTCGGCCTCGACTTCGCGCACCGCAAGATGCGCCCGCTGTTCCGCGAGCGCAGTCGGCTCCGCTCCGAGGTCGCGGGGCGCCTCACGCAGACCCTCGCGGGCATGCGCGTGGTGAAGGCCTACGGTGCCGAGCGACGCGAGCAGCTCGTGTTCACCAAGGGTCTGCATCGCCTGTTCCGCATCCTGTCCCGCACGACCACCCGCTCGTCGGTCATGAGCGGTCTCGCGGTCGTGATCTCGGCGGGCGTCATCGCGATCGTGGTGGTGCTCGGGGGGCGCGCGATTCTCGACGGGCGCATGACCCTTGGAGACTTCGGGAGCTACGTCGCGTTCGCGCTCATGTTCGCGGCGCCGCTCGGCGATCTCCCGCAGATCGCCACGCGCGTCAGCGAGACGCTCGCGGACCTCGATCGCCTGCGCGAGATGGAGGCGATCCCCCGCGAGGACGCCGATGACTCCGCGCGCGCGCCGCTCGGGACCGTTCGCGGCGAGCTGGCGTTCGAGGGAGTGTCGTTCGAGTACACGGCGGGGACGCCGGTGCTGCGCAACGTCTCGTTCCGCGCGCAGCCGGGAACGACGACCGCGATCGTCGGGTCGAGCGGGGCAGGGAAGAGCACCATGCTCTCGCTGCTGATGGGCTTTCATCGCCCGACGCGAGGCAAGGTGGTGCTCGACGGGCGCGATCTGGCGGGTCTCCGGCTCCGCGACTACCGGAAGAAGCTCGGCGTGGTCCTTCAGGACGAGTTCCTCTTCGACGGCAGCATCGCGGAGAACATTGCCTTTGCGAGGCCGCGGGCGACGCGCGACGAGATCACCGAAGCGAGCCGCATCGCGCACTGCGACGAGTTCGTCTCGGGCTTCGAGCACGGGCTCGACACGGAGATCGGAGAGCGTGGTGTGAAGCTCTCGGGCGGACAGCGGCAGCGCGTGGCGATCGCGCGCGCCGTGCTGGCCGACGCGCCCATCCTCCTCCTCGACGAGGCGACGTCGAGCCTCGACAGCGAGAGCGAGCTCGCGATCCGCGACGCGCTCGCGACGCTACGCCACGGGCGCACCGTGTTCGTGATCGCGCATCGCCTCTCGACCGTCCGGAGCGCCGATCAGATCCTCGTCGTCGACGGCGGGGCGATCGTCGACCGGGGAACGCACGGCGAGCTGCTCGCGCGCTCCGGCCGCTATCGCGAGCTGCACGAGGCGCAGTTCGGACCGCTCCTTCCTCACGCGCCGCTCCGCTCGGCGTGAGTCGTGGCCCCCCTCCGGCCCGGATTTTCCGGGGGCCACACCTTGACAGCGATCACTGTAACAGTTATAAGTGAGTCACCATAGAGCGACGCGCCTCCCGCCGTCTTCGCGCACGCATCGAGCGCGCGCGGGCCTGCACCGCCGTCGCCGGAAGGAACGACCCATGGACGTCGGCGTCGACCACGCATGCTCTCCGCTCGCGACGCGAGCCACGGAACCCGACTACCGAGCCTTCGGGGAAGAGATCGACGAGGTGAAGCGCCGCGCGCTCGCCCGCGTCGGCCCCGAGGACGTAGCGTACGTGAAGCGCCTCAATCGCTTCTCTCGCGTGATGGAGGTGATCGGCCGCGTGCTCATCCACATCAGTCCCGAGCCCCTGACCTTCACGCTCGGCGTGGGCGCGCTCTGGGTCCACAAGCAGCTCCAGGCCACCGAGATCGGGCACACCGCGCTCCACGGCGCCTACGACCGCCTCGACGGCGCCGCGGGCTTTCGCTCGCGCACCTTCCGCTGGGACACGCCCATCGACGAGGAGTCGTGGCGCGAGGGGCACAACGTGAAGCACCACGGGAACACGAACGTCGCCGGAAAGGACCCGGACATCCACTTCGGTCCCGCCCGCCTCACCGACAAGACGCCCGCCTCGCCGCGGCAGCGCTTCCAGCGTGCGTTCATGGTGGGCGTCCTCGCGCCGAACTTCGCGTTCCTCATGAACACGCACTTCACGGGCCTCACCGACGTGTTCTTCGACAACGGCCTCGAGCAGAAGCTCGACGTCTTGCCCGACCGCTCGCGCGCCAGCAAGATCCTCGCGTGGAAGCGGTCGCTGCGGAAGTGGGCGCCCTACTACC
Source organism: Myxococcales bacterium (assembly GCA_025351875.1). Classification (GTDB taxonomy): domain Bacteria; phylum Myxococcota_A; class Polyangia; order Polyangiales; family Polyangiaceae; genus Labilithrix. Next base: position 661 of record JANXVA010000331.1, on the reverse strand, counting down.
TCAAGAACTACGTCTTCTTCCCGCTGCTCGCCGGGCCCTTCTTCTGGAAGGTGCTCCTCGGAAACTGGCTCGCGGAGACGATGCGCGACGTGTACTCGGCCGCGACGATCTACTGCGGCCACGTCGGCGATGCCGTGGCGAGCTACCCTGCCGGCACGAAGGCGCGCGGCCGGGGGCACTGGTACGCGATGCAGATCGCGGCCACGAACAACTACGAGGTCTCGAGGCCGGTCTCCGTCCTCTGCGGAGGCCTCGACCGACAGATCGAGCATCACCTCTTCCCGACGCTCCCGCCGGAGCGCTTGCGCGAGGTCGCGCCCGAGGTCCGCGCGATCTGCGAGCGCCACGGGATCCCGTACAAGACCGACACCTGGGGTCGCACGCTGAAGAAGGCCCTCGACCACGTCGGGAGGCTCGGGTGGCAGCGCGGCGCAGTCCCGGGGATGCGCGAGGCGATCCGCGAGATGGCGTGAGCGCCAAAGGGCCGAGCACGATGTAGCATCGGCCTCGCCGAGCATCATGACGACCCGCGAGCACGAAGAGGCGGCAATCCGTGAGTACACGATCGACGAGATCTCGTCGCTCTCCCGGGTGCCGAGCCGGACCATCCGCTTCTACCAGTCGCGAGGCGCGCTCATGGCGCCGGCGATCCGCGGGCGCG
>JANXVA010000326.1 GCA_025351875.1 Myxococcales bacterium | reverse complement strand
CTGCGCCGCGAGCACCAGGAAGATGAGGAGCACCGCGAGCCCCATCGCCGGTAGGAACTTGCCTCCCTCCTGACGGAGCTGCCGCGACTCGCCGGTGTACTCGACGCGATAGCCGGGCGGCAGCTGCTTCGCGGCGGCGGTCTCGAGGACCACCAGCGCGGCGTCGAGGCCCTGCGTGGCGATGCCCGAGAGCTTCACGGAGTTGAGCTGCTGGACGCGGTTCAGGGTGCGCGGCTCGACGCCCTCCTTGAGGGTGGCGATCGCTCCGAGAGGAATGAGCTGCCCCGCGGGGCCGGTGATGTGGACCTGAGCGAGCTGCTCCGGCGTGAGGCGCCCGGCGCGCTCGATCTGCGGGATCACCTTGTAGCTTCGGCCCTCGATGTCGAAGCGGTTGACGAAGTTTCCGCCGAGCATCGAGCCGAGGTCGGAGCCGACCTGCTGCATGGTGAGGCCCATCGCGGAGATCTTGTCGCGATCGAGCACAATCACGGTCTTCGCCTGGTCGATCTTCACGTCGATGAAGGGCGGGAACGCGAACTTGCCGCTCTTGGCCGCCTCCATCGAGAGCTCCTGGGCGAACTTCAGGATCTCCTCGTGCGGCGCCGTCGAGGCGATCACGAACTCGACGGGGAACGTGCCGGGGCTAGGCAGCGGCGACGGGAGGAACATCGGCGCGTGGATGCCGGCGATGTCGGAGGTCTTCGCGGCGAGCTCCGCCTGGATCTCGAAGATGTTGCGCTTTCGCTCGTCCCACGGCTTGGCGAGCATGCCGCCGAAGCCGCCTGACGCGAACGTGATCTGGAAGCTGTGGTCGAACTCCGCCGTCGACTCGAAGCGCTTCTCGATCTGCGCGGAGTAAGCAGCCGTCTGCTCGAGGCTCGCGTTCGCGGGCACCTCGGGCGCGGTGAACACGGCGCCTTGATCCTCGGCCGGCGCCAGCTCGCCAGGCGAGAACATGTACATCGGCACGACGAGGAGCGAGAGGACGATCCAGACCGCATACACCGCCGGCCGGCTCTCCAGGGTGCGCGCGAGCATCCGCTCGTAGAGGCGGCGCAGCGCGCTGAAGCCGCGATCGATGTTGCGCGGGAGCCACCCCTGGCTGTGCTCGGCGCGGAGGAGGCGCGAGGACATCATCGGTGACAGCGTGAGCGCGACGACGCCCGAGATGAAGACGGCGCCGGCGAGCGTGAACGCGAACTCGCGGAACAGCGCGCCCGTGAGCCCGCCCTGGAAGCCGATCGGCGCGTAGACCGCCGCCAGCGTGATGGTCATCGCGATGATCGGCGCGACCAGCTCTCGCGCGCCGGCAATCGCGGCCTCGAATGGCGTCTTTCCTTCGCGAATGTTTCGCTCGACGTTCTCGACGACGACGATCGCGTCGTCGACGACGAGACCGACGGCGAGCACGACCGCGAGGAGCGTGAGCAGGTTCAGGGTGAAGCCGAGCACCTGCATGAGGAACACGGCGCCGATGAGCGATACGGGGATGGCGACCAGCGGGACGAGCACGGTCCTCAGCGAGCCGAGGAAGAGGAAGATCACGATGACGACGATGAGGATCGTCTCGAGCAGCGTGGTCACGACCTCGTGGATCGCGTTGTCGATGTACTTGGTCGAGTCGAAGGCGATGTTCGCGTCCATGCCGGAGGGCAGGTCGCGCTTGATCGCGTCCATCTCCGCCCTCACCTTCGCGATGACGTCGAGCGAGTTCGCGTTCGGGAGCACCCAGATGCCCATGAATACGGCCTGCTTGCCGGAGAAGCGCACGTCCTGTTCGTAGGTGTCCGCGCCGAGGACGACCTCGGCGATGTCCTCGAGGTGGATGAGCGTGTCCCCCTGTCGCTTGACGACGAGCTTGCGAAACTCTTCGACGGACTTCAGATCCGTGGTCGCCGTGAGGTTGACCTGGAAGAGGGCGCCCTTCGTCTGGCCGACGGCGGAGAGGAAGTTGTTGGAGGAGAGCGCCTGCCTCACCTGGGACGGGGTCACGCCGAGGGCGGCCATGCGTTCGGGCTTCAGCCAGGCACGGATTGCGAAGGTCCGGCCACCAAGGATGTCCGCGCGCTGGACGCCCTCGATCGCGGAGAGGCGCGGCTGCACGACGCGCAAGAGGTAATCGGTGACCTGGTTCTCCTCGAGGATCGTGGAGCCGAAGCTCAGATACATCGCGGCGATCTGGGCGTCCGAGGGCTCGATGTTGATCGACGGGACCTCGGCTTCCGGGGGCAAATCGGCGCGAACCTGGTTCACGCGCGCCGTGATGTCGGCGAGCGAGTTGCCGGCGCTCGTGTTGAGCTTCAGGCGCACGTTGATGGTCGAGAGGCCCTGGACGCTCTGCGACTCGAGGTAGTCGATGCCGTCGGAGGCAGCGATCGCGCGCTCGAGCGGCGTCGTGATGAAGCCGCGGACGAGATCGGCGTTGGCGCCGACGTAAGCGGTGCGCACCGTGACCGTCGCGCTCTCGAGCTTCGGGTACTGGCGGACGTTCAGCGAGCGCATCGCCTGCAGCCCCGCGACGATGATCACGAGGTTCACGACGATGGCGAGGACGGGCCTCTTGATGAAGACGTCGGTGAATTTCATCGGATCACCGGTTCTGGGGCTTGGGGTCGAGAGAGGGCTTCGGGCCCGAGGCGTCGCCGAGGAAGATGGCCGAGTTGTTACGGAGCTTGAAGGCGCCCGTCGCGACCACCTCCTGCCCGACCTTGACGCCGTCGAGGACCGTGACGAAATCGCCGCGCGCCTCGCCGAGCTTCACGAACTGCTGCCGTGCCGTCTTGACCGGCTTGCCGTCCGGCATCGTGCTCGAGCCGGGTGCGTCCGGCTTGCGTTCCTCGACCACGAAGACCGAGTCGCCATAGGGGGCGTGCACCACTGCGGTGGCGGGGACCGTCACGACCGTCTTCTTCTCCGGGCGGACGACGTGGACGTCGACGAACATGCCGGACCGGAGGCGGTCGCCGTCGTTGGGCATCGTGGCGCGTAGCTTGATGGTGCGCGTGACGCTGTCGACGGTCGGGTCGACAGCGGCGATGAGGCCTTCCATCGGTGGGCCCTTGGCGCCGTCGAGCGCGACGCGCACGGGCATCCCCACGGCGACGTCGCCGAGTCTCTGCTGCGGGAGCGTGAAGTCGACGTAGAGCTTGTCGAGCGACTCGAGCACGGTGATCGGCGTGCCGGGGTTCAGATACTGGCCGACGTTGACCTGCCGGATGCCGAGCTTGCCGGTGAACGGTGCTCGGACGGTCTTGCGGGAGATCTGGGCCTGGATGGTCTCGGCGTCGTTCTTCGACATCTTGAGGACGTTCTCGTCGTTGTCGGCCTGGGCCTGCGAGATCGCAGCCTTCTCGACGAGGGCGCGCGAGCGGCCGGCGGTCGTCGTCGCGAGCTCCTTGCGCGACAGCGCGGAGGCGAGCTGCGCGCGCTCCACGCTCGTGTCGAGCTCGAGGAGCGTCTGGCCTTCCTTCACGAGCGCGCCCGATTCGAAGAGGATCCGCGTGACGGTGCCGGGCGCCTCGTTGCTCACGTTCACGCCCTTGGCGGCAGCGACGCTTCCGACGGCGGACAGCGTTCCCTCCCAGGCCTGCTCCTCGGCGCGGGCGACGCCGACGGCCTCGGGCGGCGGTCCCGATGCCTGGGCCTTCTTGCCGAAGGCGATCAGCGAGCCGATCTGCGCGCCCTTGATGCCGGCGAGCACGACGACGACCGCGACGAGCGCGATTCCAGTCAGTAAATAGCGGAGGATCTTCGAAGAACGGGACGACACGCCGGGTTCCGATGCCCGCCGCCCCCAACGCATCGCGGGATTTGTCGCAAATCCTGGATCGCCGCTGAATGAGCTGCAATACGGCGGTCTAGCGTCTCGCACGCACCGCGAAATTACTCGCCGCGCTGGGCGCGATCGACGGCGTCGACGTCCGCGCCGACGACCCAGACGGTGCTCGAGCTCCGAACGATGCCCGTGAGCGGGATGGCGTTCGACGCGCCCGCGGCCTCACGCGCCCGCGTGAAGGCGCTCGGGTTGGCGTCGACGTCGACAGTATCGAACGCGATCTTGCGCTCGTTGAGGCCGCGCTCGAGCGTGCGGCACGCGCTGCACCACTTCGCGCTGTAGACCGTCACGGGGGAGGTCGAGATCGACGACACCTCGGGCGGCGCGAGGGCTGCGGCGCGGGCGGTGCGCGTGCCTCCCGTGATCGCAACGCTCACGCCGAGGAGAGCGACGGTTCCGAGAGCGAGCGAGCGGAGGCGAGTCACTCTCCATAGAGTACGGGACCCCACGCGCGGCGCAAGCTGCCTGGCCGTCGCGCGAGTCGCTTCCGGGCCGCGTGCCGGACCGTGGGGCCGTGCTTCAGCGGCCGAACGAAGGGACGACGCCTGAGACCGCATCGGCGAGGAAGCGATCCGCGTTCACCCTCGCATCCGCGTCCTTGAAGACGACGAAGTGACCGTCGTAGCCGCTCGGCGCGTACTGCCGAACAACCGCCGTGAGGTTGCCCGTCGCGTTGCCGCTGATCGGCACGGCTGATGCCGTGCTCATGAGGTCGTCCGGCGTCGCGACGCTCGCCGGTGGCGTCGCGGCGCCGAGCTTGGCCGCGACGACATAGGTGAGCTGCGTGATCGGCGTCGCGTACGTGTCGCCTTGTCCGTACGGGACGAAGACGTGCTTGGCGAGCGGGCCGGTACCGATGATCGCCCCCGCGTGATCGAGCGGATCCGCCGGATCGATCGCGTTCTGGAGCATGGCGAGCACCGGATGGGCGGCCCCGATGTTCGCGGGCGCCTCCGAGAGCACGACCGGGATGATCGCCGAGATGTTCACTGGGTTCTTCTTCGTGAGGAGCGAGTCGATGAGGCTCGCGCCCTCGCCGCTGAAGAGCGCGCCCGTCACGTTCGCCGTGTACGGCATCGCGATCGCGCCCTCCGTTGCGCCCTGGGAGTGACCCCAGAAGGCGACGTTGCCGACCGTGATGTCGGCGCCCGTCGGTGACGTCCCCGCGGGGAGTGAGAGCGCCTTCGCGAAGCGAACGAGCGCCATCTGATCGGCCGCGCCCTGGAGGACGTTGCCGCGCGCTGCCGCGGGGTTCGTGAAGTTGAAGAACAGGTTCTGCGGAGCGACCATCGAGGCCCCGCGCCGCGTGCCGTGACCGACCTGATCGATCCCGAGCACGGCGATGCGCGTCGTGCCGTCGACGTTCGCGAGCCGCCCCGCGACGCCCTCGGTCACGTGGCTGCGGAAGCTTCCGCCCGTCCCGTGCGCGTACACCACGAGCGGCCATCCACCGGCAGGCATCGTCGTCTTCGGCACGGTGAGCGCCATGCACACGTCGAGCGACCCCTGCGCGATCGGCTGTCCCGTCCCGTCGAGCACGAGGTCTCCGCCGTCCGCGGGCTCCTTGTAGGGGAGCGTTCCCTTCTGGAAGTTCGGGAGCGTGACGAGCGCGTGGAGCTCGTCGAACGCGGGGTCCGCCGTCGCGGGGCATGCGCCCTGCGTGCACGGAGACACGGCGCCTCCTCCGCACTTCACCCAGCCCGTGGCGGTGGGAGCCGGCGCTGCCGCGACGGCGGGCGCGAGCTTCTTGCCGATTTCGTCGTGCTTTCCGACCGTGAAGACCGCCGCGTTGACGAGGGTACTGGTCGCGAACGACTTCGACGCAGCCCACGTGCGGAGCGGCGCATAGGCCGTCCATGCGGCGGAGAGCGCGCCGCCTGGGTCGCTCGCGCCGAGCACGGCAGTGAGGTCGGGCGCGACCGCGATCGCCCCGCCGCCCTTCGCCTTCGCGCCGTTCGTCATCAGCACGGCGTAGGTGTGACCGGGCGTCATCGGCGCGCCCGTCGGCGGTCGGAAGCTCACGCCGTTCGGGCAGACGTACGCGGTGCGCCCCGTCCCGCCCGACCACGAGTGACCGAGCTCTCCTCCTTCACCGGGCGTGATGTCGACCCATTTGGTCGCGTTGTTGGTCTTGAGCGACCCGAAATCGATCTCGCCGCTGAAGCGGAACGTGACCGTGGGGTAGGCGCTCCATCCCGTCCCCGTCAGCTCGAGGTAGCGCGCCCAGCGATCGACGAGATCGTACCCGAGGAGATCGGAGCCGGGCGTCGGGAACCCGGTCAGATCGAGCTTTCCGGCCTTCCTTCGGATGTCGTTGGGGAACGGCAGGCGGAAGTAGTCCTTGTCGACGCCGGCGCCGCGCGGGACGCTGAAGTGCGCCGTCACCGGGCCCGTCTCGTCCTCGCACACGACGCCCTTGAAGCTGGGAATGCCGAGCGGAGGTGCGCCACCTGGAGGAGGCGGCGCGCACGTCTTCTCCGCGCAGAGCAGACCGCCGTAGCAATCGCCGCTCAGCGCGCACATTCCGCCGACGTCCTTCGTTCCCTCGGCCTTGCACTGCGCGTCGAGCCCGACGAGGTTGCAGCGGAAGCCCGACTTGCAGTCGCCGTCCGAGGTGCATGCGGCGCCGTCCGCGCCCGTGCCGGCGGCCACGCAGGTGCGCGCCGGGCCGCAGTAGAGGCCATCCTTGCACTCTGCACTGATCACGCACGCGGCGCCGTCTGCGGATGCATGCGCCGGCTGACACACGCCCGCGGTACACGCGAGGCCCGCACGGCAGAGGCCGCCGTCGTCGCATCGCTCTCCGACGCCGCGTCCGGAGATCCCGCCTTCACCGCCCTCGACGTTGACGTCGAACCCCGCGTCCTCGGCGAGGGTCACCGCGCCGCCACCGCCACACGCAGGCACCATCACGAGCCCCACGACGCCGGCGCCGAGCAAGGCAAAGAAGACACGCATGGCGGAACCCTCCAGACCTCGAAGGGTATCGCAGGTCGCTTCGGAACGCCTAGCCCGTGGCCTGTCCCGATCTTCCAGTCAGGGCGTGAAGGTGTACCCGAGGTCGACGTAGAGCGAGTTGTCGCCGAGCAGCGAGCTGTCCTTCGCCGCACAGTTCAGCGTGTTTGCGCCCGTGTTCGTCCACGTCGCCGACGTTGGGCTGTTCACACGCGCGAAGCTCTTCTGGCCGAGCGTGATGCTGGAGCCGTCGTCGATGGCCGCCGTTCCCTTGGCGAGGACGTCGCGCTTGCTCGTGTCGGTCTCGCCAGGCGTCGGGGGCGCCGCGCCGCCAGCGGACGTCGAGCTCTCGAGCCACACCTCGTAGTTCCCCGTCGTGGAGCCGCCGGCCTTGCCGTCCTTGCGGACGAAGAGCTTGCCGCGTGCCCTACTCCTGATTTTACGACGTGAAATTACACCGTAAAGGGAGGCCCGGGTGCTCCCGGTGCATCACCGACCCAGCGCCGTGATCCAGCTACGAGCCGATCGCGCCCGGGCAGTACTCGCCGAAGTCGTTCCGGTAGCGGAAGTTCGTGAGGGAGAAGCTGATCGCCACATCGAGCGACCGCACGTGATGCCACCACCCGACCGGGATGAACAACGCCTCCCCTGGCTCCACCACGACGTCGACGACATGCGCGTGCTTCCACTCGGGGAACGCGCGGAGGTCGGGTTTGTCGGGGTCCGCCGCCGCGTACATGCTGATCGCGCCGCGGTGCAGGAACGTCTCCGTCGGCGGGAGCATGCGCACGCGCTTCCTGCCGTGGATCTGGCAAAAGAGGATGTTGCACTGGTCGTGGTGAAGCGGCGTCACCGTCCCGGCGGCACCGAACCAGAGCGCCGCGTGCTTCTTCAGGCGCATCGGGTCGAGCCACGAAGGAAAGCGCACGTCCTTCCAGAGCCCCGCGAGCTCGGGGCGTTCGATACCGTGGTTGTTCGCGACCATGTAGAGGTCGTTCGAGCGGCGCGCGGCGACCGTGCGAGCCACCAGCTCGCGCATCGTCATCTCCCGGCTCAGCGTCTCGGTGTGGAGATCGTAGAGCGGATCCTTCTCGCGATCGGCGGCCACCGAGACGACGACGTCGCCGTAGCGCTTCGCGAAGTACGCGGGGGACCACTTGCGGAAGGCCGGCCACTTCGTGACGAGGCCCGTGAGCAAGAAGGGCACGTTCGCCGCGTAGTGCAGCGCGAGGCCCTCCTTCGAGAGTGTCGCCACGCGCCTCAGCGGAAGCGGCGTCGTGCGCGTGTGGTGTCGGAGGAGCGCGAGGACGTTCTCGAGGCGTGCCGTACGCGCGCTCTCCTCCTTCAGGAGGGCGACCACGCCCGAACCTTCGATCTCCCGGATGCTCCTCCGCGCGAGGAGCCTCGGGACGCGCGCCTCGACGAGCGCGCTCTCCAGCGCCTCGACGGCTGCGCCGCGCGCGAGGTTCTTCGTGATCCACGATCGCCACTCGAGCGACAGGACCTTCTTCGACGGCGACTTCGACTTCGGGGCGCGCGGCCGTCGCTCAGAAGGGGTCGCGGGGGTCATTGGGGTTGTTGGGCGGGGCCGGGTGAGGTGGGGGCGAGACCATCGGAGGCATCGGCGGCTTCACCATGGGAGGCATCGGTGGCGGCGGCCTCACCGGAGGAGGCGGCCTGACCATCGGCGGCCTGCCCGTCGCGGTCGCGGTCGCGGTTGCGGGCGCCTTCAGCTTCGCCGCGCTCGCGCTTGCTGTTCCGCTCGGTCCGGCGTCGGTCGCGGTCGCGGCGTCGGTCTCCCGCGCGGGCGCTCCCGCTTCGGGGCGGAACGCGGCCTCGCCGGTCTCCTCGCCGACGGCAGTCATCGCCCCGGTGGGGCCGGGCATGTTCATCGGCGGCGCGGGCATCGGCGGCGCGGGCATCGGCGGGGGCGACCGGTCGGTGCATCCGAGGAGGGCCAGCGCCGCGCCGAACGCCGCGCGCGTGACGAGCGCGGGCGTCCGCGGTGACGGGAGCAGCGAAACATCGACGCGCTCGGACGTCTTCGCTTTCTGCACTCTCGGCCTCTTTGCTGCCATTGGGCGCGATAGTAGCCGCGTCTCGCCGCGCGTTGGTCACGTTGTTGCTGTAGGATGCCCGCGTGTCCGGCCCAGTCCGTGTTGGAATCCCGAAGGAGAGCGCCGCCGGAGAGCGGCGTGTCGCAGCGACCCCCGAGTCGGTGAAGAAGCTGATCGCGCTCGGCTTCGCCGTGACGGTGGAGCACGACGCAGGCGTGGCTTCCGGCATCGACGACGCGTCGTACGAGGCGGCGGGCGCGGCGATCGGGGACGAGGCCGACGTGTGGACCACCGCCGACGTCGTCGCCAAGATCCGTCCGCCTTCGCATCCGGAGGTCCGGAGGCTCCGGGAGGCGTCGCTCCTCATCTCTCTCCTCCAGCCCGAGCGCGACGAGAAGCTCCCCGAGCTGATCGCCGCGCGCAAGGCGTCGGCGATCGCCCTCGAGCGCATCCCGCGCATCACGCGCGCGCAGAAGATGGACGTCCTCTCCTCGATGGCGAACCTCGCGGGTTATCGCGCGGTCGTCGAGGCAGCGCAGGTCTTCCAGCGGACGTTCGGCGCGCAGGTCACGGCGGCGGGCACGATTCCGCCGGCACGCGTCCTCGTCATCGGCGCGGGCGTCGCTGGCCTCGCCGCGGTGGCCGCTGCGCGCGCGCTCAGCGCCGAGGTTCGCGCGTTCGACACGCGGCCGGCGACGCAGGAGCAGATCGAGAGCCTCGGCGCGTCTTACCTCAACGTCGACGTGAAGGAGGACGCCGACGGCGGCGGGGGCTACGCGAAGGAGATGAGCGAGGCCTTCCTCGCCGCGGAGATCGCCCTCTTCAAGGCCCAGGCTGCCGAGGTCGACATCATCATCACCACCGCGCTCATCCCGGGCAAGCCCGCGCCCAAGCTCCTCCCTGTCGAGGTCTTCTCGGCGATGAAGCCCGGTTCGGTGATCGTCGACCTCGCGGCCGAGCAAGGTGGCAACTGCTCGGCCTGTGTTCCTGGAGAGATCGTCGTGAACGGCGGTGTGACGGTCATCGGTCTCACGGATCTGCCGAGCCGCATGGCGAGCTCGGCGAGCCGCCTCTTCGCGACGAACGTGCTCCATCTCCTCACGGAGCTCGGCGGCGGCGCGGCGTTCAAGATCGATCGCGAGAGCGACGTCGTGAGGCCCGCGCTCGTCGTCCACGACGGCGAGGTGCTTCCGCGGCCTCCGCCTCCAAAGGCCGGCGCGCCCGCGCCGAAACCGGCGAAGGCCGAGAGCCCGAGTCTGGCTCCGCCTCCGTCGTCGAAGACCTCTCTGCGGCCACCCCCCTCGCCGGATCTCAAGCCTGCGCAGCAAAACATTCGCTCCCCTACGCGACGCGCGTGGGGCACGACGGTCGGCGGCCTCCTCCTCATCCTCGTGCTCTTCGTCGCGGGCCGCTTCGCGCCACGTGACTTCCTCCAGCACTCGACGGTCTTCATCCTCGCGTGCTTCGTCGGCTGGCAGGTCATCTGGAGCGTGACCCCGTCGTTGCACACGCCGCTCATGAGCGTCACCAATGCGATCAGCGGCATCATCATCATCATCGGCGGCATGCTGCAGGTCGGTGCCGGGCTCGACATCGCGTCGGTGCTCGGCGCGCTCGCGGCGCTCTTCGCGGCGATCAACATCGCGGGTGGGTTCCTGGTCACGGAGCGAATGCTCAGAATGTTCCGGAGAGGTCGCGAGTGAAGGACGGCGTCACCACCGTTGCCTATCTGGTGGCGGGTGTTCTCTTCATCCGCAGCCTCGGCGGCCTCTCGAAGCAGGAGACCGCGCAGCGCGGTAGCTCGTACGGCGCCGTCGGCATGGGCGTCGCGATCCTCATCACGGCCGCTGCGTGGATGAGCCGCGGCATGGAGGGCTGGGTCACTGCGATCCTGCTCGTCGCCGCGCTCGTCATCGGCGGCGCGATCGGCGCTTCGCTCGCTCGCCGCGTCGAGATGACCGGCATGCCGGAGCTCGTCGCCATCCTCCACAGCTTCGTCGGCCTCGCTGCCGTCCTCGTGGGTTTCGCGTCCTACCTCTCGCCCAGCGCGGCGTCGTTCGACCACGCGGGCGCAGAGCGCACCGTGCACCTCATCGAGGTGGGCATCGGTATCGCGGTCGGCGCGCTGACGTTCACCGGCTCGATCGTGGCGTGGGCGAAGCTGAAGGGAACGCTCTCCGGCAAGCCGCTCCTCCTGCCCGCGCGGCACATGCTCAACGCGGGCGCCGCGTCGGCCGTGGTCGTCCTCTGCGTGCCGCTCGTCCTCGCGGAGGGCACTGGCGGCCTGCCGTTCCTCCTTGGCATCGCGTTCCTCGCATGCCTCCTCGGCGTTCACCTCGTCATGGCGATCGGCGGCGCGGACATGCCCGTCGTCGTCTCGCTCTTGAACAGCTACTCGGGCTGGGCCGCCGCGGCCGCAGGGTTCGTCCTCTCCAACGATCTCCTCATCGTGACGGGCGCGCTCGTCGGCTCGAGCGGCGCGATCCTCTCGATCATCATGTGTCGGGCGATGAACCGCTCGATCGTGAACGTCATTTTCGGTGGCTTCGGAACCGCCGACTCGAAGGCTGGCCCCGTCGTGCCCCAGGAGGGCGAGGTGCAGGAGCTCTCGCTCGACGGCGTCGCCGAGCTTCTCAGCAACGCCAAGCGCGTCATCGTGGTCCCCGGGTACGGCATGGCGGTGGCGCGCGCGCAGAGCGCGGTGTTCGAGCTCACGCGCGTGCTGCGGGGACGCAAGACCGACGTGCTCTTCGCGATTCACCCTGTCGCCGGCCGTCTCCCCGGCCACATGAACGTCCTCCTCGCGGAGGCCGGCGTTCCCTACGACCTCGTCCACGAGATGGACGAGATCAACCGCGACTTCGTGAAGACGGACGCCGTGCTCGTCATCGGTGCGAACGACATCGTCAACCCCGGTGCGCTCGACGACAAGACGAGCGCCATCTACGGCATGCCGGTTCTCGAGGTCTGGAAGGCGACGACGGTCGTCGTCCTCAAGCGCGGCATGGCGGCGGGCTACGCCGGCGTCGAGAACCCGCTCTTCTATCTCACGAACACGCGAATGCTCTTCGGCGACGCGAAGAAGAGCATCGACGGCCTCGTCACGGCGCTCAAGGCAAAGTAGCCGCCCGTGGCGACCTGGGACATCTACGACGAGGCGCTTCCGTTCGTGGGTGCGATCTACGGCAAGCAGCGCGTACGCATGGCGCTCTTCGGGCTCGGCGGCGGCGCGCTCCTCGTCGTGAGCCCGGGGACGTCGATGACCGATGCCGACTGGTCACGCGTCGAAGGCCTCGGCACCCCGCGCTTCTTGCTCGCGCCGAACTGCTACCACAACGGAGGGCTCGCCTCGTGGAAGGCGCGCTACCCCCAGGCCACGGTGGTGGCGCACCCGCGCGCGCAGGCACGCCTTCGCAAGCAGGTGCCCGGACTGACGATCGAAGATCTCTCGCTGCTCGAAGCGGCGCTGCCCGAGGGCATGAGGGTGTTCGGCCCGCCGATGGCGAAGCAAGGAGAGACGTGGGTTGCTGCGAAGACGAGCAGCGGCGTCGCCTGGTTCGTGACGGACTCGATCGTCAACGAGCCTCGCATGCCCCCGGGCGTCGTCGGCGCCGTCATGTGGCTCGCCGGCTTCCGGGCTGGACTCATCACGAACCCGATCTTCAAGCGTTTGTTCTTGAAGGACAAGGCGGCCTACAAGGCGTGGGTGAGCGCCGAGCTCGATCGCGATCGGCCGACGCTCTTCGTGCCTTCCCACGGTGCAGCGCTGCGCGGCGCCGAGGTCGTCGAGCAGCTGCGCGCGGCGACCGAAGCAGCCTGAGCTGCCGGCGACGCGCTGTCCGAAGGGCGACTCGCGTTGTCGGCCCACGGACAGTTTGTCGAAGGGCCCCCCCTCGTAGACTCCGAGGTTTGCCAAGATTTCAAGAATACGCCGTGCGCCCTGCGGATCTCGCGGTGTTTCGGGCGGGTGAGGCGATGGCCTCCCTCTTGCTGAAGCGAGAGGTATGGCGAGCAAGTCTTCGGGTGCCAAGGGCTCTGTGGTCGTGGTCGGTGGCAGCGGTGGCATGTCGGGCCGCTACCGGGCGATCGTCGAGGAGCGCGGCCTCGAGCTGCGTCACTTCGAGAACCGCATCCCCAACGGAACGCGGCACGTCCTCGGCAAAGTGGCCGCCGTCATCATCATGGTGGGGATGGTCTCGCACTCGCTGCGCGACCAGGTGAAGGACCTCGTGGAGGACGGCGCGCCGATCGTCTACCTGCGCTCTGCCTCGATCTCGTCGCTCCGCAGCGCCGTCGCCGCCCTCGAGACCTGAGGGAGCTTCGTACGGAGGCCGCGCTCCTCCTCGCCGAGCGCGCGGACCGCGTCGAGCGCGTACTCGGAGATGCGCTGATGACGCTCGGCGGTCGACGCGCCGGCGGTGAGGTCACCGAAGTCGATGGGCTCACCGAACACGATCGTCACCGCGTCGCCCTTCTTCAGGTAGTTGCCGGCGATCTGACGGACGATGTCGTTGCCGAGGCCGTTGACGAAGACAGGGATGACCGTCGCGCGTCCGCGCGTGGCCTGGATGATCCGCCCGACTCCGGGGCGCGCCGGCAAGAGGGTGTACGGGTCGTCGGACTTGTTGCGCTTGCCTTCGGGATGAAGGCCGACGAACGCGCCGCCCTCCTGGAGGAGGCGGATCACCTCGTCGACGCTCGCGCGGTTCAGGGCCACGCGATCGCGATCGCGGAAGACCGGCGGATACATCGCGAAGAAGCTCATGGCCCCGTTCACGGCGAGGCCGAGCGGCGTGTCGTAGAAGAAGGCTGACCGAACGGGGAACATCAGCCGCTGCCCGATGCCACGCTTCACGATGACCGACGAGACCGCGAAGAGATCGAAGAAGCTGCGGTGGTTGGAGACGAGGATGGTGCTCGCGTTGCGATCGAACGGCGGAAGTCGGTCGACGCCGTGCACGTGGAGCAGGTTGCGCGTCGATAGATCGATCCAGTTCGCGGAGATGTGCCGCTGAAGGACGCGGATCACCTTGTCGACGGGCGCCGACTCGAACGTGCGACGCACGAAGCGGATCTGCCAGCGCTCGATGGCTGTCAGCTCACCTGGGCCGAAGTCGAGCAGATCACGGAAGACGGGCTCACTCGTCAAGCAGGCCACCGCAGTGGGCGCGCGGTACGCGGTCGGTCCATCCTGCGTTTCACTATGGGCCGAAACGCGATAGATGTCGCCCATGTCGATCGCAAAGCTCGTCCCTACCAGCATCGTCGGCACCGAGCACGCGAGTGCGCTCCTCGAGGTCGCCTTCCTCATGAGCGCGGTCGACGGTCACCTGGCCGACGAGGAGCTCGCGACCTTCGGTGAGCTCGTCGCGCGGGTGCGCGGCCGTGAACCCACGAAGGAGGAGATCGGAACCCTCCTCGAGGGCTTCGTGTTCTCGGCGCACACCGTCGGCGTTCCGGAGCGTGTGCGTGAGGTCGCCAAGACGCTCCCGACCGAGCTCCGCGCGCCCGCCTTCACGGTCGCCGTCGCTCTCTCGATGGTCGACAACGACGCGAGCGAGCACGAGGACGAGCTGGTCGGGATCCTCGCCGAGGCCCTCGGCCTCGAGACGCGCGTGAACGAGCTCAGCGCTGCGGCGCGCGTTGCCTCCGGCACCTGACCCCTCGCGGATTTGGCGGGCGGGTGCGATTTTTCCGATTCATCGTCGATTTTGGGCCTCCTCGTTCGTCGTGAGAGGGGACTCGAACCCCTCCACGGAAAAGGACAGGTCACATGAAGCTCTTTGGATTCAAGAATTCGCGCTCGAACCGGGTCGAGTGGATGCTGCAGGAGCTCAGCCTCCCGTACGAGTTCGTGAAGGTCGACTTGCTGTCGGGCGAGCACAAGACGCCAGACCATGTCGCTCGCCATGGTCACGGCCTCGTCCCGGCGTTCGAAGACGGCGACGTGCGAATGATCGAGTCGGCGGCCGCGTGCCTCTACCTCGCCGACAAGCACGCCGACAAGGGGCTCGCTCCCGCGGCGAGCTCGCCCGCGCGTGCGCGCTACTTTCAGCTCGCGATCTACGCGGTCTCGACGCTCGACGAGACCGTCGTGCCGCTCTTCTTCCACACCGCCCTCTTCCCGCCGGAGAAGCGGCAGCAGTCCGTCGTCGACGCGAAGCTGCCCGTCTGGGAGGCCGCGGCTCAGCTCCTCACGCGCGAGCTCGGCGACTCGCCGTATCTCCTCGGCAAGACCTTCAGCGCCGCCGACGTCATCGTCGGCTACGACATTGCGCTCGCCGCGAGGACCGGCCTCCTCGCAAGCCACCCGACGCTCGCGGCGTACGCGGAGCGGATCACCTCTCGCGAAGCCTTCAAGAAGGCCTACGCGAGCTGACCGCGCGCGGTCGGCTTCAGCGAGTCGGTCATGCGATCCGCATGGCGGTCAGAGCGCCTTCTCGATCGCCTGGACGAGCGACGTCGCCTCGGGGGTGACATCCGAGTCGTAGCGAGAGAGAACGGTGCCCTCCTTGCCGACCAAGAACTTGTTGAAGTTCCACGTCACCTCACCCGCGGGCGGGGTCCGAGAGAGCATCGCGTAGAGCGGGTGCTTGTTCGGCCCCTTCACGGTGATCTTCGCGAAGAGCGGGAACGTCACGCCGAACTTCGTCGAGCAGAACGCCTTGATCTCCTTGTTCGAGCCGGGCTCCTGTCCGCCGAAGTCGTTCGACGGGAAGGCGACGACGCTGAAGCCGCGCTTCTCGTACGTCGCGTGGAGCTTCTGGAGGCCCGTGTATTGCGGCGTGTACCCGCATTCGGACGCAGTGTTCACGAGCAGGAGGACCTTGCCGCGAAAGTCGCCGAGCGACCGCTCGGTGCCGTCGATCGTCTCGAGCGTGAAGCCGTACACGTTGAGCCCTCCCTTCGCGGACGCCGCGGCAGTCGACGGTGCCGGCGTCGCCGGGACCGCGGTTGCGCTCGCGGTTGGTCCCTCCTCCTTCACAGCCTTCGGGGTGCAATGCGCTGCGCCGAGCGACAGAGCGAGGAGAGCGAGCGACGAACGGGTCATGGGGTTCCCTTCAGCGTGCCGCGCCGAGGATGCGCGTCACGTTCACGATGACGAAGAGCAGGTCGAAGATCGCAGCGATGCGCCACGCGCGCATGATGACTTCGGCGGCGTCCTGGGTGCCCGCGCCCGCAAGCGCCTTTCGCCGGCGGTAAAAGGCGAGCCCGAAGGTGGCGACCGTGAGCGCCGGCCCGCCATAGAGCGCGAAGGTGATCGCGGGGGTCGGCTCGACGCCGCCCATGCGGATGCGCGCGCCGGCCATCGACAGGGCCATGAGCACGACGACGCGCACCGCCGCCACGACGCCGCCGAGCACCCACTTGCCGGCGATACTCCGCACGCCGGCGTTGAGCATCACGAGCAGGTGGACCGTGCCTATGAGGAGCCCGAGCAACGCGGCAACGCTAGCACTTCCGACGGTGTCCGGAGCGCCGCCCCCAGACTCGCAAGGGTGACATAACGCCTCACACGTGGCGTTATTGTGTGCGGCCTCAGGGGAGGGCACGCCACAAAGACCGGCGGAAGTAGGCGCTGATGCGGGGCCCGTTCTTGCTGGGTGTGGCGGTCTTGCTCCACCTCGCGCGACCACGGGTCGTCCTCGTTGCCTCATCGCTTCTCGCCGCTGGCGGCGTTCTCGCCGTGGCGTGCGGCTTCCCCGACGTCACGTTCGGCTCGGAGGACGCGTCGACGACCGAGGCCACGACGACCGCCGACGGCGCTGCGAGCGACGGCGACGGTGGCGGCGGCGGCGGCGGTGATGCGAGGGCGGATGCCGACGTGCCCGACGCGCCGGTGATCAACCCCATCCTTGCCTGTCCCTCACTCTGCGCCGACGCAGGAGTCGGCACCTGCGACACCGACGGAACCTGTCTCATCGCATGCGTCGCGGCGGGCACGTGCACGGACCCGGTCGTATGCCCCGCGGGCATCCCCTGCAACCTGACCTGCACGGGGGCTGGCTCGTGCACGGGAACGATCGACTGCAACGGCGCGAGCGCGTGCAAGCTCAACTGCGTCGGTGCCGGCGCGTGTACGCAGCGGATCACGTGCAAGGGCAGTAAATGCAGCGTCGTGTGCAGCGGGGCAGGGTCGTGCACCGGGCCGATCGTCTGCAACTCTCCGTCGTGCGACGTCCGATGCAAGCTGCCGGACTCCTGCGCTCAGGCGATCACGTGCACGGGGAGCACGTGCGCAGTCGACTGCGCGGGGGCCCGAGCGTGCAAGGGTGACGTGACGAGCTACGCTCCCGATACGAACGTGAGCTGCACCGGGATGACGTCGTGCGCGGGTCGCGTGAGCTGCAGCGGCACCTCGTGCAACGCGAACTGCTCGGGCGTTCCCAGCTGCATCAAGGGCGTCTGCTGCGACGCGGGGATGTGCACCGGAATGCCGCCGGCCTGCCTCTGATCAGACGCTGCTGGGCTGACCGCGCGTAGGCTGCACCGAGGGTCGGCGCTCCTTCTTGGCCTTCCGCACCACGGCATCGACGTCGAGGTGGTCGTCCCCCGCGCTCGCGAGGTAGTCGGCGTAGGTGCCGGGACGGTCGCGGAAGCCGTCCTCGGTGACCTCGACGATGCGCGTGGCGAGCGAGGCGACGAACGCGCGATCGTGGGAGACGAAGAGGAGGGTCCCCTCGTACGCCGCGAGCCCGACGGTGAGCGCCTCGATCGACTCGATGTCGAGGTGGTTGGTCGGCTCGTCGAGGACGAGGACGTTGGCGCGCTCCGCCATGATGCGTGCGAACACCACGCGCGCTGCCTCGCCGCCGGAGAGCGTGGAGATGCGCTTGGTGACGTCACCGCCCGAGAACAGCACGCGACCGAGGCGACCGCGGACCGCGAACTCCGGCTCGGTGGGACAGGCGGCCTGCATGAGCGCGAGTGGGGTGGCCTTCGGATCGGTGAGGAGGTCGGCGTGGTCCTGGGCGAAGTAGCCGGAGCGAGCCTCGTAGCCCCACTTGGCTTCGCCTTCGTCGGCGCCGAGGCGCTTCACGGCGATCTTGAGCAGCGTCGACTTGCCGAGCCCGTTGGCGCCGAGGATCGCGACCTTCTCGCCGCGACGGATGATGAGCGACACGCCCTTCAGGACGCGCTTGTCGCCGTACGCCTTGGTGATGCCGCTGAGCTCGAGCACGTCCTTGCCGCTCGGGCGCTCGATCGG
>JANXVA010000272.1 GCA_025351875.1 Myxococcales bacterium | reverse complement strand
CGACAACGAGCAGTGGGTGAAGAACCTCTTCCACAAGGACGAGAACATCTTCATCGGCAAGATCTTCGAGATGGTGACCCCCGCGGCCATCGTCGCGAAGACGCAGGCGCTCGCGAAGGCGAAGCAGCTGCCGGCGCTCGATCCGCGCTTCAAGCAGGATCCGGCGACGTCGACGGTCACGTTCGCCAAGACGTTCGGCTGGGCCGGCCAGGTGCTCGGCATCCAGCTCCCGCAGCTCTACGTCCGCAACGACGTCCCGGGCGCGCTCATCGCGGTGCCTTCACGGCCGCCGGCGAGCGTCGCGGGGCAGAGCGTTCTCACCGGGTACACGCCGCAGGAGCTGACGTTCATCGTCGGCAAGCACCTGAGCTACTACCGCGGCGAGCACTACATCAAGAACCTCTTCCCGACGCTCGGTGAGCTGAAGGTCGTCATGTTCTCCGCCATCAAGATCATCCAGCCGGACTTCGCTGTTCCGGCGGAGATGGCGCAGGCCGTGAACACCACAGCCAGCGAGCTCGTGAAGTACATGCAGCCGGTCGAGCGAGACTCGCTCCGCCTCGTCGTCCAGAAGTTCATCGAAGACGGCGCCAAGGCGGACCTGAAGCGCTGGATGCAGGCGGTCGACGTCTCGGCGGCACGCGCCGGCCTCTTGCTCTGCGCGGACCTCGAGATCGCGAAGAAGATCATCGCGGCGGAGCCTCAGCTCCCCGGTGACCTTCCCCCCGCGGAGAAGCTGAAGGAGCTCATCGTCTTCAGCGTCTCCGAACAGTACCTGGCCTTGCGCAAGGCGCTCGGCATCGCCATCGGCTGAGCCCGAGGCGCTCCGACCAAGTCCCTCCTTCGCTGCGCTCTCTCGCTGAGCCCAGTCCTCTCCGTCGCTGCGCTCCCTCGCTCAGAGCTCGCGCTGGAGCTGGGTCGCGCACGACGGGTCGATGAGCCCGTCGTGCAGGTCCTTGCATGATTGCGTCTTCATGAAGGGAAGGCACGTCTTGCGGAGCGCGGGTTCGTTGCGGATCGTGCCCACGTTCTTGCAGTCGCCGTTCGCGTGGCGCATGAGGAGATCGTCGTACGACGTCTTGTACTCCGCGCCGCATCGCTCGGCCGCGCGCGCGAACGCCTCGATCGTGTCGAGGCAGGCCAGCTCCGCACCGTTACCGGGAGCGCTGCCGGTGTCCCACGAGCTGCAGCCGGCGAGAGCCAGTGCGCAGCCAATGAACCCCGCTACGCGTGTCATTTCCTACGGATGATCTGCTCGGCGCAGCTCGGCGCAAAGCGCTGGTTCGTCAGATCGGCGCACGCGATGGTGCTGAACGACGGGATGCATTGCGAGCGGAGCTCGGCCTCGTTGCGGATCGAGACCGAGTTGCAGTCACCGTTGGCGAGATCCTCGATGAACGCGGTGCGCTCGGCGTCGTAGTTGCCGCCGCAGCGCTGGGCGGCGGTCGCGTAGGCTTTTGCCATGTCCTGGCAGGCCATGCCGGCGGTCGTCGCACCGGCCTCACCGCCGTCTGCGCTGCCCGACGAGCCTCCGCTGCTCGACGCCGAGCCGCTGCTCGAGCCGGTGTTGTCGAGCGGCAGACACGCGAGCGGCAGGAGGCCGAGCGCAAGTCCCGCGCAGCGAACGATGGCAACGAGGGAGGCAGGCGTGCGCATGACGCAGAAAAGGGAGCACGGCGCCGGGAAGCGCGCAACTCCATCGCCAAGTCGGCCGAAGAGGCCTGCTGCATGACGATCGCACAACTCTCGCTGGGGCTACGCCGACCCGAGGAACACACGAGCGACACGGTCGAGATCAGCGTCGCCACGCGCCGGCGCTGCTGGGCGCTCGAGATCCAGGATGAGGAGGAGGTTCGACGAGTGCCCATCGGGGAGACCCCGCTCGTGTTCGGTTCAGGGTGCACCGCCGACGTCCGCGTCCGCGATCGAACCGTGAGCGCGCATCACTGCGAGGTCGCGCGGGTGGGCACAGGGGTTGCGATCCATGACCTCGGTTCGCGGAACGGAACGTACGTCGGCGGGGCACGCGTGAAAGACGCGCTCGGGACGGAGGGGACGACGATCGCCATCGGTCAGACGACCCTCGTATGCGTCGCGATCGACGACGAGGACGACGACGACGAGCTCGCCGAGCCGCTACCGGGCGTCGCCGGAGGCTCGAGGGCCATGCGCAGGCTCGCGGCGCAGGTGCGCCGCCTCGCGGCGCTCACCTCGCCGGTGCTCGTGGCAGGGGAGACGGGCGTGGGTAAGGAGCTCATCGCGCGCGCGCTTCACACGCAGGGACCGCGCATCGCTGAGCCGTTCGTCGCCATCAACGTCGCGGCGCTCCCGCGCGAGCTGGTCGAGAGCGAGCTGTTCGGGCACGAGCGTGGCGCGTTCACGGGCGCAGTGACGCGTCGGGTCGGCGCGTTCACCGAGGCCGAAGGCGGCACGCTGTTCCTCGACGAGATCGGCGAGCTTCCGATCGACGCACAGCCGAAGCTGCTCCGCGCGCTCGACGGCTACGAGGTGAGGCGAGTCGGTGCGCCGGGCTCGGGCCGTCGCGCGAACGCGCGCGTCGTCGTCGCGACCCACGTTGCGCTCCAGGATCACGTCGCGCGCGGCACGTTCCGGCGCGACCTGTTCCATCGGCTCGAGGTCTTCGTCGTCGACGTGCCGCCGCTCCGCGAGCGTCCCGGCGATGTCGTGCCCATTGCACGCCTCCTCCTCGGGAGCCTCGAGAGCGAGATCGGGCGGCGTGAGCTGACACCAGCTGCGATCGCTCAGCTCGCGGCCTACGACTGGCCGGGCAACGTGCGGGAGCTACGGAACGTGCTCTGCCGCGCTGCGGACCAGGCGCGTGGGGCGCGATGGCTCGACGCCTCTGCGGTCGACCGCGCGCTCCACAAGACGCGACAGAGGACGGTGGTGGAGCTGACGCCGGCGATGGCGAAGGAGTGCCTCGCCCAGCACGGCGGGAACATCAGCGCCGCGGCCCGGGCGTCGGGCGTCGCGCGAACGACCTTCCGCAAGGCGATCGGCGATGCCGAGCCGCGACCCGGCCCCAAAAAGGCCCGCTGAGGGAGTGCGGCGGAGGCGCCAGGCGTGTGCCTTGACCTACGGTCTCGACCTTGCGAAGACAGCGCGATGACCTCGCGTGCACACCTTGGGCTCGCGACGCTCATCGCGGTGATCGCCGCATCGGGGGGGGCTTGCACCTGCTCGAAGGGAACCGAGTCCGGGACGGCGGACGCGTCGTCGACGAGCGGCGCGGAGCCGACCGAGGGCGCGGCTCCAGCCCTGGGTGCGCGCGAGGAGACCGGGGCAGGCGGCGGGCTCTCGGCCCCGATCGCTGCGGCGCGAGGCGAGCAGGGCGACGTCGTCGTCGCTGGGCTCGACGTCGCAGCGCGCGCCATCCGTGTCCAGCGCATCTCCGCGAAGGACGAGGTGCTGGCCGAGCGTACCGTCTTCGAGGGCGCGGGCTGGACCTCGGAGGCCGAGCTCAAGGTGATGCCGGCGGGTGGCGGTGTCGCCGTCGTATGGCGCGGGCTTCGCTCGAAGAAGACGGTGCGGCAGGCAGTGATCCTCGGGCCTGACCTTGCGCCGATCGGTGACGTCGTCGACGTCGCGCCGGCGTCGTGTGCGACGCGTGATGCGCTCTGGTACACGGACGGAAAGCGCATTCATTCGCGCCCGTGGGCATCGGCGCCCTCTCGCTTCGGGATGCCCGGTGACAAGGAGGGGGCCGTCCTGGTCTGCGGCGCCCATCGCGCGTTCGGCCTCGTCGACGACGACGAGGGCACCTCGCTCCTCAGCTGGGGCGGTGGCGACGGAGGAGCGTCGAAGGTCCTCGTCACGTCGCTCCTCAAGGAGTCCGACTACGGCGAGGACGACCAGCGCGAGCGCCCCGAGTACACCGTCGGCGACGACGTCGGGGTGGTGCGTCTCTCGGTCGCCGGCGCGGTGAGCCTGCGCGAGGTACGGTCGGGCGCCGTCGGCCCGCTGCACAAGCTGAAGACGATCATCCCGCACGACGACGACGTCGTCGCGGTCGACGCTTCACCGCGTTCGATCGTCGTCGTCTTCACGGAGGACGTCGGCGACGCCTGCCCCAAGGGAGACGGGGGTGTCGCGACCGCCTCGACCCGTGTCAAGGCGCTCCGCGTCGACCGCGCGACGTTCGAGGAGTCGACGGTCGAGCTCTCGCCCGGGATGTGCGGGCGCGAGGTCGGCCCGTTCTTCACCGGCGCGATCGGCGATACCGTGTCGGTTGCATGGGTCGAGAGGCTCTCCGTCATCGGCATGTCGCGAGCGCCCATCGCGGGGCTCCTTCACCGCACGGTGCCCGCGTCGGGGCCGGCGGGAGAGCTCGCGCGCATCGAGCAGCCCGCCGACGCGCTCGTCGACGCAGGCTGCGACAGCACTCGCTGTTACGCCGTCGCGCTCGCGCGACGGAGCGGCATGGACGCGATGGTCCCCGGCCTCGCTCGGGTTCTCCGGTATCCCTAGTAGGGCTCTGCCCCTCGCTTCGCGAGCCTCCCCGAGGCGTGACCCGTCCGGCGTGATTCGCCGTTCGGCGAGCGGCGCCGCGAGACACGCCTAGGTTGGGCGAGTCTGCGGGCTGCCAACGTACCGTGTGATCCCGCCGTGAGCGGGATCACGTGTTACGAGCCTTGCCGGCAGCCTCGCCGAACCAAGGCGTGAAATCGACGGCGCCGCTCGCCGGAGGCGAATCACGCCGGATAGGTCACCTCCCGGGGAGGCTCACGAAGTGAGGCGAAGCGAGGGGCGGAGCTGGCGGAGCCCTACCTGCTAGAACGAGCCGGAGAGCGTGAAGCCGCCGTTGCCGTAGCCGGCGTAGGGCGTGATCAGGGGGATCTCGGCGCTCTTGTTGCGCTTGCGATTGACGATCGGGACGACGATGAGCCACGAGATGGCGAACGCTGCGCCCACGCCCATCACGACGCCCGAGACGTTTGCGATCGTCGCGTTCGTATCGACCTTGTTGTTGTTCTGCTTGAGCGTGCTGCACGCGCCGCCGAAGTCCTTCTGGATCGACGCATTCGTGCTGCTGCAGACACCGAGGCTGCTGATGCCGCGCTTGTTCGCCGCGTCTCGGATCTCCTGCGCTACGGCGTCCGCCTTCGACTGTGCGTCGGCCTTGAACGCCGCGAAGAGGATGACGCCGATGAGCCCCGCACCCGCGACGCCGATTCCGGCGTACCCCGGCCACATCGGCAGCGGCTCCTTGGTACCCGAGTCGTCGGGCGGCATCGTCGTCTCGGCGGGCGGCGGAGCCGGCGGCGCGGTGGAGGCGGTCGCAGGCGGCGGCGTCACGGGGACGACAGGCTGCACGCCTCCACCGAACCTCGCCTGGACCTTCTGACCCACGTTCGCCGTCACGCGCACGGTCTCGTTGGGGGCGCGGAGGCTGTGCGCGCCGGGCTCGACGTCGAGCGGCTCGTTGAACGGCGCCGTGCCGAGGCGCTCCTTCTCGTCGAGCGTGATCTCGGTCCCTGCGGGGGCGACGATCTCGATGCGCCCGAGCTTCTGCCGGACCTCGGCGAGACCGCTCTCGGCGTCAGCGCGCTGCTGCGGGCTCGCGCTCGTCGACTCCTTGATGAACTGCTGGAAGTACTTTGCCGCCTCGAGGGGATGCCCGGCCTTCGCGCTGCTCTGCGCGAGGTTCAGGAGCACAGCGGGGTGCTTCTTCAGGGCATAGGCCTGGAGGAACGCGAGGCGCGCGTTCTCGTATTGACCCTTGTCGTAGAAATCCACGCCCTCCTTGAAGCGCGCTCGCGCTTGCATGGTGACGGGGTCGTCCTGGGCGGCCGCACGATGCGGAACGGTGGACGACAGGAAAGCTACGAGGACGGCAGCGGCGATTCGGCTCGTCTTCATTTTTTGAGCGGCGTTCAGGCGAGGGGAAGAAAGCACACGCGGCGTCCGCGCATCAGAACGGGTTGTCCCGAACGATACCTGTGTTCGTGGCCTTTGGTGGAGTCTTCGGTGCAGCCGGCAAGGGCGGCGGTGCGGCGGCGGCCTGTGGAGCCTGCGTGCTGCGCGGCTGACGGTGCGGTGCAGGCTCGGCTGCGACGGGCGTGGGACGCGCAGGGGGGGAAGGGGGGGAAGGCGGCGCAGGGGCCGCGAGGACGGCGGGGGCCGGGAGCGGGTCGGGAGGCTTTACCGCCGTGACCGCGGCCACGACCGGGGTGGGCGGCGGGGGCGTGTCGACCTTCGGGGGCGGAGGCGGGATCTCCGCCGTCGCGATGGCAGGGCCCACGGCCTGGGTCGTCGTTGCCTGCTTGGGCGGGTCCTCGGAGATCGCGAACTTCGCGACGAGACCGATGCCGGCGGCGACGGCGAGGCCTGCGACGACGAAAATGAGCGTTTTACTCGATTTCTTCGGGACTACGTCGTCCTCGTCGTCGGGGCGTTTGAACGGGTCCGCCGAGAGCGCGACGGCGGCCTTCTGCGGCTGCGGCTGGGCGCTCCGCGCGACGGGATTCGCGTGAGCCTTCGGCTGGGCTGCGGCGGGTCCGGGCGCGCCCTGCATCAGCTGCGTCTTCATCATCGGCTGGGCGGTGGGTGCCGGTGCTGCCGGGGCCGGCTTCGGCGCGATCGGCGGCTGCGGTGCCGTGTTCGACTCGAGGATGTTCTCGGGATCGATCGCCTCGGAGCTCGGGACGATCGGGCGGACCTCGGCGACGACCGGAGCATTGGCCGGCGGCGCCTGTCCCATCAGCGTGTGCTTGTGGAGCGCCACCGGCGCGACCGCGGGCGCATCGACGATCGTCGCGTTCGCCGACCCGGTCGTGTCGTCACCTGGAGCGTCGTCCGTATCCCACGCAGGCGTGAACGAGGCGGCGAATTGGTCCGCCTGTTCGTCGCTCAGGTTGGGCGCTTTGCCGTCGCCCGCTCCCTTGCCGCTCTGCTGCATGGCCATCGACTCCAAGCGTAGCATCGGAAAGAGAACGTAACAAAGCCACGTAGCGCGCGAGAAAACGCGGGATCGCCGGATCTTACGGCGTTTTCACGAAGCGTCAGCCCTTGCCGAACTCGAGCTTCAGCGCATCGTCCCAGTCGTCGGCTACACGCCCGACGGTGTCGAGGAGGTCCTCGAATTCCTCGTAGTCGAGGCCCGACAGGCGGCGAAGCGCCCGCACGAACACCTCATCCTTCGCGGCATCGATCGCGAACGCCGCGTCCGCGGTCGTGAGGAACGACAGCTCGAGGATGCGGCGATAGAACGCCTCGCGGCCGACTGCCGGCACGGGCATCACCGGCGCGAGCAGGAGCAGGAGGCCATGGTCGTCGAGGACGTTGAGGCCGATGGTGGCCGAGCCCTTCCGCGTCTGGGTGTAGCCGTTCTCGTCGAGCGGCTGGAGGGGCGTCCCCGCACGCTCGGCGAAGCGCGCGAGGTAGGTGTTCACCATCGCGGTGGCGTCCGGGAAGACCTGGCCAGTCGCGCGGTCGGCGTAGACGGGGCCAGCAGGATTCGAAGCGTCGTGAGGGCGGGTCGACACGAGCCGATGATACCCTCTCACGCGGTGCCGAGAAGAGGGACAGCGTTCGCTCGAGCGAGATGGGGCGCCGGGGCGGTTCTGGCAGCCGTGGCCCTCCTGCTCGCGACGGCCTGCTCCGGCGGCGCAAAGGCCGGCGGCGACGCCGGTAGCGGCGACGAAGTGACTCGCGCCCAGGCCCTCGCGGCGCAGAGCGCGGTGCTTCCGGCACGGCCCGAGGTCATCGCGCTCGCCCAGTCGGTCGAGGCCCTCGCGCTCAAGGAGGGGGCTGGCGCGCGCGCCGTCGAGCTCCACGCCCTCGCCGCACATCTCCACGAGCGCATCTGGAGGACAGAGCATCGGGAGCAGGATGCGAGGGAGGCCGTCGATCTCTATCGCTCGGCGGGCCGCGACCTCGCGCTGGCGGGGGCGTGCGCAGCGGCCGCGCGCGGCGCCAAGCTGTCGGGCGAGCTCGCCAAGGACGCGCAGACGACGTACGCCGAGCTCTATCGCGTGCAGCGCCGTTCGTCCGTGTCCGATGCGGGCACCGGTGGCCTCTGCGAAGGCACCGTCGACGCGCCGCTCGCTGCGCTCGGCGCGTTCCGTCCCGCACCGCAGGTCCTCGACGCGATCGACCAAGGTCTCGCGGGCGAGGGAGCGATCGCCCTCGCCCTGCAGGACGCGAGTGTTCGCGCCGTCGTCTCGGCTCCGCGCATCACGCGCATCGAGCAGTGGACCGGGGCCGAAGGAGCACGGATCGTCGTGCACCTCGACCGCGCAGGGAGGTTCCGCGTCGGTGACGCGCCCAGCGCCGGCGGTCACGGCGCGCGCACGTACATCGACCTCGACGGCGTCGAGCTCGGCGGCGCCCCGCGCGAGACGGCGCTCGGCGGCATCGTCTCCCGGATCGTGGCCGAGTCGACGACCACGGGCTCACGTGTCTCACTCGATCTCAACGGCCCGGCGTATCGCAGGGTCTTTCATCTCCTCGAGCCGTATCGCGTCATCATCGACATCGCTCGCCGACCTCCGGGCTCTGGCCCTTCGGGCAACGGTCGCACCGTATCGCGGGTCGTTCTCGACCCTGGGCACGGCGGCAACGACCCGGGCGCGAGCGGCCCGACAGGCCTCAAGGAGAAGGACGTCACGCTCGCCATCGCGCACAAGGTCGCCCCCATGCTCGCGCGGTCCGGTGTCGAGATCACGCTGACGCGTGACGACGATCGCTACGTCACCCTCGAGGAGCGAACGGCGCGGGCCAATGCGTTCGGGGCGGATCTGTTCGTCTCGATTCACTGCAACGCCGCGGAGAACAGATCGAGGAAGGGCGTCGAGACGTACGTGCTCGACACCACGGCCAACGAGACGGCGGGCAAGATCGCGGCGCGCGAGAACGGCGCGAGCCTCGCCGCGAGCAACGAGGTCGCGACACTGCTCGCGTCGATGCGTGTCGCCGACCAGGCGACGCGCTCGACACGCCTGGCCGAGCTCATGCAGCGCTCGGGCATCGCCTCGCTCGGCGGGCAGTACGACGGCGTCACCGACGGGGGCGTGCACCGCGCCGGCTTCTACGTGCTCGTCGGCGCGCGGATGCCCGCGATCTTGCTCGAGACGAGCTACATTTCGAACGCGGTCGAGGAGCAGCGCCTCGGATCGGCCGACTATCAGCAGCGTCTGGCCGATGCGATCGCCAACGCGATCAAGGCGTACCGCGAAGGGCGTTGAGCCTCAGACGACCGCGAGCATGCGTGCGACCTCGCCGGGGAGCTTCACGACCTCCGGCGCAGCGACCACGAGGTCCGCGCGTTCGGACCAGGAGAGGTCGCCATCGGCGGTCTCGGGTACGGCGATGAAGACGATCCACGACGTCGCGGGGTCGTCCTTGAGAGCCGCGATCGCGCCGGCGCCGAGCGTGGGATCTCCACCTGCGAGCACCACGGCATCGGGCGCCTCTGCGACGAGGTGCGAGAGCGCGTGGGCCGCGCACGCATGTCGCCTCACGGTGAAGCGCGAGCCGAGGCGCTTGGCCAGCTCTTCGAGCGAGAGCGGCGCGCCCTCGAGGGTGGTGCCGGGGAGCGCGAGCGCCACGGTGGGGCGAGCGCGTACGAGCTGGTCCGGCAAGGGGTAGCCGTGCGCGCGCAGAAACCGAACGACGTCGTTGCGCCGGAATCGGAGATGACGGCCCTCGGTCCGGAAGTGCGCGACCTTTCCGCGATCCGCCCAGTGATGGACCGTCTTCAGGTCGACCTCGCAGAAGTTCGCGAGAATCTGTGCGCTATACACGTTCGAGGCGGACGACGGCTTCTGCGCCGTCGCGCGCGCCGTCAGCGCGGGGGATTTTCGGCCTGCCATCGATCCCCGCGAAGGACGTAGCGCGAGGCGCCCGGAACGCGCTCCTCGCCGACCGTGTGCTCGGGGTCCCCGGGCAGGACGAGCGCCATCGTCTCGCCGACCGCGTCCTTCTGCTGGACGAGCCGCGGGCAGATGGGGTCGAGACAGCTCGCGTCGGCCATCGCGAGGACGTCGTCCGTCGTGGCG
>JANXVA010000264.1 GCA_025351875.1 Myxococcales bacterium | reverse complement strand
GATCTGTCTACACGGGGGACACCTTCTACGCGTGGCTCGAGCTCGTCGTCGCCGCGCGTACCGACGACGACCTCCGCGTGATCGTCTCCGCGCTCGACGAGCGCCTCGTCGCCAGGTCCGAGCGCCTCGTGCAGAAGTTCCTGCTGCCCTACGTCGACGACCCGCGGCGCATCAAGGCGACGACGCGCCTCATCCTCGCCATCTTCGACGGCCTCGCCACGCACCGCATCCTCTCGCAGGACGATGCGCTCGCGAAGGACGCGCTGCGCATCGCAAAGGCGAGCGGCCTCTTTGCCCCGAAGGACCGCAACGCATGAAATCGGCGCTCGCCATCGCGGCCCTCTCCTCTCTGCTCGCATGCGGGACAGACGCGTCCAACACGGCCCACGAGCCACCGGCCTCGTCCGCCCCGGCCTCCACCGCCTCATCCCCGCCCTCCGCCGGTCCCTGCGGCGCGACGAGCGGCTCCTGCAACGATGCGCCCGCACCGCCGCCCGTCGCTCCTTCGCCGCTCCATGTCCGTTCCCTCGGCGTCGGTGGCTTTCTCCTCGAGCACGGCACCGACGCCGTGCTCACCGCCCCGCTCTTCACGCGTCCGTCGATGATCGCAGCGTCGACGGGCGTCCCGGTCTCGTCCGATCGCGCGCTCGTCGCGGCAAGGCTCCCCGCGTCCTCGCTGGCGAACGTGCGCGCGGTCCTCTCCGGGCACGCTCACTACGATCATCTGCTCGACGTCCCGGCGGTGATGAGCCTTGCACCGCAAGCGACGCTCTACGCGAACGTGTCGGCGAGGAACCTGCTCGCCGCGTTCGCGCCCGACCGCGCCGCGAAGTGCGCAGGCGAACCGGCGCAGCCCTCGCCCATCGCGCGCTCGCGCGTCGTCGCCGTCGACGACCCCGTCGCGAGCACCGTCGACTACACGAACTGCCCAGAAAAGAGGCCGGCCGGCGCGCCGCTCGAGGGCAAGTGGGTCCGCGTGCCGGGCTCGCACGTGCGCGTGCTCGCCGTCTGCTCGGATCATCCTCCGCAGATCGGCCCCGTTCACTACGGCGACGGCGACGTCGAGGAGGAGGCGTGCACGCCTCCGACGAACATGAACGAGTGGAAGGAGGGGCACACGGTCGCTTACCTCGTCGACTTCCTCGACGCGAAGACCGACGCGCCCGTCTATCGCGTCTTCTACCAGGACGCGCCCGCCGATGCCCCCGTCGGGCACGTCCCTCCGGCGTTCCTCGCCGGCAAGCGCGTCGACCTCGCGCTCATGTGCGTCGGCACCTACGACCACGTCGACGACGCCTCACCCGCGAAGGCGCTCGCGGCGCTCCTCCCGCGCTACGCGCTCGGCGGTCACTGGGAGGATTTCTTCGGCGCGCTCGATGCACCGCCTCAGCCGATCCCCTTCCTCGACGTGAAGGCGTGGGGAACGAAGGCACGCGCCGCCCTCCCCGACGCGGACGAGCCGCGCTCGATGTTCCGCAACGGCGCGCCGATCGCAACGCGCGCCGTGCTCCCGCAGCCGGGCGACACCTTCGACGTGCCACCCCAGGAGTGATTCGCTCAGGGCTTCAGGAACGCGACCAGCGCGGCGCAGCCCTGGCCGCTGACCTTCGCGACGATCGGCTGGCCCGGCTTGATCGTGACCTGACGGCTGTCGGTCTGCAGCTCGTCAACCATGCCGATCTTCGGCAGCTCGATGGACAGCGGCCCGGACGTCGCGCTCCGCTGGAACGGCGAGCGCAGCGTCGTCGCCGCGGCCGTACCGACGAGCACGTCGAGCGAGACGTCACGCACGCCGTACGCGAGCACATGCACCTCCGTTCCCTTGCCGCTGACCGCGAGCTCGATCGACTTCGCTGCGGTTCCGAGCGCGACGACGCGCTTGGCCACGAGCTGCATGCCGCTCTTCGACATGTTCGCCTCGGCATCGGCGAGGAGCTTCTCGAGCGCGGCCTTGTGGCCGTCGTCGCATGCGCCCTTCTTGCTCTCACGGTCGACCAGCGCGTCCACGCTCGCCGCCTTGTCGTCCTGGGCCGAGGCCTTCTTCGGGCCGGAATCCGCAACGGGCGCGTTTGCCACCTTGGGCGCCTCCGCAGGAGGAGAGCCGCCACCACAGGCAGAAAGCAGAGCAACGAGAGAGACCGAGAGGGCGAAGAACGAGCGCATGCGGGCGTTTTGCCGCGTTTCGAGGCGCCCCGCAAGGTGTCCCTGGATCCGATTCGATTCCGCACCCTCGGAGAACTTTCCGAAAAGTCGACCGTCATACCCCCATGCAGACCGAGCGCGCCGCTCGCGCCCGACCCCTTCCCTGGCGTGACCAGGACGAAAGAGTAGAGACGGGAGCTACCCTGTCGCGAGATAGTACGTGGCGCTTGAGCCACGCGAGCCTGCCCGATCCGCCCGACGAGGTGCTCGTCGTCCGCTTCCAGAGCGGCGACCGCGCGGCGTTTGCGATGCTCGTGCGACGGCACCAGTCCGGGCTCTACAATTTCGCCCTCCGCAACCTGCGTGAACGAACCGCGGCCGAGGACGTCGTCCAGGAGGCGTTCGTGCGCGTGGCGCAGAGCGCCGCCGACTTCAAGGCTGACGCCCGCTTCTCGACCTGGGTCTACACCATCGTGCGAAACCTCTGCATCGACCAGATCCGCAAGAACGCGCTCCGACGGCACCCGTCGCTCGACGAGTCGCGCAAGAGCGACGAGGGGGACGGCCCGACGCTCGGCGAGCAGACCGCCGACCCTCGTGGTCGCGCGGACGTCGAGCGGACGGTCGAGGGTGGGCGACTGAAAGCGCGCATCCTCGAGGCGATCGATTCGCTTCCCGAGGACCAGCGAGAGGTCTACTTGATGCGCGAGATGTCGAACTTGCGGTTCAAGGAGATCGCGGACATCACCGGTGTTCCCGAGAACACCGTGAAGAGCCGGATGAGGTATGCGCTCGAGCGCCTCCAGGAGGCGCTCGTCGAATTCGAAGAACACGCACGAGCTCTGAGGTGATGCCGTGATCGACTGCTCCACCTTCCACAACTGCGAGGTCGACGCGCTCTACGAAGAGGGCGCCGCGCGTGAGCTCGACGACGAGGCTGCCGCCTCGCTCGAGGAGCACGCGAAGACCTGTCCTGAGTGCGCGGGTCGGCTCGAGCGGCTTCGCGACAACCGGCGGCTCGTCCTCTCGGTCGCCGTCGAGGCGGTCCCCGCAGACTTCGAATCGCGGATCATGGCTGCGGTCGATGCCGCGCTGGCGAGGCGTGCCGTGGTCGCAGTGGCGCCCGCACCGGCACCGTCCGGAGGGGCGACGATCCTCCGCTTCCTGGCGCGACCGTCGTTCGCCGTCGCCGCCACCTTCGTGCTCGTGCTCAGCGGCGCGGCGTTCATGATGACCCGCAACGGCACGGCGATGAAGTCGCTCGCGTCGAGTGACGAGGCCCCCGCGGCCGCACCGATGGCCGCTGCCTCGGCGTTCACGCCGGTGCCCGCGGAGCAGGGCGCCGTGGCGCAGGCCACGGCCACCACTGCTCCGCCGCTACCGGCCGTCGCGATGGCGCCCGCCGCCGCCGATCCCTCCCCGATCACCGGAGCCAGGATGGCAAAGTCCGCGGGCGCGCGCGCCGTTCCTTCGCCCGCGCTCGACGCCGCGAAGGCCCTCGCGGCCCAGGGCCGCTGCAGCGAAGCACTTCCGAAGCTGGAGGCGCTCAGCGCCACCACCCCCGAAGCCGATCTCTACGCCGCGCGCTGCGTCGCGACGACCCGAGGCTGCGCGGCGGCCGAACCGCGCTTCGATCGCGCCGCGCAGACGAACGCAGGCACCGAGGTCGGCAGCCGTGCCCAGCTCGAAGGCGCGAAGTGCTACCAGTCGACGGGCGACGTCGTCGCTGCGCGCAAGCGCTACGCGGCCGCGAAGGAGGAGGGAATGCTGTCCGCCGAGGCCTCGCAGGCGCTCGACGAGCTCGACAGCAACGCGCCCACGAAGGCGGGCACGGTGAGCGCAGGCGCCCATGCTTCGCCGAGGGCGATGCCCGCTGCGCGCCCCGCCGCGCCCGTCGCGACACCGGCCGCGAAGCGCTGAACGCAGCTCATGGCTCGGAAGGTAGGGCGAGCATCTCGCTCGGCCGGTGATAGCGTCGCCGTTCCATGGCGCCTTCTCCGCATGCGTTTGCACGACGCACCGTCGACGAGCTCACCATCGAGGACGAGCGATCGTTCCGGCACGTCGCGCTCTATGGCGACCTGAAGGAGACCCTGAGCCGCGCCAAGTATCCGTTCCGCGTCCTCGAAGGCGCGCTCGAGGGTCGCGCGGACCGCGCGCTCCTCCTGAACCTCACGTTCTGGGGACCCGAGGCCGGCGGAGACGTGCTCGACACGGCCACGCTGCCGGCCGACGTCGTCGCTCACGCCGCGTGGCACCACCTCGCGGTGCGCGCGCTTCCGGCCGCACCGGGCGTCGGGCCGTCCGTCGACTCGCTCTTCCTCGGCGAGGCGATCGCCAGTGCGTTCGACGTCTATTTGGTCGGTCGGCTCCTCGGACACGCGCCGAGCTCCACGTTCCTGGAGACCCAGGTGCCCGCGATGGCCGACGCGGCCGACGGCGCCGGCCTGGACGAGGACGGCTTCGAGAAGATGCTCGAGGGCATCGCGGCCGATCCGGAGCGCGCGTTCGCCGATCTACGCGAGCTCCTCTTCGACGCGACCTGCGCGCTCTTCGCCTGTCGCACCGTCGAGGACGCGAGCCTCGCCCTCGCCCTCCATGACAAGCATCGCTTCGCTCCGCTCCTCCATCGCTACGAGCTGTCGAACTGGGTGCTCTACGCGCGCGCCTACGGCAACCCCGAACGCGACGAGCGCGCGCGCACGGTCGACACGACTCTCCGCACCGTGGAGCTGTCACTCGACTGGCTCGCGCGCGAATGGGTCGCACCGGCGCTCGCCCGCACCTGAGTCGCCGACGAGAAGCGACTATTTGTCCTTCAGCGGATGGTCGCAGAAGAACAGTCCGCCAGGCGGACCCCCGCAGCAGCCGACCGTTCGCAAGACCAGCACATCGGACATCATGAACATCTGGAGAGCAGCGTCGCCGCTGACGCCGCTCTCGCATCGCGACGGTCCGCACGCGCTGCGGGGATCATCGCACGAGCGCGGGTCGGCGATCGCTGGGCCTGTCGCCGTGAGGGCCGAGTCGAGGCGGCGCGTCTGTTCGGGGTCCTGCACGTAGACCTTGCCGTCGTGCGTGAAGAACGAGGCGACGGCGGAATGGGTCCTTCGCAGCGGCGCCCCGCCGCCGTCGACGCGAACAGCGCACGCGACGGCGCCCTCGGTCGAGACGAGCCCGCTCACGACGGCAAGCGCCCCAGCCCGTTCGATCGTCAGGTGGCGAAGCGTCCCCACGTCGGCATTGCAGTCGTGTCTCGCGAGGCGCTTGCCGGCCGCATCGAACACTTCGACTGCGGCGCCGTGGGAGGCGTTCACGACGAAGGCCTTGCCTTCGATGACCGCGAAGCCGAGGAGCTCCAGGCCGCCTCCGGTCGACGCGCCCTTCTTCGTCGAGACGCGTCGTGTCTCGTTCAGAGCGAGGTCCGTCGTCACCCAGAGGAGCGCGCCGTCCGCTACGGCCGCGACATGGATCGCGTCGCCTTCGCGTGAAACATAGGCGCCGCCGTTCACGGTGAACGCGCTTCGCCTCAGCTCGTTGCCGGTGCTCACGTCGATCTCGATGAGACCGGCGCGCTCGCTTCCACCCATGCCCCACGCCAGGGCTACGATTGTGCCCTTGGGGTGAACGGGATCCGGCTGCGCTTGCGCGATGGGCTGGCCGAACGAGAGACCGGCGACCGCAACCCTCCTGGCCACTCGTGTCCCGGTCGATGCGTCCGGAGCGCCCGCAGAGCTCGAGCTGGGAACGGGGCGCGCCTCCCCGCGCGGCGGCGTCGCAGGGTCCACCGGCCGCGCGGCCTCGCGCTCGCGTAGCGGCGCTCCGCTCTGGCAGGCTTCGGCCCCGATCAGCGAACCGACGACTCCCAGCAAACACAGCGTTTTTCGTGTGGTCATCACGTCGGCTCCCGGCGACGCCATCATGTTCCCTTCACGCGGTAGGCGCCGTGAAAACGGTCCAGCTCAGCGCGAGATGCCGACCTACGATCGCATGCAGATCGCCCACGCGCCCCTGGCTCGGCTGCGCGCGAAACATCTTGAACATCGGAGGAGCACTGACGAGATCTCCTTCGACCTTGTAAGGACCGGCGTAGGCGTCACGCTTGGCGTCGATGGCGTCGCGACCCGCAGAGCTCCGCGACCCGCCGACGATGTCGAAGGTCGCGTCGGTGACCTTCGCGTCGAGTGACGCGTAGAATGCAACGAGCTCCGGACTCTCGCGCCTCGGGCCGTCGAGCAGCTCGGAGGCGCGACGCGCCGCGGAGGGCTCCCGCTCGCGAGGGCGCTCGAGGTCGAGGTCGAGGTCGAGGGCCGACGGTTGCTGCGCGTCGCGGCGGCTTATGAGCATCATGGTTCGTCGGCCGGCGCGGCCAACAGTTGCGCGTCTTCGTCGAGGGGAAGGTCGCCGTCGCCGATCGCCGGCCCGAGCCAGCCTCGCTGCCTGGACCGCTCCTCCTCAGAACCAGCTCGGCTGCGCGCGCGCGTACGAGTCCTCGTTGCCGCGGCAGAGCGCGCCCAGCGTGCCGACACGCGGCAGCTCGGTGAACATCCAGTACTGCGCGGCGGCGAGCTTGCCCTCGTAGAAATCGCGGTCGGCAGCGGAGGGCTCGCGCGCGAGGCCCTCCTTTGCGACCGTCGCCTGCACCAGCCATTGCCATGCGATGACGACGATCGAGAGCATCTCCATGTAGTCGAAGCTGTGGCGCAGCATGGCCTCGGCGTCGCCCTTGAGCCCAAGCTCACCGAGCTGCATCGTCACCTCGCCAACGGCGGTCACCGAGCCCTGGAGGCGCGTGAGCCAGGCGTCGGGGACGCCGGCACGCTTCGCACGCCCGACGGCGATCTCGATCGCGTCGACCAGCGCACGCAGCGCGGCGCCTCCTCCCGCGACGACCTTGCGACCGAGCAGATCGAGGCTCTGGATGCCGCTCGTCCCCTCGTGCAGCGTGTTGAGCTTCTGATCGCGCAGCCACGACTCCGGCATGTATTCGCTCGTGTAGCCGTAGCCGCCGTGAATCTGGAGCGCGAGCGCGTTCGACTCGAAGCCCTTCTCGGCGGGGAAGGTCTTCGCGATCGGCGTGAGGAGATCGAGGAGCAGCCGCGCTCGATCGCGCGTCGCTAGCTCCGTCGCGTGCTCGGAGAGATCCTGGAGCCGCGCCGCCTCGACGACGAGGGCGAGCCCGCCCTCGACGATCGCCTTCTGCCGCAGCAGCATCCGACGGACATCGGCATGCTCGATGATCGGCACCTGCGGAGCTTCGGGGTTCTTCACGCCGATGGGGCGGCCCTGCGGGCGTGTCTTCGCGTACTCGAGCGACTCCTGGTAGGCGACCGCCGCCGTCGCGACGCCGTTCAGCCCGACCATGATGCGCGCCTCGTTCATCATCTGGAACATGTAGGAAATGCCGCGGTGCGGCTCGCCCACCAGCCACCCGCGGCAGTCGTCCTGCTCGCCGAAGTTGATCGCCAGGCTCGCGATCCCGCGCCAGCCGATCTTGTGGATGACGCCCGCGACCTGCACGTCGTTGGGCACCAGGGCCGTAGACCCTTCGCCCTCGCGGCGCTTCGGGATCGCGAACAGCGAGACGCCCTTGATTCCCGCCGGCGCCCCGTCGATGCGCGCGAGCGTGAGGTGCACGATGTTCTCGGTGAGGTCGTGATCGCCCGCCGAGATGAAGATCTTCGAGCCGCGAACGAGATGGTGATCGGCTCCGCTCACGGGCGTGGCCGTCGTCTTCACGTCGCTGAGGCTGCTCCCGGCCTGCGGCTCGGTGAGCGCCATCGTCCCCGTCCACTCGCCCGAGTACATCCTGCTCATGAAGCGCTCGCGGAGGGCCTCCGACCCGAACGACTCGAGGAGGCGCGCCGCGCCGGTGGTCAGCCCCGCATAGCCGTACGCGCTCAGGTTCGCCGCCATGAGGTACACGTTCGCGAGCGTCGCGACGCACACAGGCAGGCTCGCTCCGCCGACGCTCGCGGGGCGGGTCGCCGTGATCGTCCCGAGCTCGACGAGCCTCGGATAGATCGACCTCATCGCCGGATGGACGCGAAGCTGCCCACCTTCGAGCCTGGGCGGCGCCTCATCCATGGGTTTGTACGCCGGGTACAGGACCTCGCGTGCCAGCTTTCGTGCAGATTGCACGTACATCTCGCACGTCTCCATCGTGTGGTCCGCGAACGCCGGGAGGGCGAAGAGAGCCTTCGTGTCGAGCACCTCGCGGAGCATGAACTCGATGTTGCGGTCGGAGAGGAGCGGGTTCGCCATCGCGCTCGACTCTACTGCACGCCCCCCTTCGCGCCTCCCCCGAACAACGCTACGCTGGAGCCATGCTGAAACGTGCGATCACGCTCCTCGGAGTCGCGTCGACCCTGGCGCTCGCCTGCGGGAGCAGCGACGACTCATCGTTCCGCGACGGCTCGAGCGGCGGAACCAGCGGCACCAGCGGCGGAACCAGTGGCAGCAGCGGCGTCATCGGCTCCAGCGGAACGAGCGGCTCGAGCGGCGGCGCCGACGGAGGCATCGGGCCCGCGTGCGCCACGGCCACGGCGAGCGGAAAGGCCGACCCGGTCTACCTCGTCTTCGTCGTCGACCGCTCCGGCAGCATGAAGTTCAACCCGCAGCCGAACAACAAGTGGGACTCCGTCCTCGCGGGCCTCACCTCGTTCTTCAAGGACGCGCAGTCCGCCGGGCTCTTCGCCTCGGAGCAGGTCTTCCCGCAGCCCAGCCCGAGTAACGACGCCTGCACGGTCGCCAACTACCAGACGCCGCTCGTCCCCGTCACGGCGCTACCGGACACGGCGGGCACGCTCGCGACCGCGCTCACCAACAACGGTCCGAGCGCGAACTTCAACACGCCCACCAAGCCGGCCCTCGACGGCGCGATCGCGTTCGCGAAGACGCTCGAAGCCACCGGAAAGAAGACCGCGGTCGTCCTCGTCACGGACGGCGAGCCGTCGGGATGCGGAAGCACCGTGGGCAACGCCGCGACGTCCGCCGGCGCGGGTCTCCCCACCATCAAGACCTACGTCATCGGCGTGGGCGATCTCCTCACCAACCTCGACACGATCGCGATGGGCGGCGGCACCACGAAGGCGGTCATCGTCTCGACGACCAACCCCGCATCGATCACCGGCGACTTCGTCACCGTGCTCGGGGGCATCCGCA
Source organism: Myxococcales bacterium (assembly GCA_025351875.1). Lineage (GTDB taxonomy): Bacteria > Myxococcota_A > Polyangia > Polyangiales > Polyangiaceae > Labilithrix. The sequence goes on along the minus strand of JANXVA010000264.1, from coordinate 14,938 downwards.
AGCAAGCGCTCTCCTGCGAGTATCCGATGGGGCAGCCTCCGAACGGAGAGACGCTCGACATCAACAAGGTCAACGTGCAGTTCACGCCGACCGGCGGCACGGTCACGACCCTCGGTTACAGCGCCGACTGCACCAACGGCGCGGGCTGGCGATACGACAACCCGACCACGCCGACGAAGATCCTCATCTGTCCGTCGAGCTGCAACACGCTGCTCGCGGCGGCCGACGGGAAGATCGACATCGTCTTCGGCTGCAAGACCGCCGGCGGTACGCCTCGCTGAGCGTGCTGTCGTAAGCCGTGGCTCCTTCCCTCGAAGCGCTCTCGCGCGAGACCCCGAAGCAGCGATTGAAGCGGCGGCTCAGGAAGGCCGCCCTCAACCTGCTCTACGTGGCGATGGCCTATGCGCTCCTCGTCGTCGGCGCGCGCCTGCTCCATCGGCGCGTCCTCTACCAGCCGCCGGGAGACGATGCGCCTACCGAGGTGCCCGAGGGTGCCACGCTGCTCACCGCGGTCGCCGCCGACGGCGTCGCGGTCAATGCGCTCGACTTCGCGGCCCCCAAGGCCGCGCGCACGATCGTCCATTTCCACGGCAACGCGGAGACGGTCGAAGCGAATGCCTTTCTCGCTCGCGAGATGAAGAAGCGCGGCTTCGCGATGGTGCTCGTCGAGTATCGCGGCTACGGCCGATCGCGAGGCTCGTCGCCGAACGAGGAGGGGCTCTACCTGGATGCCACCGCCATCCTCGACGTGCTGGCGGCCCGCGGCGTCGGGCCGGACCGCGTCGTGCTCTGGGGTCAGTCACTCGGAACCGGCATTGCCACCGAGATGGCCAAGCGCGGGCGCGGCTCCCGGCTCGCGCTCGTCGCGCCCTTCACATCCACGGTCGACATGGCTGCGCGCATCGTTCCCTTCCTGCCCGCGAACCTGGTCATGGTCGACCGCTTCGACACGCTCGAAAAGGCGCCTGCGATCTCGGCGCCGACGCTCGTCGTGCACGGCGACATCGACGACGTCATCCCGTTCGAGCAGGGCGAGAAGGTGAGCCACGCGTTCCCGCACGGCACGTTCCTCAAGGTGCCGGAGGGCCGCCACGACAACCTCTACAAATCGATGTCCGTGATCTCGGCGCTCGCCGCGCACGCCGGCGGCTGATTCGCTAAGCTTGCCGGATGTCGATCCACACGATCGAGCCTGGCCTCCTGCTCGCAGCTCCGCGGATGGGCGACCCGAACTTCGAAGGCACCGTGGTCCTGCTCGGCGCGCACGAGGCGGGAGGTTCGCTCGGTTGGACGGTGAACGGCGTCAGCCTCGCGGACGCAGCGGACATCGTTCGCGCGACCGGGATCGTGAGCGCCGGCGACAAACTCCCGACCGCGTTCGACGGGCCGGCGCTGAGCGGCGGACCGGTCTCGCCCGAGTCCGTGTGGATCCTCTATCGACGGGTCGAGGGCGCGGAGGCGCTCCCAGGCTCGATCGTCGTCGGCGACGACATCGGAGTGACATCGTCGATGGACGCCTTGCGCTCGCTCATCGCGGGACACGGACCGCGCGAGCTCCGCCTCCTCATCGGCTATGCAGGCTGGGGCCCTGGGCAGCTCGAGCACGAGATCTCCAAGGGAACGTGGCTCCCGACCGCCGCCGACGCGAAGCTGCTCTTCGACGGGACGCCCGAGACCCTCTGGCAGCGCGCGTACGCGGGGGCGATCGGGACCATTCCGGCCGCCTTCGTCGGGACGACGCGAGGGTCTGCGTAACCTCCGCGAAACATTCGCGCAAACGACGCGACATGCCGCTCGTGTCAGTCTCCTACGATGGCCCGAGCAGAGTCGAACGAGCAATTCATGGCGTCGATGCCGACGTCCTATCGCGAAGCCTTCGACGACGACGACGTCGCGCTTCACGCGCAGGTCGTCGCGAGGCGTAGCGGCAGCGCGACGCGTGTCGAGATCTGGAAAGATCTCCCGGAGCGCGTCGTCGGGATCTGCATCGTCGCGGACGACCGGCCGGGCCTGCTCTCGCAGATCAGCGCCGCGCTCGTCACGCTCGAGGTCGACGTCGTCAGCGCGCACGCGTACTGCCGCACGCGCGTCGACGGCGCGCGGGAGGCGGTCGACTTTCTGTGGATCCGCCGGGTCGCGCGCGCGAACGGATCCATCGGCCTGATCCGGCCGCGTGACGTCGCGGCGATCGGCGAGATGGTCGACGCGCTCGTCCGCGGAAGCGCGAAATTCGATGCGTCGGTCCGGTTCGCGCGCGTCATCCGGAGCGCGACCGAGACGACGCGCGTTCGCTTCGACGACGGCGCGGGCGACGGCACGATGGTGCTCACCGTCGAGGCGACGGATCGACCGGGGCTCCTGCTCGTGGTGACGAAGGCGATCTTCCGCGCCGGTCTGCAGATCCTAGGGCTGCGAGCGACCAGCGAGGAGGGCCGCGCGATCGATCGCTTCCACCTCGCGGAGCTCGACGGCAAGCCGCTCGTGCAGGCACGCCTCCTCTCCCTCCAGATGGAGATCTTCAGCGCCCTCGAAGACGGCGAAGGCGACTCCACCCACGACGTCACCGCCTCCCCCTAACGCCCTCGAAACCAGTACCATCGCCCGTCCATGACGGGGATCGCCGACCTCCAGCCGGGCACGACGTTCGCGGGTCAGTTCCGCGTCGTCCGCAAGCTCGCGCAGGGCGGCATGGGGGCCGTGTACGTCGCCGAGCAGATCGCGACGGGCCGCGAGCGTGCCCTGAAGCTGATGCACCCGGGGCTGGTGAGCAGTCGTGACCTCCGCGACAAGTTCACGCTCGAGGCCCGCGTCGGCGCGAAGATCGCGAGCGAGCACGTCGTCGAGGTCGTCGCGGCCGGCGTCGATCCGACGTCGGGCGCTCCGTGGCTCGCGATGGAGCTCCTCAGCGGCGAGGATCTCGCGACCGCGATCAAGCGGCGTGGCGCCTTCTCCGCCAACGAGACCGCCGCGATCCTCGCGCAGATCTGCCACGCGCTCGGCGCGGCTCACGAGGCCGGCATCGTGCACCGCGACCTCAAGCCCGAGAACGTGTTCCTCGCCGAGGCGAGACGCGCGCAGGAGTCTTACACCGTAAAGGTGCTCGACTTCGGCATCGCCAAGGTGCTCGAGGCCGCGCGCGGCAGCAACACGGGCGCGATCGGCTCACCGCTGTTGATGGAGCCGTATCAGTCCGATCGCAATGCGGACATCAGCCCCGCGACCGACGTGTGGGCGCTCGCGCTCGTCGCCTTCGCGATGCTCACCGGGCGATCGTTCTGGCTCTCTGCCGAGGCGAACGAGATGGCCCTCAGCGCGTTCCTGCGCGAGCTCGTGCTCGATCCGATCCCCAAGGCCAGCGCGCGCGCCACCGAGCAGGGCGTGAAGACTCCCCTGCCCCCTGGCTTCGACGAGTGGTTCGAGCGCGCGCTCGTCCGCGACCGCGCGCTCCGGTACGCGAACGCCATCGACGCGTATGCCGCCTTCTGCGAGCGGCTCGGCATCGCGACCCAGCTCTCCGGCACGGGCCCCGTGAAGATGCCCGTGAGCACGACGGGCCCGGCGCACCAGGCGGACCACCAGGTGCGCGTTCCCTCCGGCGGAGGCCTCCCCGACACGCCGACGGCGAACGATCGCCTCGCGTCGGCGCGCACGCTCCCGCACGGCGACACCGGCGACGCCCGCGACGCGAACGGTGGCGCTGCGGACGACGGCGCGCCCCACGCCGTTCCGGTCGAGGGACCTTCGCCGAGGCTCCTCGTGCTCGGCGGACTCGGGGCCTTCGCGGTGGTCGCCGTCGCCGCGATCGCGATCCTCCGCGGCAGCGCCGCGCCGGGCGGCGCTGCACCCGAGGTGCCCGACGCCGCGGGGACGGGCCTCCCGTACTGCCCGAAGGGAATGGTCCGCGTACCCGCCGGCGAGCTGATGATCGGCACCGACGAAGGACCGAAAGAGGAGCAGCCGGCACACCCTGCGAAACTCGCTGCATTCTGCATCGATGCCACCGAGGTCTCCGTCGCCGAGTACAAGGCCTGCGAGGGGCAGAAGGGCTGTCCCGACGGCCACGCACAGGCCGACTGGGGAGGCATCACCAAGGAGGATCGCGCGACGTGGAGCGCCTTCTGCAACGAGCCGAAGGGCAACCGCGGCGATCATCCGATGAACTGCATCTCGTTCGACGACGCGGCGGCCTATTGCCGCTGGGCGGGCAAGAGGCTCCCGACCGAGGAGCAGTGGGAGTACGCGGCACGCGGCACCGACGCGCGCGCGTATCCCTGGGGTCATGAGCTGCCGTCACCGACGCGCGTCAACGGCTGCGACGAGGGCTGCGCCGCCGCCGCTCGGCGTCCGCCCGACACGATCGCGAAGCGTCTCGCGGGTGACGATCGCTACCAGGCGACATCACCAACGGGATCGTTCCCCGAGGGCGTGAGCGCGTTCGGCGCGTTCGACATGGCCGGGAACGTGGCCGAATGGGTCGATGCGCCCTTCTGCAACTACGGCCAGAACGCCTGCGGGACCGCGGCGCGCGTCATCCGCGGAGGCTCGTGGACGAGCGACCTACCGAGCGACGTCCGCACCACCGCGCGCGCCAAGGCGAGCCCCGCGTCACGTCAGGCCGACGTCGGTTTTCGCTGCGTGAAATAGCCTCGAAAGCGCGAGGATCGCGGATGTGAGGCCTCCTGGCAGCTCCTGAAAAGTTGTCCCGGCGAGAGGCGACCCTGTACCGCCCAGAGGACAGGAGGTTCCCATGATCCGAACGTCAGCAATGCTTCTCGCATGCACTCTCGTGCTCGTCACCGGTTGCGCCAAGAAGCCCGAAGCGCGCGACATCGCGCAGGTGAGCACGACGGCCGGCACGCTCGGCAGCGTCCGCCTCGACAACGAGCTCGTCAAGATGTGCAACGTCACCTTCGGTAACGCCGATCGCGCGCCGAAGTTCGACTACGACGAAGCCGCGCTCCTGCCGCAGGATCGTGACGTGCTCGAGCAGGTCGCCAAGTGCGTCACCACCGGACCGCTCAAGGGCCGCAAGCTCGCGCTCGTCGGCCGCGCCGACCCGCGCGGTGAGACCGAGTACAACATGGTGCTCGGCGACAACCGCGCCGACGCGGTCCACGTGTACCTCGGTCGCCTCGGCGTGGGCCCCACCAAGATGTCGAAGACGTCCCGCGGTGAGCTCGATGCCGAGGGGCAGGACGACGAGAGCTGGCAGCGCGACCGCCGCGTCGACATCGCCCTCCAGTAGGCCGCTCTTACGGACAGCCTAGTTTCCGGGGGAGCGGTGGTCATCCGACATCCACCGCCACCCGGAAATGTGTGCACGAGCTTGTTTCACGAGACATGATTGCCCGATGCGTCGTCACCTCTTCCTCGTCGCTGGTATCGCGTGTGGCATCGCGGCGGCCGTCGCTTGCAGCAGCGGAGCGAAGGAGCAGCTGAGTGAGGACGGCACGGACGGCGGAGACGATTCGAGCGTCATCCTCGGGCCGGACAACAAGCCGGTGCCGAGCGGTCCCGCAGGCTCTGGTCTCGCGACCGGACTGCCGTGCGACGTCCAGGCGGTGATCGAGAACCGCTGCATCGCGTGCCATGACGGCAAGACCGCCGGCGCGCCCAAGATGCTCGTGTACGCCGACCTCCTTCAGCCCTCGAAGGCGGATCCGGCAAAATCGCTCGCCGTGCTCTCCGTGGAGCGGATGAAGAGCACGACCAGCCCGATGCCGCCCCCGCCCGCGGTCGGCCCGGATGCGGACGAGATCGCGACCTTCGAGGACTGGGTGAAGGCCGGCACCCCGAAGAACCCCATGTCGTGCACCGAGGCGCCGCCGACCGGCGACGGCGGTACGCCCGACAGCGGCACGCTGCCCGACGCCGGTCCGGACGCGATGGCGGGCTGCGCGAGCGGCCAGACCTGGAAGCTCGGCAACCAGAAGTCGCCGCTCATGCATCCCGGCCTCGCGTGCAACGCGTGTCACTCGGTGATGGGCGGACCGAACCTGTCGATTGCCGGCACCGTCTACAAGGCGCTCCACGACGTGAACGACTGCAACGGCGCCGCGCCGCCGCCGACCATCATCGTCACGATCACGGACGCGAAGGGCAAGGTCGTCAACGCGACCGTGAACGCCGCCGGTAACTTCGACGTTCCCCGACAGAACGGCGCGCAGCGGCTCACCGCTCCGTACTCCGCGAAGCTGAGCGACGGCGTGAAGACGCGCGCGATGGTCGGCAAGGTCACGTCGGGCGACTGCAACAGCTGCCACACGACGGCGGGCATCAACGGCGCCCCGGGCCGCATCCTCGTTCCTTAGGGTCGTTCACCGCACGAGGGGGACGGTCAGGGCGCGAGCGGCTTTGCAGCGCTTTGCGCTGAGCTCGACGCCGAGCGCGTCGAGGCCCATTGCAGTGGCGACGGCGAGCACCGTGCCTCGGCCGCAGAACGGGTCGACGACGATCTTCGCATCGACCTCGTCGCGGAGGTAGGCGCAGGCGGCCTCGCAGGCGCGCACGCCCATCGCGCGGCTCAGGGCATGAAGCCCGCATCGGGCATCACGTCGGGCCCGGGGCGCTTCGGCGTGGGCCGCACCTCGTGCGCGATGCACAGCATGTGCGACCAGCTCGGGCGGCCGAAGGCGATCGTCCCGGGCGGCTTGCGGCATACGATCTTGTGCCAGAGGACCTTCGCGCCTTCCCGCTCGGCGGCCTTCATCACGAGGTATCCCTTGTCGACGAGCATCCCGTCGTGGCGAATATCGCTCTGGAAGAAGATGGAGACCCCCTCCCGCGGGGTCCACGCAATCACCCTCTGGGCGGCAGCGACGAACCACTCCTTCCATCCCTCGAGGTCGAGATGGGAGCACTCCGACACATCGGGGAGCGACGTGACGACGCTCGCGCCGGGCGGTGCGGGGTTCGCCTCTAGCCAGGCGAGCGCCTCCGCCTGGATGATGATGCGGCTCGGCGCGCGTGGCTCGTCACTCATCGCGCTCCTCTCTTAGCCTCTTCCACGTCGAGAGTGACGACAAGTCTTCCTGGTCGGCAGGGGCTCATCGAAGGATCACAAGCGGCCTACCCAGATGCCCAAGAGCAGGATCGGGAGCGCGATGGCCGTCCAGATCCAGAAGGCGATCTTCGAGCCCCGATCGTCGGGACTCGAGCGGAAGGCCAGCGCGATCCCGGCATATCCGACGACCGGAACGAGCTGCGCGGCCGCAACCGCGAGGATGAGCATCTTGCCCACGAGGGCCGGCGTGTCGTGGTCCGGCCATTTCACCATGGCGACGAGATCGAGGATCGCGACCCCGAGGCTCGTCACCGCCATCACCGTCGCGCCGCGGAAGCTTGCAAGGCCTGAACGTGTCTTCATGCGCCGAGCGTGGAGCTTGCGCGCAGAGCAGAGATGGCGCGCCGTTGAAACGTCATCGCGGCCCGCGTGAAAACGGCGTGAAGCGCCGTTTGCCGTCATCGAACTGTACAGAGGCGGAGTTACATACTTTACGCACGCGTTGACGCACGCCCACGATCGCGCTGTTTTCATGGCGCTCTGTGACCTGGCGCGGGTTGGTCCGGGGATTGCGTAAGCACTCTACGACTCCGGCGGCGTGACGCTTTTCAGCAGGTCGCTCCCAACCGCGAGGACATCTCCAACCAAAGGATACGGCCATGCGCACGTGGTTGGCCCGTTCGGGCCTCATGATGCTCGCAGCCTCGGCTTGCCTCTCGGCAGCCTGTGTTGCCGAGCGTGATCCCATCGACCGAGTGCAGCCCAACGCGCTGCCGAAGACCTTCTTCCTCGGCTCCGACCTGAAGAGTCCGAGCGACGATCCGGAGTTCCGGATGAAGTCGTTCACCGTGGGAAGCTCGGTGAATCAGAGCGCGTACTCGATCGGAGAGTTCTCCGCCGTCGATCGCATTCGCTGGGAGCTCACCGAGGGAATGGTCCTCGCGCGGCGCTCCTACCAGGAGTCACCAGGCGCCGACAACCGCGGCACCAACGCCGCCGACATCGCCCATTCGACCGACAAGAATGCGACGAGCGCGCCCACTGGCACCATCGTCGCGGCCTTCAAGATCATCAAACACTTCGACGTGCGCCGCGAATACAACGCGACCACCGGAGAAGAAACGAACGTGGTCGTCGAGAACGACAGCGATCGCCCGTGGAACGAGCGCGAATACGTCCGCGTCGACTGGTCGCAGAACCTCGTCACGTCGACCGACGATGGCATTCGCTTCTCGAACGGCGCGAAGGTCACGCCCGTCGCCTACAACATCACCGATCCCTCCGCCGAGGATGCGCCGCACTTCGAGGCCGACAACGGCTACCTCGACGTGACGAACAAGTTCACCGTCGACCCCGACGACATCTCGTTCTCGTGGGGCTCCGTGAAGAAGTGCGCCCTCGTGAGCTACTTCACCGGCTCGTCGAGCTACGACTGCAACCCGCAGGAGGCCACCGTCCGCACCAGCTTCGCGAAGGTGCAGGCCGACGAGGACTTCGAGAAGTTCGAGGACAACTATGCGTGGAAGGACGTCGTCGGCAACACCGGCGGCCAGGGCGACGGCGCCAACCCGTGGCTCGGCTCCGCCCGGACGACGTGGGATCCGCAGTACGGATTCACGGACGCGCAGACGCACCGCTTCAAGTCGATCCACAACATCTGGAAGAAGAGTCACCAGGGCGTGAGCTGCGCGACCAACGACGACACCGACAAGAACGGCACGGCCGACGCGTGCGAGAACGCGGTCACCCACTACGCGGGCCACGCGGGCTCCCAGTGCGACGTCACCGAGCATCGCTGCACGCTCCCCGTGCGTGATCGCGAGCTCAGGACGATCGCCTATTTTCTGAACAAGGAGGCGCCCGAGGCGTTCCAGGACAAGGTCGAAGGTGGCAAGATCAGCGAGCGTGGCACGCTCGAGCAGATGGGCGCCTCGTGGAGCCAGCTGCTCGACGTGTCCGTGGCGTATCGCCGCGAGGTCGAGTGCCGACGCACCGGCGACGGAGACCGAGCGAGCTGCCACGCCGAGTTCTTCGACAGCGACGCGACGCCCGCCCAGAAGCAGATGGTGCAGGTCGGCGGCTGGCTTACCGACAAGGTGAAGCCTCAGGCCGTCGACCAGGGCAAGCCGGCCTTCTACGTCTGTCACAACCCGGTCCGCGACTACGACCCCGAGGCAATCTGCGGCAAGCCCGGCGACAAGGCGCGGCTCGGCGACATCCGGAAGAACTTCCTCGTCTACTGGCCCTACGAGTCGCGCGCGCACTACGGCGGCGTCGGCTGGAATCCGCCCGATCCGCTCAGCGGCGAGACGTTCGGCGCGACGGCCACCGTCATGGGTCGCTCGGCGACGCGCGCTGCGGCCTCGCAGCGCGACATCATCCAGCTCGCGATGGGCGACACGAAGCTCGAGGACATCATGCAGGGCCTGCCGGCCGAGCGGTACGGCCGCATGCTGAAGGACGGCGCGTCTGCGCCCGAGGGCATGCGCATCGGCAAGACCGCCGCGGAGATCGACGCGCGCACGAAGGCGATCGACCTCGACAACGTGCATGCCTCGATCGGCGTCCGTGACCAGGCGGGCGTCTCGGCGCTCCAGGCCATGAAATTCGACTCGATCGCGAAGTCGAAGAGCGTGGTGGACGGTAAGCAGTTCACGGCCGGCATCGCCGGATTCCAGGCGCTCTCGAAGAAGCTCGAGAGCGTCCCCGCGGTCACCCAGGACTTCACGTCCCTCGCCGGCCTCGAGCCCGCGAAGATCGCCGCGATGCGCGCCTGGTACGACGAGGACATGGCCGCCCGCGGCGCATGCTTCGACGACGCGGCGAACGTCGGAACCGGCAGCCTCTACCTCACGTCGCTCGCGGGCTTCTTCAAGAAGAAGTACGGCGACCTCGACCCGACGACGCGCGGCCAGCGCATCTACGACGACCTCGTGAAGGAGACGATCAAGGGCATCGGCATCCACGAGCTCGGTCACTCGCTCGGCCTGCGGCACAACTTCGCCTCGAGCTGGGACGCGCCGAACTACGACCCGCAGTACTGGCAGCTCCGCACCGCGGAGGGCAAGGCCACCGCGGAGTGCACCAAGTCGCGCGATCCTGGCGCGCGCGGCGACGACACGTGCATGGGTCCGCGCTACCTCGATCCCCTGACCGACGACGAGCAGGGCCTCGCCGGCGAGTCGCGGCCCGGCATCGACTACTTCGCCAACACCTCGACGATGGAGTACCAGATCGAGCGAGGCGGCGAGTCCGTCGGCCTCGGCACGTACGACCAGCACGCGATGAAGGTCCTCTACGGACGCGTCATCGAGACGCTCGACGAGAAGAGCATCCCGCTCGCCGACCAGCCGAACTTCGGCCTCAAGAATTACACGCAGCTGCAAGAGCGTGACCTCGTCATCAACGGGCAGAAGTTCTTCGCGCACTACACTCAGACCGCTCGGCTCATGAAGGTCTTCGACGCCGCGCGCGACTGTCGCGACGCGACCGACGAGGAGAAGGCGACCTCGGCCTGGCGCGTCGTGCACGGCAAGGTCTGCGCGCCACCGCCGAAGGACCACTGGACGTTCGACGACTTCAAGAGCGACATGCACCCGGCCGGCATCGCGGCAGTCAAGTGGCACGCGAACGTCGAGGGTCGCGACAAGGTCCGCTGGAACTACCGCTGGGGTGAGCAGTACGGCGCCGGCGGGTACATGCACACGCAGATGATGGACGCAGGCGCGGACGTCTACGAGCTCACGCAGAACCTCACGCGCTCGTTCGACCTCCGCTACCCCTGGTCGTACTTCCGTCGCGGGGATCGCGAGTGGAACTCGGCCTTCCTCGCGCAGTCGGTGGCCTCGAACTACTTCGGACGCCTCCGCGCCTACCACTGGCAGATCGCGCTCGACATCGCGCGCGCTCAGGCCGCGGACCTCACGCAGGACGACGGGATCCGCCCGTACGTCATGGCCCAGGCCGACATCTTCGGCTTCTTGCAGCGCGCGGCGCTCATGCCCGAGCCCGGTGACTACAAGGGCAACACCAAGCTGACCAACGGGACGCGTACGGTCTTCGACCTCGCACCGCAGGGCGGCACCGCGTCGGCTGGGCGCTTCACGCTCGGCATCACGGATGCGCGCTACATCGCCGACGACTTCGAGAACGACAAGGGCGGCTCGTGGGACTACCAGAAGTACGTCCACCACGCCGGCTTCGAGGAGGAGAAGTCCCTCGCGCTCATGCAGCTCGTCGACCCGCGGCCCACGCTCTTCACCGTGGCACGCGAGAACTACCTCGACGGTCGTGACGTGATGATCAGCTTCCGCAACGATCTCCCCAACGGCGTCGACCGTCTGCTCGGCGGTATCCTCTCCGAGGACTGGGAGTCGATCGCGCCTCACGTCGTCGGCGACGCGTCGAGTGGGCTCGGCGGCTTCGACATCACGCAGAAGAGCATCACCCGTCCGCAGGGCGCGATGGTCGTGTTCCCGAACGTCGGGTACAAGCAGCAGCTCGCGATGGCCGTGTATGGCGCGATGTTCTCGCGCCTGAGCTCGGACATGACGCTCCTCAACAAGATGCGTCTCACGATCGACGGCGACAAGGCGCCGCTCGTTCCCGGTACCCGCGAAGTGCGGTTCTCGGATCCCGCGACGGGCTTCTCGTACATCGCGAGCAAGTTCGGCGACGACGTCCTCGACGGCGAGGTCATCGACCACGGCATCGCGTCTCGCATGATCGGCCGCGCCAACCAGCTCGTGGCTCAGGCCTATGTGGTGAAGAAGGACGCCGTCACGGGCAAGCCGATGGTCGACGACAAGGGCCAGTGGGTCCTCGCGGTCGACGAGTCGGGCAAGCCGCTCGAGACCACCCCGGAGGCGAAGCTCCGCCTGCGCCGCTACGTCGGCCTCCTCGACGCGGTCAGGCAGATCTCCCGCGCCCTCGACGGCCCGCTCGGCGGCGGAGCAGGAGGTGGCGACGGCGAATGACCCCCCTCCCGGAGCTCTCTGATTCGACTCCGTGAAACGACGACGAGACGCCGCGGTCCGCAAGGGCCGCGGCGTTTCGCTGTTTCCGGGCTCCTCGGAACGCGTAGCATCGACCGATGTCCGTCCTTTCGCGCTCGACGGTGATGGTGCTCGTTCTCTCTGGCGCAACGAGCCTCGCCGCGTGCACGATCAAGAACGACGCGCCTTCGTCGACGAGCGCGGCGACACACGAGTACGATCCGCTCTTCGACGCCCCGCAGGGCGCAGGCGTGCATCCGGACGACATCGTCGGGCTGTGGGAGAGCACGCAGACGTCTGCCGGGCTCGAGGTGCACCTCCGGATGCTCTTCCGCGACGGGCGCATCCAGCTCGCGAATCGTTGCAGCGGCAACGGCTACGAGACGGTGACGGTCGGCGTGACCGTGCAAGGAACGTTCGCGAACGGCAAGCTCAGTGTCACCGACAAGGGCGGGACCGTCGATGCTCCGACGACGGCGGCGGGCAAGCCCGACCTCTTCTGCAAGGCGTCGCTCAGCGGCCCGGGCGACGCGCAGTACGCGCTCGGCGCGGGCAAGCTGCAGCTCCTCGGCCTGAGCCTCACGAAGGTCACGGACTAGCCGCGCCCATGGCAGGTGGAGCCGCGAAGCTTGCTCTCGTGCCGCTGCTGGCGGTCGCAGTGGCGCTGGGCGCAACCGGTATCCATGGGCGGCGGACGCACGACCCGGAGCGTGCTGCGCGCGCCGTCGAGATCCTCGCCGAGACGCAGGACGTGGCGGTCGCGCGGACCGAGCTCGAGAGCTTCTTCGCGAGCGGTTGGGTCGGGTGGGACGTGAAGACGGCCGTCGAGTTTGCCTGCGCCTCGGTGGAGGGTCGCAAGATCCGCGACCCGCTCCTCTGTCTCGCACGCGCGCGCTACATCACCGCCGCGCACCTGTCGCGCGAGCAAGACGTGTATCGCCGCTACGGCTGGCTCGCCTGGGCGGCCGTCGCGCCGCTGCTGCTCGTAGCGCTGCTGGGCGCGTCGGTGCTCGCCGAGCTCGCACGCCGCAAGCGCGGCGCCGCCTGATCGTCGATCCGCGGCGAATTCGGGCCTTCCGGCGGGTCGGAGGCAACGTAGGTGAAGCGCGGTCCCCGTCGCACCGTAGGCGAGAGAACTCCGCTGATTTGCCCCCACCCCCGCGTTCTAGGTACGCACTACAGGGTAAGCTCCAAGAGCACGATGACGAACGGCGCGCAGTCTGCGGCCGGCGTCGCGACGTACCGCACGATGCGCGAGCTCGGCGCTCGCTCACCACGCTCGCACGCCGCGATCCGAGAACCGAACGAGCTGGTGGTCACCTACCGGTACGCCCGCGCGGGCGATGCCAAGGTGAGCAGCAACGTCGCGACCTACGTCGGCAACGACGGCGCGATCACGCTCGGGTCGGACGCAATGGCAAGCCTCGTGCGCGACGCCAAGTGCCTCCAGAAAAACTGGCATCCGAACATCGCGCGGATACGGCACGTCGATGTCGCGGCCGACGAGCTCATCGTCGCAAGCGAGCTCGTAGACGGCGCCACGCTGCAAGATCTCTTCACGTTCGCTGCTGCGAAGCGGCCCGCTGGAGCGCCCGGCGGTGGAAGCGAGCCGTTCCTTCCGCTCCCGGTCGTCGTGCGAATCCTCGTCGACGTCCTCGCGGGTCTCCACGGCCTTCATGGTCTCCGCGACGCCGCGAGCGGGACGCTCGGGACGATCCACGGCGCGCTCTGTCCGGCCAACATCGTCGTCGGCAAGGACGGTGTCGCGCGCATCGTCAACGTGCTTCGGCCGCGCCCCGTTCAGGTCGGAGCCTCGTCCGGGGCCGTGGGCTACGGCGCGCCCGAGGCGCTCGACGTCGGTGGCACCTCCGACCTTCGCGCGGACGTCCACGGGGCGGGCGTGATCCTCTGGGAAGCGCTCACGGGACGTCGCCTCTACGAGGATGCCGACCCGGTACGCGTCCTCGCTCGGCAACGCGAGGAGGAGATCGAGCCGCCCGCGTTCCCCCCGGACTCGCCGTTCGCCGGTCTCGCGGAGGTGGTGCTCCACGCGCTCGCGTTCGATCCGTCGTTGCGGTTCAAGACGGCCGCGGAGATGGGCGCAGCGCTCCGGACAATCGCCGGGTCGCGGATCGCGACCGGTAGCGTCGTCGCCGCGCAGGTCGCCGAGCTGGCGGGCGACCGGATCCGGGCACGCCGCATCGAGCTCGACCCGAGCTCGTCGGGAATGAGGCGCCGCGCGAGCCTCGCGCCGATGGACTCCGCGCCCGCGATCGCCGCGGAGACGCCCGCTCCGGCAGCCGAGGTGTCGATGCCGAAGGCCGCGGCGGCATCGTCGGGGTACGACGCTCCCGGGCCCATGAGCAAGCGCGCGACCGTGCCTCCGGCCGCGCTCGCAGAGCTCGACAGGCTCAGCGCGCGCCAGGCGCGTGCCGAGGACGAGGCGCCGCCGGCGAGCGTTCGCGAAGAGCTCTCGCTTCGCGACCTGATGGCCGCCGCACCTCCGCTGCACGAGAGCGCGATGGTCGTGAACACGCCCGCGCCCAGTGCGGCCGCGATCCCTGCCGCGCCGGCCGCGACGGCGCCCGCGGTGATCCCGGATGCCGGCTCGGTCCCGCGCATCGCGCCCGGCGCACGTCCTGCGCTCGGCACTGGCAACACACCGCGTCCCGCGCCGCCGAAGCGCGTGCCGAGTGCGCCTGGACCGGCTGCGCCGCCAGTCGCGCGCAGCATGCCTCCGAAGCCGCCGCCGCCGATGTCGAAGCGACCGCCGCCGCCCGCGGAGCAGAGCGCGGGGGCTGGCGTGGTCGTGCCGTACGGTCATCCAAGCCCCGAGGCGGAGCCGGTCGCCGACATCGTGCACCTGGCTGCACCGACGCCGGCACCGACGCCGGCACCGACGCCGGCACCGACGCCGGCACCGACGCCGGCACCGGCGCAG
>JANXVA010000239.1 GCA_025351875.1 Myxococcales bacterium | reverse complement strand
CCCCTTCTTCGCGGCCTCTGCCCTCGCCATGCACTGCGGCGGGACAACGGCACAGCAGAGCACCTCGCCCGAGGGCGGTGCCCCCGCCGAGGGTGGCTTGCCGCCGGGCGAAGACAGCGGGGTGAAGAACCCTGACGCCATCGGCGCGACGACCTCGTCGAAGGTCGACCTCCTCCTCGTCGTCGACAACTCGGCATCCATGGGCGACAAGTCGAAGCTCCTCGGGAGCTCGCTCTCGCCGCTCCTCAAGAAGGTGGCCGAGGCAGGCGACGTTCACGTCGGCGTCATCAACACGTCGCTCGGCGCGATGGGCGGAGACGTATGCGGGGATGGGGCCCAGAACAGCCTCGCGCACCTGCGCACCGTCGGCCCCGGCAGCGCGCCGCTCGCGAGCGCAGCGAAGGGCTTTCTCAGCTACGGCGGCGGCGGCTCCACGAACATCGACTCGTTCATCGCCGACGCGACGACGCTCGTCAACGGCGTCGGCGAGAACGGCTGCGGGCTCGAGGCCCAGCTCGAGAGCGCGTACCGCTTCCTCGTCCAGCCCGACCCGTGGCAGACCGTCACGCTCAGCGCGACCAACCTGGCGCAGCTCGACGGCGTCGATGCAACGCTGCTCGCGCAACGCAAGGCGTTCCTCCGTCCCGACTCGCTCGTGGTCGTCGTCATGATCACGGACGAGGACGACTCGACGGCCGACCCTCGCTCCGTCGGCGGCCAGGGCTGGGCGTTCATGAACAACCAGTTCCCCGGCTCGCCGGTGTTCCGCGCGGACGGCAAGACCACCACGGCGCCGCGAGGCACGAGCGTGTGTGCGTCGAACCCTGGCTCGCCCGATTGCACGTCCTGTGGCTTCGCTGCGACCTGCAATCCCGCCGACGCGAGCTGTCAGAAGATCAAGAGCGACCCCGAGTGCCAGAAGAACGGCGGCTACTACGGACCGTCCGAGGAGCAGCTCAACGTCCGCTTCCATCGGATGAAGGAGCGCTTCGGGGTCGATCCGCAGTTCCCGATCTCGCGCTACGTCGACGGCTTCACGAAGGCGATGGTGCCGGACCGCAGCGGCGAGCACACCGAGGTCGGCACGACCGTCAGCCCGTACCTCGGGACGCCGAAGTGCACCAACCCGCTCTTCGCGGCATCGCTTCCGGGCGCGGCGGGCGAGGAGCTGTGCAACCTGCCAGCGGGCCCACGCGGCAAGGACCTCGTCGTCTTCGCTGTGCTCGGCGGCGTGCCGAACCAGCTCGTCGGCGCTTCACCGAACTGGAACGCGATCCTCGGCACGGACCCCGAGGCCTTCGATTTCACGGGGCTCGACTCGCACATGCTCCAGTCGGTCGTCGCGCGGGCCAGCTTGCCCGCACCGAACAGTACCCGCGGCAACAACGGGACCGACCCGATCCACGGTCGCGAGTGGGACACGGGAAGCAACGACTTGCAGTTTGCATGCACCTTCGAGCTGCCCACACCGCGGACATGCACGAACACGGAGACCTCCTGCGACTGCGCCGACCCGTCGAAGAATCCCCCGCTCTGCGGCGCCACGCTGGGCCAGCAGATCAAGGCGAAGGCCTACCCGACCCCGCGCGAGCTCCTCGTCGTGAAGAAGCTCGGCGACCGAGGCATCGCCGGATCGATCTGCCCCACGAGCGCCGCATCGGGCTACGAGGGCACGATGTCGACGCTCGCCGCGCGCCTCACCCCGCACATCACGAAGTAGCAAAGACGCGACCCGGCGAAGCGGCTGCACGCGCTCCTGACCGCGCTCATCCCCGATCACGTGCAACGTGCACCGGCCCGCAGACACGCGATCCTGCGGATGCCCGGGCCATCCCTTGTTGGCCTCTCGTCTCCGACCGCAGAGCGAGGGACGCTCGAGGCGCGGGAGGCTCCGGCCGCCGCGTCAATCCTGAGCGGCGAAGCCCGACCTGATCACTCAATCCGTGCAGGGGACGTCGGCGTAAGGGTCGAGGTCGTCGCACTTGCGATCGCTGACGACGGCCGCCTGGAGGCGCGTCTCGCTCGTGCGGCGCGGCTGCGGGTGACGCTCGCCAGCGCGTCGCGTGCTCTCGGCCTTTGCATCACGCCCGTGCGCGATGGGGAGATGACGCGTCGCGACTTCCTTGTTTGCGAACATGGCTCTCATAGACGCAAAGTACGTGCCCCAGCGCGCGCGGTCACGAATCCGGCACAAATGCCCGATGACGCGGTGCGCGTGCGCAGGGCAATTCGCACCCAGCCGTGAAATGCGTGGCGCGTGGCGTGGTGCGCGGGACGCACGTGCTGTCGACATCCCGCATCCACGGTGAGGGTCGGGATACGCTTTGCGACGCGGCTCGTCATGAAGGAACGCGCGCGACCCAAGCTCGGCGACTACCAGCGGAAGCGCCGCCCCGAGGCGACCAACGAGCCCTTCGGTGGCGAGGTTCCCGCAAGCTCGAGCGAGGGAACGTTGGTGGGCGCCTTCGTGGTTCACCTCCACGATGCAACCAGGCGCCACTACGACCTTCGCCTCGAGGTCGGCGGCGCTCTCGCGAGCTTTGCCGTACCGCGCGGGCTCAGCCTAGACCCCGACGAGAAGCTGCTCGCCGTGAAGACCGAGGATCACCCGATCGAGTACCTCGACTTCGAGGACGTGATCCCTGCGAAGCAGTACGGCGCAGGTCCGATGATCGCGTGGGATCGCGGCGTGGTCACGTACCTGGAGGGGCCCGCCGAGGAAGAGATCGCGAACGGGAAGATTCATGTCGAGCTCCGCGGCCTCAAGCTGCGCGGACGCTACGCGCTCGTGAAGCTCGCAAAGTCGGCCAAAGGAGACGATTGGCTGCTCTTCAAGAAGGCCGACGAGCACGCGAGCAAGGAGCGAAACATCGCGGAAGAGCTCCCGCGCTCCGTGCTCTCTGGGCTCACGGTCGAAGAGCTGCCGCATTCGGAGCGCATCAGCGAGGCGCTCGTGGAGCGTGCGCACGCGCGCGGTGCGACCCGGCTCACCACCCGCACGACGCGTGACCTGTTCGCGCCGGAGCGATCGCCGCTCGTCACTCCTCGTCGCAAGACCGTGGTGCTACCGCGCACCGCGGGCGGCTGGCTGTACGACGCAGACCTCGACGGCGTTCGCATCCTTGCGGTCCGCGACGGCGACGTGGTGTCGCTTCGCCTCTGGCCCGCGAACGGGGTCGCTCAGTCGATCGAGGACTTCTACCCCGACGTCGTGCGCGCATTGCGTGCGCTTCCCTGCAAGCGCGTCGTCATCGACGGCGAGCTCGTCGCGTTCGACGCGAGCGGTCATCCTAGCTCGAAGCTGCTGGCGCAGCGCGTCGAGCGGGTCGCGAAGCTCGATACGCACCGAGCAACCACGCTCACGCCGGTCATGCTGATCGCGAAGGACGTCCTCGCGCTCGGCGACGCCGACGTGCGGCCACTCCCACTCGACGCGCGCCGCGCGCTCCTCGCGGAGCTGCTCCCGGCGATCGGCTTCGTACGCGCCGCGCCGCCGCTCGAGGGAGCGCTCGCTACCATCCTCGCGCTCTGCGCGGAGCTCGGCGTCACCAGTGTCGTCGCGAAGAAGAAGGCGTCGCCGTACTCCGTCGATCCGAAGAACACCGCGTGGGTCTCCGTCGACTCGGGTGCGGCACCCGCGTCGCGGGTCACCATCGATCACCTCGCGCAGGGCGCGGCGGCCGTGCACCGCCACGTGAACGTGACGAATCGCGCGAAGGTGTTCTGGCCAGACGAGGGCTACACGAAGGGCGACCTCTGCGACTACTACGCGAGCATCGCGGAGGTCATCCTCCCTCACCTCGCCGCTCGCCCCGTCATCCTCGTCCGCTACCCCGACGGGATCGCCGGCAAGAATTTCTATCAATGGAACGTGCCGCCTGGGATGCCGCCGTGGGTCCGCACGCTGTCCGTCGGCGCGCCAGGCGACGAGCAGAAGCGAGGCTTCCTTCTCGAAGACGCTTCGACGCTCCTCTATATCGCGAACCTCGCGTGCATTCCCCTCCACATCCTCGCGTGTCGGCTGCCGAAGCTCGACCAGGCGGATTTCTTCACGGTCGACTTCGACGTGAAGCAGTCGTCGCTCGCGCACGCGGTCACGCTCGCGAAGCGACTGCACGAGCACCTGGATGCCATCGGGCTCCCGAGCTTCGCGAAGACGTCCGGGCAATCGGGACTTCACGTGATCGTGCCGCTCGGCGAGGGCCAGAGCTTCACGACCGCGCGCGCGCTGGCGGACCTGCTCGGCAAGCTGCTCGTGGAGGAATTCCCGGAGCTCGCAACGATGGAGCGCGTCGTCGCTCGCCGCGGCGAGCGCGTCTACGTCGATACCGGGCAGACCGGACAGACGCGCGCGATCGTCGCCCCTTACTCGGTGCGTGCCGTAGCGGGCGCGACGGTCTCCACGCCGCTCACCTGGGATGAGGTCGAACCTTCGCTCGATCCTCGGGATTACACGATCCGGACGGTCCCGGCGCGGGTCGCGAAGCTGGGCGATCCGATGAGAACGCTCCTCGAAATCAGCCCGGACGTGGCGCGCGCGGTGGAGCGCCTCGGGGAGCGGGTCGGTCGCTCAGCTTGACAGGGCGGGACGGCCGCGAGAAGAAGCCGGCGCCGTGGCAGCCAGCTATTTCGACGTCGACGGGACTCTCATCAGGACGAACCTCGTCCACCCGACGCTCTGGTACCTGATGCACCAGCGCACGCCGATGCGCAGCCTGCAGAAGCTCGCGCGCGCCGCGTGGAAGACGCCGCAGATGATCTGGGCGGAGATGCAGGACCGCCGCATGTTCAACGAGATCCTCTTCTCGTCGTACGAAGGCATCTCGCACGACCGGCTGATGATCCTCGCCGACGACGCCTTCAACGACATCATGAAGAAGGCGCTCTACCCGCATGCGAAGGACCTCATCTCGCGCTCGCGCGACGAGGGTCACGACGTGGTGCTCGTCTCCGGTGCGCTCGACTTCCTGATGACCCGCCTCGCCGACCACCTCGGCGCCACCCACGTCATCGCGAATCGCCTCGAGATCAAGGACGGCTACGCCACGGGGCGCCTCCTTCGTCCCGTCGTCGCCGGTCCCGAGAAGGCGCGCTTGATTCGCGACCACGCGCGCGAGCGTGGACACAATCTCGACGACTGCTTCGCATACTCCGACAGCTACTCGGACGTCCCGATGCTCAGCGTCGTCGGCCACCCTGCTGCCGTGAACCCAGACAGCAAGCTCGAACGTCTCGCGCGCACCTACGGCTGGCCGGTGCTCACGCTCGACAAGTCGGTCAACTGAGAAGAGTCATGTCCCATCCGCTCGTCGTCACTCTCGATCGCAAGAGCGCCCCGCGCACCATCTTCAGCGGAGACCGCCTGGTCGAGGTCGATCTTCCGCCCGGCACGCGCTGCATCTACCCGAAGGCGCCCATCGCACCGCTGAAGGACGTCGAGGCGGCGATCCGCTACGCGCTCAACCACCCGTACGACTCCGAGCCGCTCCACGCGAAGCTTCGTCCCGGGATGAAGGTCGTCATCGGCATCGACGACATCTCCTTGCCGCTGCCGCCGATGCGCCGGCCCGACGTGCGCGAACGCGTCCTCACCGTCGTGCTGCAGACGCTCGCGGATCACGGCGTCGACGACGTCACGCTGATCATCGCGACGAGCGTGCACCGCCGCATGACCGGCGAGGAGATCCGCCACATCGTCGGCGACCGCATCTACAACGGGTACTACCCCGATCGGCTCTACAACCACGACGCCGAAGACCTGAAGAACATGGTCGAGATCGGCACCACCGATCACGGCGAGGTCGTCGAGCTCAATCGCAAGGCCGTCGAGAGCGATCTCCTCATCTACGTGAACCTGAACCTCGTCCCGATGGACGGCGGTCACAAGTCCGTGGCGGTCGGCTTCTGCGGCTACAAGAGCCTCAAGGCGCACCACAACCCGCAGACGATGCGCAAATGCCACTCGTACATGGACCCGAAGAGCTCCGCGCTCGCGACGTCCGTCGAGCGCATGGGCAAGCTCGCCAACAAGAAGCTCAACGTGTTCACGATCGAGACGACGATCAACAACCGCATGTTCGATCGCCCCCTCGAGTTCTTGCACAAGAACGAGGACGACCTCTCCGGCATGGAGAGGGCAGGGCTCAAGGCTCTGACGATGACGCTCGCGAAGGTGCCGCAGGCCGCGCGCCAGGCGATCTTCCAGAAGGTGCCTTCACCGTACGGCGTGACGGGAGTGTTCGCCGGGTCGACCGAGGCCGTGCACGAGCACACGCTCGCGCGTTGCTACGAGCAGTACCTCGTGCCGATCAAGGGCCAGGCCGACATCCTCGTCACCGGCGTGCCGTACATCTCGCCGTACAACGTCAACTCGTTCCTGAACCCGCTGCTCGTGCAGGTCATGGTGAACGGCTACCTCTTCAACATGTACAAGGGCGTGCCGCTCCTCAAGAAGGGCGGCACGATGATCGTGACGCACCCGTGCACGGACATGTTCGACAAGGAGCATCACGCTCCGTACATCGAGTTCGTGCACAACCTGCTCCCGGAGACGCGCGACGCGCTCGAGCTGCACAAGCGCTACGAGGAGAAGTTCGCGTCGAACCCGGCGTACATCCAGGCGTACCGCACCGGGCACGCGTACCACCCGGCTCACCCGTTCTTCATGTGGTACTGGGGCGAGGCGGGGCGCCAGCACACGGGACGCGTGATCGTCGTCGGCGCCGACAACGAGTACATCCCGAAGCTGATGGGCTGGGAGACCGCGCGCTCGATGAACGAGGCGCTCGAGATGGCGAAGGACACCGCGCCGCCGAGCCCGGACATCGTGCTCATGCACATGCCGCCGATCGTGATGGCCGAAGTGACGGCCTAGGCTAGGCCGCCTGGGCCGGGGACCACGCGCCCGACGTCGTCGACACGCGCGACGCCTCGTGCGGGATGCACAGCTCGAACCGCGCGCCGCGCGCGCTCGGAACGAGCTTCAGCGTCCCGCCGAACGCGCCCTCTGCAATGTCTCTCGAGATGGCGAGGCCGAGCCCCGTCCCCTCCTCGGCGCCCTTGGTCGTGAAGAGCGCCTCGAAGATCCGTGCGCGGTGCGCTTCGGGAATGCCCACGCCGTTGTCCTCGACGACGAGCGTAATCGTGTCGTGGCTCTCCGTCGCGGAGAGCACGATGCGCGTCCCGGGTAGGTCGTGACACGCATCGAGCGCATTTCGTACGAGGTTCGAGACGATCTGAGCGAGCTTGTCTCGGTCCCCGATCGCGCCGATCGACGCGTGGACTCCGGAGGCATCGATCGTGATGCCCGTGCGACGACGGAGGTGCTCGAGCAAGATCACGGCGCTCGTGACGGCGTCCCTGATCGCGAACGGCTCGCGGACCGTCTTCGTCATCTGCACGGTCTGCGCGCGTATGGCGCTCACGAACTGCGCGGCCCGGCGCGCTCCGGACTCCGACGTGCGCACGACCTCGCTGATCTCGGCGGCGATCTCGGAGAGGTCGGAGGTCGTCACATCGGGATGCCCGACGCTCTGGCGTAGCTCTGCGGCGAGGGAGTGGATCGACTCGAGCCCGTTCATCACGGCGGCGAGCGGTGTCTTCAGCTCGTGCGCGATTCCGGCCGTCATCCGCCCCAGGCTCGACATTCGGTCCGCCGCGGCGAGCTGAGCGTTGGCCCTCTCGAACTTGCTCCACTGGCGACGCTGGAGCTGACTCGCGATGGCACACGCGACCGTCAGGCTGACAGCTGCAAAGCCGTGACTCATCGCCTGTCCAGCGGCCGGCCCCGTGGGCACGCCGGAGGCGAGGACGCCTGCGAGCGTCGGCGGCAAGAGCGCGAACGAGTACGAAGGTCGCCACGGTACGAAGAGCGCCAGGACCAGAGGCACGACCGGCGCGTACACGAGTAGATGGTTGCGGCCGGATCGCGTAACCCACCCCGTGACGGAGAGGTCGAGCAGCAGGAGGAGCGCAAGCAAGAGCAGGATGGCATCCGGCCGCGCCTGTCCGCTCGGCCGGCGCGCAACGACAATCGCGCCGACGCACACGCCGGCATTCACCGCGAACATCAGCGCGATCGGCCCGAGCGCCGCCTCGCCCCGCAAGGCATTGATCACGTCGTAGAGCGCCTGGACGCAGCCGATCACCCAGGCGAGCGTCACCGCCGCGCGCAGCTTGTGCTTTCGCAGGTGAGGCAGCTCGGCATCGGCAATCGGCCGGAGGAGGTCAGGCAGCCGAGGCATTCGCATGCTCCGTATCGGCGTGGACCACCACCGTGTCGCGGCCCGCACGCTTCGCGGCGTAGAGCGCCTCGTCGGCGCGCTTCACGAGCTCCTCCGGCGAGAAGCTCACGTAAGCGTCGGCAGCGATGCTCGCGACACCGAAGGATGCGGTGACCGAGATCGTCACGCCGTCGAAGACGACGCGTTCGCGGGCGAGTCGCTCGCGGATCCGCTCGGCCAGGATGCGCGCGCCCGCGGAGTCGGTCGCCGGGAGAACGAGCAGGAACTCTTCGCCGCCGTGACGGGCTGCAACGTCGGTCACCCGACACTCCTCGCGCATCGCCGCTGCGACGGCGCGAAGAACGAGGTCGCCGCCCGCGTGGCCGAAGGTATCGTTGACGCGCTTGAAGTGGTCGATGTCGAGGAGGATGACGCTCGTAGGCTCGTCGGTGCGGCTCCCCAGGCTGAAGGCCTCGTCGAGACGTCGCAACCCGTAGTCGCGCGTGTAGAGGCGGGTGAGCGCATCGACCGTCGCACGCTCGTAGAGCATCACGTTCTCGAGGGCCTGCGTGACCTGGCGCGCGTAGATCTCGCATGCCTCGACGGCGTCGGCGTGAAGCGCGGCGGACTCGACGATCATGCAGCCACGGTCGCCGCCGCGTGTCTGGAGCGGGACGACGACATACCGACCGTCGAGCGAGTAAGGCGTTGCGCGATCCAGCGCCGAGGCGACGATCGGGGCAAGACCGACGGGAAGCTCGGACATCGCTCGAATCCCGGCAAAGCGGCCGGTTGCGGCATGCACGCTCACCGCCTCGTGCGCGGTACCGAGCACGAACAAACCGCTGTTGGAGGTCGCGATGAACCCATCACCACCGCGGAGGAGCCCCGAGAGCTCCGTGAGCGCGACCTCGAGCAGCGTGTCGACGGGCTGCATGGCGCAGATGCGGGGCGCGACGTCGAGGACGTGCCGCAGATGCCTGCGCTGCCGATCGATCCGCTGGAGCGCGCGAAAGTGCTTGAGCGCCGCGTCGACGAGGATCATCAGCCGCTGCGGCCCGTCGGCCTTGTCGTGGTAGCCTTGGATGTCGAGCTCGGCGAGGAGCTTGCGCGCGGGCTGCTCCGACGCGTACCCGGTCACGAGCAGCACCTGACAGAGCTCGTCGATCGCGCGAATCGAGCGCGCCACAGTCTCGCCCGTGCTCTCGCGCAGGTAGTAGTCTAGGAGCACGAGATGAGGTCGCCAGACGCGGACGCTCTCCAGCGCCTCGACCTCGGTGGTGGCCGAGATCACCTCGTGCCCGTCCCGACGCAGGAGCCGTACCGTGCTCTCGAGTAGCTCGGCATCGTCATCGATGACGAGGACCTTGTGGGTGGTGGAGGTCGATGGGCTCGCGCGCAGACGCATTACGCCATCTTCTACGGCGCGAAGCTGGCTCGCGTTCAGTGGGACGGTAGGATGGCGGTCTGGCAGGACATCGGAGCGTCGCCCGCGGCGCGGCGCGGCGGCGGCTGGGGAATGACCGACGAGCGCGCGGTCGGATCGAGACCGAGCTCGAGCATGCGCGCGCGCACGGTCTCGACGGAGTGAACGGGGTTCACGACGCTGTACGTGCCCGACCCGCGATGGATCGGAGGCTGGTCGATGATGGTCGCCGCGAGCGGATTGTGGTTGAGCGACGTCGGACGCGCGGCAGGCGTCGCACGGCGCTCGGCCGACCCCGTGAGCTCACCGTGACCTGCGGCCTCGACGCGGCCGAGGAGGAGGCGAAGCGCCTGCTCGATCGCGCCCGCGCGTCCCGTCATGCTCCTCAGGCGCGGCTTCTGCGCGACGATCAGGCGCAGGATGCGCGCATCGATCGCTTGCGATGTGCGACCCGAGAGGACGAGGTCGGCGAGGAGATCGAGCTCGGCTTCATCGAGCGTGTGGTCGGCGAGGGCGTGGAGCGCGCCTTGCGCGACCCTGAGGTCGGGGTCGGTGAGGAGTGATACGAGCTGCGTCGTTGCTTCGGGCGCTGTCATCTTGCGGAGCGCGAGCGCCGCAGAAGCACGCACCGGCGCCTCGGGATTTTGGCTGAAGCGCGTGATGACGAGGACATCACCCACGAGACCCGCGTTGCCGAGCGCCGTCAGCAGCGCGCACTTTTCGACCGTGGTGCCCGCGGCGAGCAGATCGCGACGAAGCACGTCGGAGGCGCGAAGCGCAGCATCGGGGTCACCGGCCGTGAAGGCTCGACCCGCAGCCGCGCCCAGCGCGTACGCGCACGCCGCACGCACGTCGTGCGGCTCGCTGCGACTCTCGGCGTAGACGCTCATGAGAAAGCGCAGCGTCGGCCCGTCGGGGCAGTCGACGAAGCCGAGGCGCTGGACGTAGCTCGCGAACGTACGGTTGTTGCGACGAGCCACGCCCAGCGCGAGGAGGCGGCGGATCACTACTTGCGCTTCGAATGTGCCAGCGCCGGCGAGGAGGTCGAGGACCCAGCCGCGCACCTCGTCGCTCGCCGTCTCGTCCTCGAAGGCGAGCGCCAACCCCTCGCACTCGTTCGCGTTCAGCCGGAGGAGCGCGATCGCCGCGCTCCGCCAGACCTCCGAGGGCTTCGCGCCGACGGGGAGACCCCGGAGGACGGTCGCGATGGAGGCGGCCTGGGCGGTGTCGGAGGCAGGGGGCGGGGATGCGTGCATTCTTTGGGGACGGGGGCTGCAACGAGGGTCGCCGCACCGCCGTGGAGAGGAGAAGTAAGGCCCGAGGGTCGGACAGCCAGTCACCCGGAGGGGTGACAACCGCCACGGACGCACCTCCAACCCGAATTACGACTTGCCAAGCAGTTGATCTTCCATACTTTTCTTGGCGCCGGTGCGGCGGTTGCTCCACCTCGGATCGTAGGGTAATCAAGCGGCCCCCCATGACCGACAGCCACGCGCCGCACGGGAAAAACGGCAGCTCCGCGCCCGCGAGCCATCTGCCCCCGGTTCCGACCCTCGACGTCCGCGCCCAGCTCGAAGGCTCGCGGCTCCTCATCCTCGGAGGCACCGGATTCCTGGGCAAGATCTTCTGGGTCATGATGCTCGCGCGGTTCCCGAGCGTCGGCCGCATCTTCCTCCTGGTCCGCAAGAGCAAGACGAAGACGAGCGAGCAGCGTTTCTGGAGTGAGATCGCGAAGAGCGAGTGCCTCGACCCGCTGCGCACGATCCACGGCGACGGCTTCGAGGCGTTCCTCAAGGAGAAGATCGTCCCGGTCGACGGCGACGTCGGCCTCGAGAATTGCGGGATCGATGCCGCGCTCGTGAAGGAGCTCCGCGGCACCGTCGACGCGGTCATCAACGTCGCAGGCGTCGTCGACTTCAATCCGCCGCTCGACGAGGCACTCGACACGAACGCGTTCGGCGCCCAGAACCTCGTCGCCCTCGCGAAGGCGCTCGGTGACGCGCCGCTCATGCACACGTCGACGTGTTACGTCGTCGGCAACCGCGACGGCCTCATCATGGAGGAGAAGCCGGGCGAGCGCTTCCCCTTCCCTCGCGCCGAGGAGCTCGGTCGCGACCTGTGGAGCGCGAAGGGCGAGATCGCCGATTGCCTCGACCTCATCGCGCAGGCGAAGAGTCGCTGCGAGGACGCGTTCCGCCAGAGCGAGTTCCTCGAGCGGGCGACGAAGAACCTGAAGCGCCGCGGCGAGCCGACGGCAGGCGGCCCGCTCGAGGCCGAGCTCAGGACCGTGAAGCGCAAGTACGTGAGCGACCGCCTCGTCGAGGCCGGGCTCGAGCGCGCCACGCACTGGGGATGGCCGAACATCTACACGTACACGAAGAGCATCGGCGAGCAGATCATCGCCAGCGCCGGCATCCCGTTCACGATCGCGCGCCCCGCCTGCTGCGAGAGCACGATCGAGTTCCCCTTCCCGGGCTGGAACGAGGGCATCGGGACCAGCGCCCCGATCATCTTCCTCGCGATGAAGGGGCATCACCAGCTCCTCGGCACAGACGCGATCCTCGATTTCATCCCGGCCGACGTCGTGTGCGCGGGCATGATCGTCACGCTCGCCGAGCTGCTCGAAGGGACCGCCAAGCCCGTCTACCAGTACGGCGCCAGCGACACGAACCCAGGTACCAGCGCGCGCTTCGGCGAGCTCATCGGCCTCTACAAGCGCAAGTACTTCCAGCGCACCGGCAAGGGCAACCCGTTCGTCAATTTCCTGCAGATGCACTTCGAGCCCGCGATCGTCGAGCTCGATCGGTTCAACGCGGTCGGCCCCGGCGCGATCGCGCGCGTGTCGAAGACGATGGCGAAGATGCTGAAGTCGGCGCCCGGCCCCGCCGCGAAGCTCGCCCGCCCCGCCGCGAAGGCGCTCGAGAACATGGCGCGCCAGGAGGAGAAGATCGACTTCATCCTCCAGCTCTTCGCGCCGTTCACGCTCGACCAGAAGGGCCCCTTTTCCTGCGCGAACACGCACGCCGCGTACGCGCGCCTCACGCCGGAGGACCGCGCGAAGCTGCCCTGGTACCCAGAGAAGATCGACTGGGCCGACTACTGGATGAACCAGCACATGCCGGCCATGGAGAAGCGCGTGCTCCCGTGGATGGAGCAGAAGTACAAGAAGGAGCTCGCGCCGCTCAAGGCCCACGCGACGCTCTCCTCGCTCGTCGACCAGATGGCCGAGCGGCACGAGCACGCGGTCGCCTTCGGACGCCTCGAGGCGGACGGCATCGCGCGCACCACGTTCCTCGACGTGCAGACCCGCTCCAACGCCGTCGCCGCCCGGCTCGCCGCGCTGGGCGTGAAGAAGGGCGACCGCGTCGTCATCTCTGCGCACAACCATCCGGACTGGCC
>JANXVA010000212.1 GCA_025351875.1 Myxococcales bacterium | reverse complement strand
CACGCTCACGCTCACGCTCACGCTCGCGCCTTCCCTGGCGCACGCGGACGACGCGCCCGCAACCGCAAAGGCCAACGCCGCACGCGACGGGTTCCTCCGCGACCAGCGCAACCAGATGACCGTGCTCGGCGCGTTCGCGCTCGGCAGCGTGGCGACGGGTGTGCCGATGCTCACGTCGAGCCAGCCCGAGGTGCGCGCCGCCGGCGTGCAGAACGTGGCGTGGGGAGCGATCGACGGAGTGATCGCGATCGTGGCCCTCGTGGCGACCAACGAGGCTCGGGAGGAGCAGCAGTCCGCAGCCTACTGGGCCGACGAGCGCGCCACGTCGCGCAAGATCTTCGCCATCAACGCCGGGCTCGACATCCTCTACGTCACGACGGGCGCGCTCCTGCTCGCCCTCGGAAAGACGGCGGCCCTTCGTGGGACGGGGGGCGGCGTCCTCGCGCAGGGCGGGTTCCTCCTCGCGTTCGATACCGCAGGGATCTTCGTGATGGCTCCGCGGTGAAGCGTGAACACCGTCTACTGCTCCCACCGCCACATCGAGGGCGTCCACATCCGCGATGAGCTGCCGTCGAGCACGGGAGCCAGGAAGGCCGCGACAGCGTGCGTGAGAGTCGCGAGGTCACTCCAGGTCAGCTCATCTTCCTCGACCATACGCGCGTACGGTGCCGCCCATGAGGCGGGCGGCGGCGGAACTGAGAGCGGGAGCACATGGGTCTTGCGCGAAGTGAACGTCTGTTCGAGCGCGCCCCGGAGATGCTCGGCTTTGATCTCTCGGACGCCTGCGAGGAGCGCGATGTCGGGAAGGTCCTTGACGCGCGAGTTCGGTCTTTTACGAGGGAGCGTGTAGGCGTGGAGCTTCTCAGCGATGTGCGTCTCGACCGGGTAGAGGCGCACTGTCGGCGGCTCGATCCCGGCGAAACCGAGCACATCGGCCGCCGTTGCGACGTCCGGTTCGCCGAAGATCGGGTCCGCGAACGCAATGTCGAGCCCGAACGGCTGGCCGTAAGGCTTGCCGGCTAGCGTACAGCTGACGCGATATCGCTGCCCCTCGTAGACCATGCCCTCGGTCGTGATCGCAGGGTGCTCCGCATCGCGCGCGACGGTGAACACCATGAAGTCGCCGAGCTCGAGCTCCGCTGCTCGACGGAGACGTTCGAGCAGTCCGATGGGTGATCCGACGAGCCGGAGGTCGATGTCCTTCGTGGTGCGGGCGCGCTCGACACGAAGCTCGACGACGAGACCTCCCTTGAGGATGACGCTGTCGCCGAGCTCGCGCGTGATACGGGCGAGGAAGCGGTCGAAGACTAGGAGCTGACGCCGGCGTCCGAAGTTGGTCCCGTTCGAAGACGAGGAGCGTAGGCGCGTCTCCACGGCCTGCTTGAACGCGGCGGCCGTGGCGTAGGGGTTCACGCTGCGCTCCCGCGCGCTCGAATCGCCTTCACGTCGGGCTTGTTGATGAGCCCTCGCGCCTGCGCCTGTTTGATCGCGACCTCGAGGATCTCGGGAGACACATGCGCGCCTGCGCAGTCGATCAGCGTCCGACGCACGTTCGTCACGGGCACGGCGCCGACGTCGACGAGCTCGTTTCGTAGCACGTCGTCATGATGAACGAGCACCCCCTTCGGAACCCGCAGGCGACGCTTGGCCCATGACGCGGGCAGCGTGAGATGGACCTTTCGCGGGAGCGCGTCCGAGAGGTCGTGCAGCATGAGGGCAGTCTCGTGCGAGAAGACCCCCTTCTTCTCCGACCACAACCAGAGCGTGGCGAGGTCTTCGTGCTCGCCGGCGGGGAAGTGAACGATGCGGTAGACGCCGCGGCGAACGCGGGTGATCCGTCCGTTCTTGAGGTACTTGAGGAGGAGCTGAGGGTAGTAGCCGGCGTCTGCCGCCTGCTTCGTGGTGAATTGCCCGTCCTGACCTACTGCAGCCTCGAACAGGCGATCCCAACTGGGACTGAGCGCGGGGGCGCGAGGCATGCACGAAAAGTAACCGCAGGTTTAGTTCTGTGCAAGCGCACTCCTAAACCCTAGGTTTACTTGTGTGCGCTTCGCCGCGCCCTTTCCCCCAAGGGGACGTAGGCTGGGAGACCGGACGTCTACGTGTCCGCCGCTCCCACTCGGTCGGCGACGAGGTGATGCGCACGACGAAACAGAGCGGCGCTACTCCATCACGCTTCCGATGGAGGTCATCGATGTCCTTCGCTGGCACGTCGACACGCAGCTTGCGACCCACGAGCAGAAGGAGAGCGACCTGCTCTTCCCGGCCGTCAACGAGAAGTTCCGTGCGCCGTCCGTGCTCAACAAGGCGCTCGAGGCTGTCGCACTCGAGCTCGGCCTCACCAAGAAGGTCACCCAGCGCGCCGCTCCGCGGACGTTCACCCCTCCCAGTGGTGAGGGATCGAAAGAGGCCGGGTGAGTCACCTCACGCCGGCGCTTATTTTCTAGCTTCTTATAGAGCGGGAGAAGGGATTCGAACCCTC
>JANXVA010000189.1 GCA_025351875.1 Myxococcales bacterium | reverse complement strand
CTCGCGCGCGATGGCCTCGCGGCAGTCGAGCAGGCGCGCGACGACCGCGCCGTGCTTCCGCGCCTCCTTCGGGACGTCGTTCACGTCCTTCTCGTCGGGCTGACCGAGGTCGGCCGTGTACGCGTGGACGACGAGCCCCTTCTGCGTCAGCCAGGCGACGGCGCAGCGCGTATCGAGGCCTCCAGAAAACGCGATGGCGAGTTTTTCACCCTTCTCGGGGAGCGTTCGGTAGATGCGAGCCATGGTGTTGGAACGCTACTAAGCACGTCGCGCCGCTCGTTGCGAGCGACTATGCTTCGCGCCCTCATGCTCGACCTTCCCGCAAAGGCGCCTACCCCCGCGAACGAGCCGATTCTGTCCTATGCCCCCGGCTCCGCCGAGCGAGCGGCGCTGAAAGGTGCCCTGTCGACCATGCGCGGCGAGAGGCCCGACGTTCCGCATGTGGTGGGCGGCAAGGAGTCCCACGAAGGCGCGACCTACGAGGTGCGCGCACCGCACGATCACGAGCTCCTGCTCGCGACCTGCCACGACGGTGGCGCGGCGGTCACCGAGCGCGCGATCACGGCAGCGCTTGCCGCGGCACCGGCCTGGGCGGCGATGCCCCTCGAGGAGCGCTCGCGCATCTTCCTGCGCGCCGCCGATCTCCTCGCCGGCCCGTGGCGCGCCGTGCTCAACGCGGCGACGATGCTCGGCCAGAGCAAGACCGCGTACCAGGCCGAGATCGACGCGGCCTGCGAGCTCATCGATTTTCTCCGCTTCAACGTCGCGTTCGCCTCGGGGCTCGCCGAGCACCAGCCGATCTCGCCGCCGGGGTTCCTGAACTCGCTCGAGCTCCGCCCCCTCGAGGGGTTCGTCCTTGCGATCACGCCGTTCAACTTCACCGCCATCGCCGGCAACCTCCCGACGTCATGCGCGCTGATGGGCAACGTCGTCGTGTGGAAGCCCGCGGAGAACCAGAGCCTCGCCGCGTACCACACGATGCGCCTCTTCGAGGCCGCCGGCCTGCCGCCGGGTGTCATCAACGTCGTCTACGGTGACGGCGCGGCGATCGCGGGCACCTGCCTGCGCCACCGCGATCTCGCGGGCGTTCACTTCACGGGCTCGACGAAGGTCTTCCAGTCGATCTGGCGGACGGTCGGCGAGAATATCGCGAGCTACAAGACGTACCCGCGTCTCGTCGGCGAGACCGGCGGCAAAGACTTCGTGTTCGCGCACCCGAGCGCCGAGGTCGAGGCGCTCGCCGTCGCGCTCGTCCGCGGCGCCTTCGAGTTCCAGGGGCAGAAATGCTCGGCGGCGTCGCGCGCCTACATCCCGCGCTCGATCTGGCCGCAGGTCCGCGACCTGGCTGCCGCGCACATCGCGAAGATCACGATGGGCGATGTCACCGATTTTCGTAACTTCATGGGCGCGGTCATCAACGAGCGCGCATGGACGCGGCTCTCGGGCTGGCACCAGCGGCTCAAGGCGGACTCCGGCGTGAAGCTCATCACCGACTCGGGCTGGTCGCGCGACAAGGGCTGGTTCTGCGGTCCGACGCTCGCCGAGGTGTCCGACCCCGCGCATCTCCTCCTCGCCGAGGAGCTCTTCGGTCCCGTGCTCGCCGTGCACGTCTACGACGACGGCAAGCCGAGCGCCGTCGAGGAGGCGCTCGCTCTCGTCGACCGCACCAGCCCTTACGGCCTCACCGGGTCCGTCTTTGCGCGCGATCGCGCGGCTGTCGCGCAGGGGGTCAAGCGCCTTCGGCAGGCCGCTGGGAACATGTACGTCAACGACAAGCCCACCGGCGCCGTCGTCGGCCAGCAGCCCTTCGGCGGTGGTCGAGCCTCCGGCACGAACGACAAGGCGGGCAGCGCGTACAACCTCCTGCGCTGGGCTTCGCCTCGCGTCGTGAAGGAGACGTTCGTCCCGCCCCTCGCCGTCGGCTATCCGTTCATGGGCGCCGAGTAGCGAGCACGGTCAGCGCGCGCTTCGGGCGGTTGGCCTTCGCGGCGAGCTCGCCGCGGCATGCGCCCGAGCCCTGTTCGAGGTCGCGGCACACCTCGGGCCTCCGCTCGTAGATCGAGCATGCGAACGTCCCTGTCGCGGCATCGATGGCGAGCGCGATGCACTTGTGCAGGTCGACGGTCACGGCCTCGATCCGCATGAAGGCGAGGTTGCCGATCCATGCGACGAGCCGCTCGGCGTCGTCGCCCAGCCTCTCGTGATCGTCGCCGGTCACGCGCGCGTGCCGCGGGGAGCCCGAGAAGCAGCAGGCGCCGCAGCGCATGCAGTCGTCCGGGGGCTCGTCGTCGACCATCGCGTGGCCATGGTAGCCCTCGCCAAGAAGCGGCGGTGGCAACGCGCTCGGTTGAGGTTAAAGTGTCGTCGCGACCATGCTCAAGTCCATTGTCCGTACCCTCACCAGCCGGACCGTCGCCTGGGCGGCGCTCCTCGTCGTCGTCTTCACCACGTGCCGACCCAAGGCGCAGCCGGCGGGCGACCCCCATTCGAGCGCGCCGGCGCCGAGCGCGAGCGCGACGCCGCCGCTAGCCCTGCCGCCGGCCCCGGGCGCCCGTATCGAGGACGAGCGCAACACCATCGCCGTCTTCAAGACGTCTGCGCAGTCCACGGTGTTCGTCACCCAGACGCGCGTCGTCGAGGACTACGTCGCCGGCACCCTTCAGGAGGTCCCGGCGGGGTCGGGCTCGGGCTTCGTCTGGGACGACCAGGGAACCGTCGTCACGAACTTCCACGTCGTCGAGGGCGCGCGCAGCGTCACGGTCACCTTCCACGACCAGCAGACGTTCGAGGCGAAGGTGGTGGGGCTCGAGCCGCGAAAGGACATCGCCGTCCTCAAGGTGGTCGCGCCGGCGAAGCTCCTCGTGCCGATCCACGTCGCGAAGGGCGAGCAGGTCGAGGTCGGTCAGAAGGCCATCGCGATCGGCAACCCTTTCGGTCTCGATCACACGCTCACCACCGGCGTGATCAGCGCGATCGGGAGGCAAGTGCAGGGCGCGGGCGGCGTGTCGATCCGCGACATGATCCAGACGGACGCCGCGATCAACCCCGGCAACTCGGGCGGGCCGCTGCTCGACTCGTCGGGGCAGCTGATCGGCATGAACACGATGATCTTCAGCAAGAGCGGGAGCTCGGCGGGGATCGGCTTCGCGGTGCCGGTCGGGACGATCAGCCGGATCGTGCCGCAGATCTTGAAGACGGGGCGCGCAGAGCAGGTCGGGATCGGCATCGGCGCCGATCCGCTCCAGAAGCTGGAGCGGCGCCTCGGGCTCGAGGGGGTCATCATTCTCCACGTTCCGGACGGGAGCGCGGCCGCCACCGCGGGGCTGCGGGGCCTCACGCGCACGCGGCGTGGCATCGCGCTCGGCGACGTCATCGTCGGCATCGACGGCACACGCGTCCAGCACTTCGACGATCTCTACACGGCCCTCGACCAGCACAAGCCGGACGACACCGTGAAGCTCACCGTGCTGCGCGGTGAGGGCCAGGTGACGCTCAGCATCAAGCTCGCGGTCCTCGCGTCCCCGAGCCTGATCTAGGCTTTCGTGCCGGGTCGGCACGCGGCGCGGTAAGATTCGCGGCGATGACGACCCGCGCCTTCGTTGCTCTCGCGACGCTCTCCGTGATGTCTGCGCTCCTCCTCGGGTGCCCGAAGGAGCGACCGTTGCCGAGCCCAGACGGCGACGGAGGGACGACGCCGAGCACAGCCCGCCTCAAGATCGCGGTGATTCCGAAGGGAACCACCCACGAGTTCTGGAAGAGCGTGCACGCGGGCGCGGTAAAGGCGGCCAAGGAGGTCGACGTCGACATCGTGTGGAAGGGCCCGCTCAAGGAGGACGATCTCAAGGCGCAGGTCGACGTGGTCAGCACGTTCGTCGCGCAGGGCGTCAGCGGCATCGTTCTCGCGCCGCTGAACGACACGGCGCTGCGAGCGCCCGTGAAGCAGGCGACGGCGGCGAAGATTCCCGTCGTCGTGTTCGACTCCGACCTCCAGGGTGACGAGCACGTGAGCTTCGTCGCGACGGACAACCTCGCGGCAGGGAAGATGGCCGGAGAACACATGGGCAAGCTCCTCGCCGACAAGGGCAACGTCGTCGTCCTGCGCTATCAGGAGGGATCGGCGAGCACGCAGAACCGAGAGAAGGGCTTTCTCGACGCGGTGAAGGCAA
Organism: Myxococcales bacterium; assembly: GCA_025351875.1. Classification (GTDB taxonomy): domain Bacteria; phylum Myxococcota_A; class Polyangia; order Polyangiales; family Polyangiaceae; genus Labilithrix. Next base: position 1,561 of record JANXVA010000189.1, on the reverse strand, counting down.
AGCCGACGATGAAGGTCGTCAGCGACAACCAGTACGGCGGCGCGACCACCGAGAGCGCATTCGCCAAGGGCGAGAGCCTCCTGCTCGCGCAGAAAGCGGAGACCGGAGCTGTGAACGGTATCTTCACGCCCAACGAGTCGACGACGTTCGGCATGCTGCTGGCGCTGAAGAAGTCGAACCTGAACAAGAAGATGAAGTTCGTCGGCTTCGACGCTTCCGAGAAGCTCGTCGGCGCGCTCAAGGACGGCGACGTCGACGGGCTCGTCGTGCAAAACCCGTTCAACATGGGCTACCTCGCCGTCAAGACGATGGCCGACCACCTCCGCGGCAAGAAGGTCGACAAGCGCATCGACACCGGCGCGCGGCTCGTCACCAAGGAGAACCTCGACGACCCGGCCGTGAAGGAGATCATCCAGCCGGACCTCAAGAAGTGGCTGGGCGAGTGAACGGGGGCCGAGCAGAGGTGCTCGAGTGAGCGAGGCCGCGCCGGGCTCGCGTGTCCTCGCGCTCGAAGGGATCGAGAAGTCGTTCGGTCCGGTCATCGTGCTGCGCGGCGTCGACCTCGCGTGCCACGCCGGCGAGGTGCATGCGGTCCTCGGGGAGAACGGCGCCGGCAAGAGCACGCTCATGCGCATCCTTCTCGGCGTCGAGCATGCCGACGGCGGCACCATGACCCTCGCGGGCAAGCCCTATGCACCGCGAGGCCCAGGCGACGCGCGACGAGCCGGCGTCGTGATGGTCCCTCAGGAGCGCACGCTCTGCCCGCACCTCGGCGTGGTCGAGAACATCGTCCTGGGCATCGAGCCGGCCGGGTTGCTCGGGGTGCTTCGTGGCCCGGATGCGCGTGCCCTCGCGGAGCAGTCGCTCGCGCTCGTGGCCGGGCCGGGGCGCATCTCGCTCGATGCGCGTGCAGGTGTCCTCAGCGTCGCCGACCAGCAGCTGGTCGAGATCGCACGCGCGCTCGCCCAGGGAGGCGCGAGCGCCCGCGTCCTCGTCCTCGACGAGCCGACCGCGAGCCTGGGAAAGTCGGATGCGGATCGCCTCTTCGAGCGCGTGGAGGCGCTCGCCGGGTCCGGCCTCGCCATCCTCCTGGTGACGCACTTCCTCGCCGACGTGAGGGCTCACGCGGCGCGCTATACGGTGCTGCGCGACGGCAAGGTCCACGGCGCCGGCGACCCGCGCGAGGTCGCGCCCGAGGTCATCGTGCACGAGATGCTCGGCCGTGAGCTCGAGTCGGTGCGCGCCGAGGTGGCCGGCGCACCGGACGCCGCCGGCGATACGCTCCTCGACGTCCGCGCACTTCGCGGCGAGAGCAAGCCGCGGGAGGCCACGTTCGTGCTCAGGCGCGGCGAGATCCTCGGCATCGCGGGGCTCGTAGGGTCCGGGCGCACCGAGCTCCTGCGGGCAATCGTCGGCCTCGACGACAGGGCGAGCGGTGACGTGGTGACGAACGCGCCACGAGGCGTCGGGCTTCTCAGCGAGGACCGCGGTGGTGAGGGGCTCATGCTCGGACGCTCGATCGCGGACAATGTCGCTCTCTCTCCCCGCGGTCCGTTCGTGG
>JANXVA010000173.1 GCA_025351875.1 Myxococcales bacterium | reverse complement strand
GCCTTCTTGCACATGCGCGTGAACATCTCTTCGAGGATCGAGTCCGCGGGTCGGCGCGAGCTCTTGAGGGCGAGGTCGGTCTCCTGGACGATGACCAGCCACTTCTCGAGCTCGCGTGGGCGGAACGCCTTCAGCTTCTGCGCGTGATCGCGGGCCTTGAACGAGGGGTAGATGCCCGCGCGCCGCGCGGCCTCCTCGATGCTGGCGCCCGAGGCGAGCGCCGACTCGAGCTTGAGCAGCTGGCGCAGCGACCAGGCAATCGCGCCGACGAGTGGCAGTCCGCGGTCGCGCGGATCGTAGACGTCGGCGAAGAGCGCGAGCACGCGCCCGAGGTTCTTCGTGCTCGCGGCGTCGACGAGGTTCCACGTGTCGGCGAGGCGGACACGCGTGACGTTCACCGCGACCGCGTCCTCGGTGATGGGCGCCCCCTCACCGACGTAGAGCGACAGGCGCTCGAGCACGTCATCGAGGTACGACAGATCCGGGCCGGCGATCTCGGCGACGAGGTCGCACACGTCGTTCTCGATCGTGTGCCCCTTCAGCTTCGCGCGGGCGCGGATCCAGCCGGGGAGCTGGCGCCCATCGATCTGCGCGCAGTCGACGACGAAGCCCGCTTTCTTCGCGAGCGCGACGATCTTGCGGCGTCCATCGAGCTTCTGGGCGACGAGGATGAGCGTCGTGGAATCGATGGGAGCCTTGGCGTACTCCGCGAGGCGATCGAGCGGCGGTAGCGCCTTGCCGTCGCCGTCGTCGTCGCTGCCCGAGCCCGCCGCGGTGTCCCAGCGCTCGAGGCCGCGCACGAAGACGACGCGTTTGTTCGCCATCATCGGCACCATGCGGGTGGCGTTGATGACCTTGTCCACGTGCGTCTCGCCGGCAGTGAACTTGTCGTGATTGAAGTCCGGCAAACCGTTGGCAAGCGCGGCCTTCGTGATCGCGGCAATCACCGCGTCGCGGAGCATCCGCTCCTCGCCGACGACCAGCCAGACGGGGAGGATCTCCCCCTTCTCGACCTTCTTGATCGCCTCGTCGGGCGTCATCGTGCGGAGCTTTCTGCCGCCCGCCTCAGGCGCGCGTGCGACGGCGGAGTCGCGACAACGCACCGATGGCGGCGAGCGGCGCGAGCCAGAAGAGAGCGCTCGTCGACGTGGTGCCGGGGACGTCACAGCCGCAGCCACCGGGGCGCTGCTTGATCTCTTCCTCGGAGGTCTTCTCGAAGCCCTCCTTCGGGATGAACGGCGCGGCGGTGCCGGTCGGCGCGACCTCGCCCATGTTGTTGTTCGCGGCGGGCGTGTTGTCGTCGTCCTTCTTCGCGCCGGCGTCGTGCGCATCGACCTTCTTCACGCTGGAATCCTTCGCGTTGAACGCGATGGCGCGGCGGTCGACGACGGGGTTGTCGCCCTTGAGGATCAGGTTCGTCGAGCTGCCGATGCTGACGCCGTCGGCGGTCTTCACTTCCACCTTGTACTCACCGGCCTCGTACCCGCGGGTGCGGGTCAGACCGAAGTCGAAGCGCGTGCCCTTGAAGATCTTGCCGCTCGGGTCGGCGAAGTCGACGTCCTGGCTCTCGACCGTGGGGGTCTGGTTCTGGAGCGCCTGACGGTTCAGGACCGGCTCGTTGTGGCCGTCGACGAGGGCCCGCTCGTAGGCCATCGTCTTCGTGAAGTTGAACTTCATCGTCTGGTGGGCCGTGAGGGGCGCCTTGGGCAGCTCGATGGTCACGTAGATGTGCCAGGCCCCGGACACCTCGGTGGCCTCGGTGCTCTTGAGCTTGAACGTCCCGACGGCGGCCGCGTCGCGGGCGAATGTCGTGACCAGCGCGAGGCAGGCCAGGGCGACGAGCATCAGGAAGCGGGGAGAGCGGCTGGGAAGGGCAATGGAGCGCATGGCGGCGGGGAAGGTACCGCAAAGCAGGGCGCGGGCGAAGAGCCGCGAGAAGGGCGAGGGCCGCCGGCCTCACCTGGTCTCAGGCGCCTCTCGCGTCGGGGGCTTCGTTGACTCCATCGGCGGCGCAAGGCACACTTCATACCCAGCGGGATCTCCATTTTTCCGCGCTTTTTCCGCGTGACCGCGTGTGAGCGGCTGAGATCTCCAGGAACTTGAATGGCCTCTGACGGAGCGACGGCGACTGCGACCAAATCAGGGGCACCCGACCCCCTGATCGGGCGCGTCATCGCCGAACGCTTCCGCATCATCAGCCTCATCGCCCGTGGCGGCATGGGCAAGGTCTACAAGGCCGAGCAGGCGCCGCTCGGTCGCTCGTGCGCGATCAAGGTCCTGAACCCGAACTACAACGGCGACGCCGATCCGGAGTTCCATCGCCGCTTCTTCCGTGAAGCGAGCATCACGTCGCGCATCACCCACCCGAACTCGGTGACGATCTTCGACTACGGGAAGACGGACGACGAGATCTACTACATGGCGATGGAGTACCTGGAAGGCCAGACGCTCCACCATGCGCTCCGCGAAGTCGGCACGATGCACGAGGATCGCGTCGGTCGCATCGCGCAGCAGATCTGCCGCGCCCTCCGCGAGGCGCATACGCTCGACGTCATCCACCGCGATCTCAAGCCCGCGAACATCTTCCTGTCGAAGCACGGCGACGACGAGGACTTCGTGAAGGTCCTCGACTTCGGCCTCGTGAAGCACCTCAGCGAGCGCCCCGAGGAGCAGCTCACGCAGACCGGGCTCTTCATGGGCTCGCCGAAGTACATGGCGCCGGAGCAGATCCAGGGCGGCCAGGTCGACGCGCGCACCGACGTCTACTCGCTCGGCATCATGATGTACGAGATGCTCGCGGGGAAGGT
>JANXVA010000169.1 GCA_025351875.1 Myxococcales bacterium | reverse complement strand
TCACCGACGACGTTCGCGTAGCCCTGGACGCTCTTCAGCGCGAGCGCGATGCGAGCGGCCTCGGCGTCCGGCGAGCACGCGCTTGTCCCGCAGCGATGCATGGCGGGGTTCTTGAGCATGCTCTCGTACGTGAACGTGGTGATGCTGCCGGAGCTGCCGCCGGCCATGCCGTCGACCTTGCCGTAGTGCTCGACGATGCGTGAGAGCGACGCGAAGTGCGTGAGGATCGATTCACCGTTGCCGCGGACGGCGGCGCAGAGCTTCGGCGCGCTCGACGCGGAGATGACCGCGCCCTCGTCGGCCGCGGCGTCATCGGCGGGCGCGGCGCTGCAAGCGCCGAGGGCGAGCGCGGCGAGCGAGGCGAGGAGGAGGCCGGCGGGACGGAGGCTGCGCATGGACCCTGCCGAGCACGCGACGTGCCACATCTGCCCACACGACCTCCCACGCGTCCACTCTCGAGATCGCAGAGGAATTCACGTTCGCCAGGCAGGTGCGCGGGCCACCCAGCGACCTGGTTGCACCGGATCTGGATCGTGATGGAACCTCCGCATCGAGGCAGATCGGCGACGGCGGTGACCAACAGACCCCTTGTTTTCCAGCCGATCGCGCGAATCACCCATGTGGCACAATGGGTGCACATGTACGCAAAATGCTCATGAGGGTGCTCTCGCTGCTCGTCATCGCCAGCGTCGCCGCGTGTGCAACCGCCAGCGACGGCGAGGAGGCTCAGGCTGGCGCCGAGTCCGCGATCGTCGGCGGCTCCCGCGATCTCCGCTGGGCCGCGAGCGGCTATCTCCTCGCGGGGGCGTCGATGGACCGCCTCGATGCGACCAAGCCCGCATGTGGCGCGACGCTCATCGCCCCGAACATCGTCGTCACCGCCGCGCACTGCGCGACCCGGGACGCGGCCAAGGAGCTGGCGTTCGGAACCGGCGACGTGAGCAAGACCACCGCAGTGCGCGTCATCGAGCGTCACGCGCACCCCGAGTTCCACGCGCGGCCCGACTCGATGATCGACATCCCCCACGCGCTGCGGAAGAACGACGTCGCCTACCTCGTGCTCGAGCACGCCATCACCTCCGTGACGCCGGCAGAGCTGCCGTCCGCGGCGCCCGCAGCTTCGTGCAATGTACAAGCAATCGGCTATCACGCGCCCGCACCCGGGAAGCCCTCGGTGCGAATGAGCACGCCCGCGTGCGTCGAATTCAACCTGATGCTCGGCGACGATCCGATCTTCGAGGTGCACCCGGCGAACGCGAGCGGCCTCTGCAACACCGACGGCGACGAGGGCAGCCCGGTCATGCTCCGCGACGAGAAGCGCGAGGTGCTCGTGGGCTTCTACGTCGGAAGTGTCACCGGCTTCCTGACGGACTGCCACACGAGCGTGCAGTTCCTCGACGGCTACGAGTCCGCGTACGGCTATCGGAGCTTCTTCGCGGAAGCCCTCACCCGCGGCAAGCAGCTCGCGCGCTGACGAGCTCGATGCGAGCGCTCGTCTATGACGCCTACGGCGGGCTCGACCGCCTTGCGTTCCGCGATCTGGCGGTGCCCGCCTGCGGACGGGACGAGGTGCTCGTCCGCGTGCGCGCGGCGGCGCTGAACCCGAAGGACTCCTTCGTGCGCAAGGGGCGGTTCCGCATGGTCTCGGGACGGACGTTCCCGAAGTACGTCGGCGCCGACTTCGCGGGCGAGGTCGCCGCTCTGGGCGCGGACGTGAGAGGCCTCTCGCCGGGGGACCGCGTCTTCGGGATGCTCGAGGAGTGGACCTACCGTCGCGGCACGCTCGCCGAGTACGTCGCGGCGCGCGCGCGCGAGGTCGCGCTCATGCCGCGTGCGCTCTCGTTCGCGGACGCCGCCGCCCTGCCGCTCGTCTCGCTGACCGCGCTCCAGGCGCTACGCGACGTCGCGCGGCTTCGTGAAGGCGACGCGGTGTGCATCCACGGCGCGTCGGGCGGCGTGGGGACGGCCGCCATCCAGCTGGCCGTCGCGCTCGGGGCGAGCGTCACCACCACCTCGAGCGCCGCGAACCGGGAGCTCTGTCGCTCGCTCGGCGCCAGCGAGGCGCTCGATTACGTGACCGACACGCCATTCTCCGTCGCGCAGCGCTTTCGCGTCGTCCTCGACGCGTTCGGCAACCTCTCCTTCGATCGCGTCAGGCGAGCACTCCGGCCCGACGGCATCTACGTCACGACCGTCCCCTCGCTGCGCATCGTGCGCGACTCGCTTCGCACCCTGGCCCGCCGGCCGCGCGCGCGACTCGTGGTGGTGCGCGCACGACGCGCCGACCTCGACGCATTGACCAGGTTCGTCGACGAAAAGCAGCTCCGCCCCGTCGTCGACCGTGTCGTCTCCTTCGATCAGGCGATCGAAGGTCTTCGCCACCTCGAGACGAAGCGCGCGCGCGGAAAGATCGTCGTGAAGGTCGACTGAGCGCGGCGAGACCTGGGCTACGGTGCGGGCGTGGACATCTTCCTCCTTCGCTCCTCGCTCGCGGTCGACGACGCGACCGTCCCCGACGCGCACCGCCACCTCTCCGCCGAGGGCCGGCAGACCATCCGCGCGCTCGGCAACAAGCTCCGGCTCGCCGAGGAGCCTACCTTCGATCGCTTCTTCACGAGCCCGCTGCCGGCAGCGCTCCAGACCGCGGAGCTCTTTGCCGACCGCGTCGACTACGTCGGCCTCATCGAGGTGCTACCTGCGCTCTCGAACAACGTTCCGCCTCAGGTCATCGCGCCTCTCCTGCTCGCGCGCGGCTCGTCGATCGTCGTCGTCGGAGACGAGCCCGCGCTCTCGGCGCTCGGCGCATTCCTCATCGGACGCCCGACGTTCCCTCCCCTTCGCCACGCGCAAGTATCGGTCATCCACGACCGGCAGCCCGCGTGGTGCCTCCGCCCGGGCGACCTCGCGCGCCAGCTCCTGCTGGTGGCCTGAGCTCCGTACCTCCCACGCTCTACGGGGCGACGGTCGTCGTCGTCGAGGCGATGGTCATGGTGCGAGCGGGCGCGATGAGCGGGATCTGCTCGTACGTCACCGTGTAGGTGCCGGCAGGGACGTCGTGGACCACGAACGAGACATCTCGCTGGTCCATGCAGCGGGAAACGCGGGTGGGACGATCTCGCACGATGCGGATCGTGCTCCCGCGTCGGACGACGTCGGTGTGGGCGTTCGTCGCGCAGTAGTCCGTGACGTTGTGGACGACGACCTTCAGATCATGACCCTCGGGCGTCACCGTGATGGCCGAACGCTCGGCATGCGCCGGCAGGGCAAGACACATACCTAGGGCGAGGGTGGCGACGGAGAGCAGGCGATGCATGGCCATTGAACGCTCGAGACAGCCATTCGATCCGAAGGTTCCCCGTTCTTCGCCTGCAATCACGGTCTCCGGTACGATCGACGCATCGATGCGTGCACCCCTGGCAGCGGCGGCCCTTCTCCTTCTTGGCTCCTGTACGTCGCGCGCGAGCGCCCCGGCCCCAGGCCGCGACGCCACCCTGGAGGCGCCCGCTCCGAGCGCCCGGACAATGGCCAGCGCGGCGCCCCCACCAGGCGACGCGGCGGACGGTGGCGCGCCCGACAAGCGCGCCACGTACGCGGGCAACCCGAGCAAGCCGGGGAGGTACGACGTCAGCGTCCCGGCCGCGCCGAGCGAGCTCGCCGAGTTCCTGCGCACCCACATGCCGGCAGGCGGGGCGGTCACGACCGACGACGCGGGCGTCAAGGTGACGCACACCGTCGCGGCCGGACAGACCATCACGTCGATCGCCGCGACCTACCTGTCGATCAGCGAGCTCTACACCGCGAACGAGCTCGCGAACGCCATCACGAAGAAGAACCCGAAGGGCGCGATCGTCGGGAACAAGCTCGAGATCCCGGGCGTCGTGACACGTGTGCTCCGCGACGACCCCAAGGAGGAGCGCCTCGGTTGGCCCGAGGAGAAGGCCCTCCGCGGTGTGTTCGTGACGGGTCCGTACGCGGGCATCCGGTGGGTCGACACGCTCGACAAGCTCGCCGAGCGAGGCCTCAACGCCGTCGTCCTCGATCAGAAGGACTACGAGGGGTACATCAACTACCCGTCGAAGGTTCCCCTCGTCCTCGAGACGGGCGCCGCGCGAAACCTCCACATCCCCGATCTCGCGCGCGCGATCCGCTTCGCGCACTGGCGCGGGATCCGCGTCATCCTCCGCATCCCGTGCTTCCACGATCCGTGGACGGACAAGCACGCCAAGGATGCACGCCTGTCGATCAAGTTCGCACCGACCGGAAAGCCGATCCATGTGGACTGGCTCGACCCGAACAACACCGAGGCGCAGGACTACGCGATCGCGCTCGCCAAGGAGGGCGTCGACGCGGGCGCCGACGAGATCCAGCTCGACTACGTCCGCTTCCCGGTTCATCTCAGCTCGAAGATCGCGGTGCTCCCCAACAAGGAGGATCGCTCGAAGATCATCCGCGACTTCGTCAAGCGCGTTCACGACGTGACCGCCGGAGCAGGCGCCGCGCTCTCGCTCGACTTCTTTGGCGTCGCCGCGACGGGCGAGCTGAGCGACATCGAGTACCTCGGACAGCACATCCCGACCGTCGCTCCCGAGGCGGACGCGATCAGCTTGATGTCGTATCCGTCGCACTACAGCAAGGGCTGGATGGGCTTTGCCGAACCAGGCGAGCACCCGGAGATCATCGGCATCGGCAACACCGCAGCGCTGAAGCAGCTGAAGCCAACGGGCGCCGCTACTGTCTTCCGCACCTGGCTGCAGGCGTTCCCGCTGCGCTCGAGCAACTACGGGCCCGCGTACGTCGTCGCAGAGGCGAAGAGCGCGGAGACCTCCGGCGGCGTCGGCTGGCTGATGTGGAGCCCCGCGTGCGAGTACAGCGCGGTCTGGAGCGGCTTTCCGCCGAAGAAGAAGCCGTGAGCCTCGCCCGCTCGATCGTCGTCGTCGCCACCGCAGCGCTGCTCCTCGGCGCGTGCGGGAAGAGCGGCGGAAGCGCTCCGCTCGCGGGTGTCTATCACCTGGAGGCCGGCGGTGAAGCCACGAGCCTCGAGCTGCGCGGCGACGGCACCTTCACCCTTCGACGCGACTCATGCGAGTCGAGCGGCGTCCTGACATGTGGAGACTGGACGCCCGCGCCGACGGGCGCCCGCGTCCGCGCCGTGCCCGGGATGTACTGGCCGACCCCCGGCAGGTTTCCGTCTGCCGTCGTGAAGCGCATCTCGCTCTCGAGCCTCGGCGGCGACCTCATCGTCGTCGGCGAGAGCGAGTGGGCCGGCACGTTCACCGAACGCTGGGTCCCGGGGCGGGCATGTGCGGTGTGCACCGAGCACGTGTCGAAGACCGGCTCGAAGTACGTCGTGTCGAGCGCTCAGGCATGCGCAGAGCCGCTGCCGGCCTGCGCGCGGATGTGACGCGAGACCTTGCTCACTTCTGCTTCAGCCCGTCCATCACACGGGTGGAGGCCGCGAGCGCCAGTGTGAGCGCGGCCTCGTCGCGCCCCCTCTCGAAGGCCTCCCAGGCCCGCCCTACGGCGTCCTGGTCGTCGCCGTACCCTCCGAGAAGAGCCATCAACGTCGCATCGTCGAGGGCGCCTTTGGTCGTCTCGAGAAACCATACGTTGAACTCCTGATCGGCCAGGAGCCAGTCGCGGACGGTCCTTTCCAGCGTGACGCTGGCGCCTGCATCCGGGAGGGCGGCACGGATCTTCTCGCCAACGGAAGTGGTCATCACGAACGACAACGTATCGCGAGTCGAGGCGCGCGACGATCCCGGTATGATGGGCCGGACGTGGAGCTCAATCTCGCAACGACCGTGTCGTTCTGCGCGGCGGCGACGTGCCTCTCGCTGACCATCCTCGGGGCGTACCTCGGGCGAGGCGCCGCGAGCCGGCACTTCGTGTACGCGGCGACGGCCGGGATCGCCGCGGCGTTCTACTGCGTCACCGACGCGGTCCTCGCGGGACGAATGAGCACCGTGGTGACGGTCTGGGTCGCGCGGGCGAGCATCGTGGCGGCCGCGGTGCACGGCAGCGCCTGGCTCGCGTTTCTCGCGGCCTGGGACCGACGACCCCTCTCCCGACTCGAACGCGCGCTCATCGTCGCGAGCGGGTTGGCTGCGGCCCTTGCCCTCGTCCCCGGCCTCGCCGTGCAGAGCGCGGTCACCGAACGCGTGTCGGTGGCGCTCGGCGCCACCTATCGCGATCCCGTCACGGGCCCGCTCGCATCGCCCATCATCGCGGTGGCCTACGCCGAGCAGGTCGTCGCCACGATAGCCGCGCTCCGCATGAGCCGGCACACTCCGAGGGCCCTCGTCGTCGCCACGGCGCTCGGTCTGATCTGCATCTCCTCGCTGCTGGATTGGCTCACGGTAGAGCACATCACCGACCTGCCCTACATGTCCGATCCCGCGCTCGCGCTCGGCTTTCTCAGCATCGGGTCCGTCGTCGTCGCGGATGCGGCCGAGAGCGCGAAGAAGTCCGCGGAGCTCGAGCGCGCGCGCGTCGTGCTCGCCGAGCGAGAGAACCTCGCCGCCGTGGGCCAGCTCGCCGCCGTCGTTGCGCACGAGGTACGGAACCCCGTCGCGATCATCTTCAGCGCCTTGGCGACGCTCCAGCATGCCGAGCGGAGCGAGGAAGACGGTAAGCTGCTCGGCATCGTCGGCGAGGAGGCGGAGCGACTGAAGCAGCTCGTCACGCGCCTCCTCGACGCCGTGCGCCCTTTCGAGCTCCAGTACTCGCGACGACCCGCCGAGCGCGTCGTCGGTACGGCGATCACGCAGGTGACGGCTGCGACGGGCGTCGCCCCGACGGAGGTCGAGCTCGTGGGCGCTCCCGCCGACGAGATCGAGTGCGACGAGATCCTCCTCGGACAGGCCATCTCGAACCTCGTGCAGAACGCGCTCATCGCGGAGGGCCGCACCAAGCCCGTGCGCGTACAGGTGAGCATCGAGCGAGCGCCTGCGGCCATGCTGCGCGTCGAGGTCACGGACGACGGCGACGGTGTATCGTTCGATGCGCGACCTCGGCTCTTCACGCCGTTCTTCACGACGCGCGCGACGGGCACCGGCCTCGGGCTCGCGCTCGTCAAGCGCATCGCTGGAGCGCACGGCGGCACCGTCGAGCTCGCGCCACCCGAGGGCCGCGGCGCGACCTTCGTACTGCGCGTGCCGATGCGCGCGCGTGACGTGACGCCGCTGCGCCTCCTCGGCGGCGACATCCAGTAGCTTCCGATTGGGTTCCTCTCGCCGCGGGTCACAGGTCGCGCGGGAGGTCATCGGCGAGGACGAGGACTCCTGCCTGCGTCATGCGGTAGACGACTGCGGAGGCGCCTGCCTCGCGCTCGTCCTCCTCACCGTCGGGGGCTTCGCCGTACTCGCCCACCGGCTCGACGAGGCCGAGATCGCAGAGGCGCCTCATCGCATCGTATTCGTCCGTGCCGAGCTCGGCGCCGCTCAGACCACCGTGATCCTCGTCCGAGAGGCGTACCTCGCGGAGGAGCGCGGCCTCGACGGAGGTGAGGGTGGGAACGACCATGGCGATCTCGCACTTAGCACAGCCCACCTGATCAGGGGGCCCGCGCCCTCATGGGCTTCGACTATCCTCATTCTCGTGTCGTCGCCCTGCTCTCTGCTGCTCGTCGACGACGAGCCCGAGATCCTCGAGTCGTTGCGCCGCGCCCTCCGCGACGACGGGTACGAGCTCCTCACCACGACGTCTCCTGTCGAGGCGATGGCCATCCTCGCGCAGCGCCACATCGACGTCCTCGTGAGCGACCTTCGCATGCCCGACGTGAGTGGCCTCGAGCTCGTCACCCACGTGCGCAAGAATCACCCCGCCGTCGTGCGTGTGCTCCTCACCGGCTTCGCGACCCTCGACTCCGCGCTCGAGGCGATCAACGAAGGCGCCGTCGGTCGATATCTCACCAAGCCGTGGGACAACGACGAGCTCCGAGAGAACATCCAAGAGGTCGTGCGGGGCATCACGAGCAGCTCGTCGGGCGAAGCGCGAACGCACCCAGCACTCGAAGCCGCCGACCTCTCCCCACGGCTACGCGAGACCGGAGCCGCGCTCCTGACGGGAGCGAGCGAGAAGCAGATCGCGAGCCAGCTGGGGCTCAGCCCACACACGACACATCACTACGTCAAGGCGCTCTACCGGCGCTTCGGGGTCAGCAGCCGGGCCGAGTTCATGGCGATGGTGCAGGTTCAACGCAAAGACGAGGAAACGAAGTGATCCCGATCGAACAGTGGACGCATGTCGGCACGAGCTCCAACGCCGAGTTCTACGTGATCGAGCCTCACGTCCTGGCCGTCGTCCCGAACGTGGACGTCCACGACGGTGAGAGCTCGGCGCGCGAGAGCCTCGCGTTCCAGACGAAGCACTGGCAGTCGGTCGGGCATCGCGGCGCGGCCGTGGTGTTCATGGATCGCGTGCTGTCGCAGGACAGCGGCGCGCGCGCAGTCTACGAGAACGAGACCGCGAGCATTCTCACGACCTGCTTCGCCCTGGTGGGCGCGACGTTCTTCGGATACGCGACCGCGACGCCGTTCGAGGGGCTGACCAAGCCGGGGATCCCGACTCAGATCTTCCGCTCCCTCGACGAAGCTCGGCCCTGGATCGCCGAGATGAATGCGGCTCACGGCGGAACCGGCGGAGGAGTCACGCGCGCGTGACCCAGGCGAGCAAAGCACCGGAGAGCCCGCGGATCGACGCAGTCGCGGCGCGTGTTCTCCCGGAGGATCTCGTCCGGGCGTTCATCAGCCTGGCCAAGGGGGACTTCAGCGTTCGGCTCCAGCGCAACTTCCAGCGCGACACGGACGACGCGATCGCATTCTTCGTCAACGTCATCGCCGAGCAGCTCGATCGCCTGGTCTCGGAACGCGAGCGCGTCCACGAGGACCTCGCCGCGGGCGTCGCGATCCTGAGCGAGAAGTTCCTCGCGCTCGCTGCCGGCGACCTCTCGACGCGCGCAGTCCCGACCGGGCGCCGCGACGCCCTCGACACGCTCGCGCGCATGTTCAACGTCATGGCCGTCGAGGTGGGCACCGTCTTCGCCGACCACGAGAAGCAGCGCGCAGTGCTCGAGGCAACGTTCGAGTCGATGGTCGACGGCGTCGTCCTGCTCGGCGACAAGGGCATCATCCAGAACGCCAACGGCGCCATTGCGCGCCTCCTTGGTCACGATCGCGTGGAGCTCGTCGGCAAGCCGATCGACGCCGTCCTTGCCGAGAGCGAGCGAGCGTTCGCGGAGGGCCTCGGAGACCTCTCCACGATGAAGCCGTTCCGCAGTCGCGACACCCTCTTCCAGCCTTCGGTGGGCGACGCGATTCGCATGGCCGTCAACGGCTCGCCTCACAGGAGCGCCGACGGCACTATGCTCGGCATCGTCCTCGTCGCGCGCGACGATCGCGAGCTCAAGGAGCTGGAGGCGCAGCTCCAGGTTGCCGACCGCCTCGCGACCATGGGCACGGTGGCCGCGGGCGTCGCTCACGAGATCAACAACCCGCTCGCGTTCGTGATGTCGAACCTCCAGTTCGTGAGCGCCGAGATCGCCTCGCTCGCCGCCGCGGGCTCGCTGAGTGAGGAGCGCGTCGCCGACGTGACGAAGGCCCTCGCCGCGTCGCGCGACGGAGCGAGGCGCGTCAAGGACATCGTCGGTGCCCTGCGCACGTTCTCGCGCGCCGAGTCCGCCGTGCCGGCGCGGCTCGACCTCAACGCGCTCGTCGACTCTGCGCTCACGCTCGTCCACAACGAGCTCCGCCACCACGCGCGCGTCTCGAAGGAGTACGGCGTCGTTCCGCCGGTGATCGCCAACGAGGGACGACTCGTGCAGGTGTGCCTGAACCTGCTTCAGAACGCTGCTCAGTCGATCCCGGTCGGCAGCGTGGAGAAGCACGAAATCCGCATCGTGACGGGCACCGATCCTTCCGGCGCGGCGTTCCTGGCCTTCCACGACACGGGCTGCGGGATCCCACCCGAGCAGGTGCCGCACATCTTCGACCTCTTCTTCACGACGAAGAAGGTCGGCGGCGGGACCGGCCTCGGGCTCTCGATCTGCCACCGGATCGTGGAGAGCTGCGGCGGCAAGATCGAGGTGAAGAGCACCTTCGGTGTCGGCAGTGTGTTTCGCATCGTCCTTCCGGCAGCCCCAGGCGACGCGTCGGCGGCCCCGCCGGAGGCGCCTTGCCGGACCACGCCAGCCGCACGACGACTGGAGGTGCTCGTCATCGACGACGAGCAAGAGATCTGTGAGTCGATCCAGCGGCTCCTGAAGGACCACCGTGTCGAGGTCGCGCTGGGCGCGGCGCAGGCCATGGAGCTCCTACGTGAGCGCTCCTACGACGTGCTCCTGTGCGATCTGCTCATGCCGTCGATGACCGGCATGGATCTCCACGCTCATCTCTCGAGGATCCGCCCGGAGCTCACGTCTCGGATGATCTTCATGACGGGCGGTCCATTCGGGCAGGGCGTGCGCGAGTTCCTCGCGTCCGTCCCCAACGGGAGGATCGACAAGCCGTTCGAGGCCGAAGAGCTCGTCTCGCTGCTCGAGCGCGTGAAGCGATAGCCCCGGCCGCGGACGCACTGGATCGCGTCCGGTCCGGCTTCGGCGAGGGCCTCACGGACCGCGCAGATCGCCTGCGCGAGGGCATTTTCGGTCACCGCAAGCCCCGGCCAGAGATGCGCGAGCAGCTCGGACTTGAGGACCACCCGAGAGCGATTCTCGACCAGGAAGAGCAGCAGGTCGAGGGGCTTCGGCTGAAGCCGAATCACTTCACCACGGAGACGTAGCTCGATGAGCCGCGTGTCGAGCGAGTAGTCGTCGAACAGGTAGTGCGCGGGGGCAGGTCCCATTCTGTGAGCTTGACCGATCGCACGCGACCGCGACATTCCCCGAAAGAGGGGGCGCGTGCCGGTTTCCGGCGGTCGGCTCAGGGAGGCGGTGCGCGTCGTGCGGCGAGCGCTGCGAAGAGCTCGGCGGCCACCGCGATGCCACGGTCATCGTGGTTCTTCGCGTGGGTCCAGAACTCCTCGAGGTGACCGCGGTGCTGGCGCCCGTAGGAGAGCGCCTTGACCATCATCTGCGCCTTGTCGGCAGCCTTCACGACGCGAGCTTCGAGCGAATCGCCGCGCTCGACCTCGAGCCACACCTCTTGCTGAGCGGCAGGGAGGAGGTCACGGACCAGCGTGACCTCGAGCGCGTGGAGCGCCTCGGCCATCGCCGGGGTCTTGTTGGGCATCGGTACGTCGCCGGTCTTTGCCTCGGCGGCGTCGTGGACGAGAGCCATGCGGAGGACGCGCTCGCCGTCGATCGATCCGCCCTCGGCGCGGATCGCGTCGACGAAGAGCATCGCGAGGAATGCGACGCCGAAGCTGTGATCGGCGAGCGACTCACACGGTCGAACGCCCCGGAGGAGCCAGCCGGTGCGAGGGAGATCCGCGAGGGGGTCGACGCCGAGCATGACGTCGAGAATGCGGTCGGCGCGTTCGGTCATGCGGAGTAGCGTACGACGCTCTCGGCGCGAGGTAAGCTGAGAGAGCATGTCGAACCTGACGCTGCGCGCGGCCTATGACGAGACGAAGGCCTTCGCACGCGACCTTGCGGGGCGCCCCAGCGACATCCTCCAGCGCGTCGATGTCCACCATGCGATCTACCTGGACTCGCGTGGGAATCATGCGTTCCCGCTGATCGCGCTCCACGGCGCGCTATGGGGGAAGGGCTTCTTCGAGACGAGCGGCAAGCTCGGCGCGCTCATCGCGTACCGGTACTTCCTCGACAAGGACGAGAAGGCGAAGCGACTCGCGATGCTCGACGGTTTCGCAGAGGGCTTCAAGGCGGTGAACCGCGAGGTCTTCGTCGATACGTACACGAACTACCACTTCACGAAGAAACACGGCCGCGAGGCCGGCGCGGGGGCGCTGGTACATCCCGATTTGCTCGAGGCGCTGAACGAGGTCCATGCCGCGACGGCCGCCGACCGCGAGCTCGGGGACGACCGGAAGAAGCACGTATTTCTGCAGGCGCTCCGCTTCGAGCAGGAGATCACCGTGGCCCCGGGGATCGAGCACGAGCTCGCAAAATTCGACTGCCCGATCCTGCGCGCGCTCTGCATGAAGCCCGTCGTGCGCTTCTCGTACTTTCCGACGTGGCGGCGCTTCTACTTCAGCAACTTCTCCGACAAGGAGGAGCGCATCGAGAAGGCGATCCGCTCGTTCGACATCGCGGCGTATCGCGGATGGGGCGACGTGCTGACGGCGATGAACGCCTACGCGTGAGGCAGGCGGCGCGTCGGGCGCTTGGCGGGCTTCGGCCTGGGGAGCTTCGGCGCCTTCGCGGTAGGTCGCGACGAGGGCGCCTGTGACCGCGCTAGCAGCAGGCTGCGCATCGCGCGCATCACGTCGCGGGTGAGCTCCTCGCGCTTGACGACTCCTGTTCGCGTTCCTGGCGCTTCCGGGGACGGCGGGGCAGTTCATCCGGAGCATGCCGGTCGCGGTGGTGTTCACGATCGGCGCGTCGCTCCTCGTCTCGCTGACGATCGTTCCGTTCCTGTCGGGCCGGGTGCTGGTCGCGGAGAGCGAGCACGGCAACGTGTTCTATCGCGCGATGACGTGGGCCATCGAGGGTACGTATCGGCGGGTGCTGGAGCGTGCGGTGGCGCGACCGAGGACGACGCTGCTCCTCGCGGCGGCGCTGTTCGCGGCGAGCCTCACGCTCGTGCCGCGCATCGGCTTCAGCCTCTTCCCGAAGGCGGGCGTGCCGCAGTTCATGGTGCGCATCGAGGGTGCCGAGGGCGCGAGCCTCGCGGAGGCCGATGGCGCGGCGCGCTTCGTGGAGAGCGTGCTGTCGCGCCACTCCGAGGTGTCGAACGTCGCGGTGACGGTCGGCAAGGGCCGCCCGCGCGTCTACTGCTGCTCATCAGCGGCGACACGCTCTCCTTCACGGCGAACGTGGGGTTCGTAGCGCGGATGGGAATCGAGGTGAAGAACTCGATCCTGCTGGTCGACTTCACGAACCAGCTCAGAGAAGAGGGCGCGTCGCTGGACGATGCGATCAAGCGCGCGGGCGAGGCGCGATTCGTCCCGATCCTGCTGACGACGCTGACGGCGATCGGCGGCCTCATCCCGCTGGTCCTCGAGAAGTCGAGCCTCTACTCACCGCTGGCGGTGGTGATCCTGGGCGGCCTCGTGAGCTCGACGCTGCTCGCGCGCGTGGTCACGCCAGTGCTCTACAAGCTCCTCGCTCCGGCGATCGAGCCGCTCGCCTCCGCCCCGTCGTCGCCGCCGCTCCCCCTCCTCGATCCGCCCCGCGCGCACGCCTCCGCGTAGTTCGCGTCGTAGCGGCGGCCGCGGGACGCGCTCACCCGCCGAGCAGACGCGCGTGCCGGTGCCGCCTTCGTCGTGCGACAGGGCCCGGACGCCGCCGAGGGCGGCGCCCGCGCGCGGATCCGCGTGGCGGCCGAGGCGACGGCCTCGCCGCGACTGCGCATCGCGCTCGAGGCCACCACCGACGACGCGATCGAAGCGACCCGTGCGCTCGAGGCGTTCGAGGACGAGGCAGCTCCTCGCGTCGAACGCGCCAAAGCGCAGTAGACTGCGCGCATGAGCCGTCACGCGCGCTTCACCATCGACGCCGACGTCACCCCCAAGTTCACGGCGTGCTACCTCCGCACGGCGGGCGACGAGTGCGCGTTCATCGAGGCGCACACCGCGCATGCGCGGTCTCGCCTGCTCGGCGCGCTCGCGGAGCATGGCAAGAAGCCAGAGGATGTGCGCTGGGTGGTCGTCACGCACGCACACCTCGACCACGCGGCCGGCGCGAGCGCGCTCCTCGCGGCATGTCCCAAGGCCACGCTCGTCGCGCACTCGCGGACCGCGAAGAACCTCATCGACCCCGCGCGGCTCATCGAGGGCGCGACCGCGGTCTACGGAGCGGCTCGCTTCGCCGAGCTCTACGGCACAGTCACGGCGATCCCGAAGGAGCGCGTGCTCGTGCTCGGCGACGGCGAGAGCATCGAGCTCGGCGACGCGAAGCTCACCGCGTGGAACACCGCCGGCCACGCCTATCACCACTTCATCGTCGACGACCCGGCCACCGACACCGTGTTCACCGGCGACACCTTCGGCCTCGTCTACCCCGCGCTCCAGACGCACGGCCTCTTCGCGCTCCCGTCGACGAGCCCGACGGGCTTCAACGCCGAGGAAGCCCAGAAGAGCCTCGACAAGGTTCTCTCCCTCGGACGACGCTCCGTCTGCCCGACGCACTACGACGCGCACGAAGAGACGCAGGCGATCGCCGCGCAGGTCCGTCGCTTCGTCGACCGCGCGGGCTCGTGGGTCGACGAGGCTGCGCGCTCCGACGAGCCGACCCAGGCCATGGAAGCGCGTCTCGCCTCGCTCTGGTGGGCCGCGATCGCCGAGGAGGCCCCGCACTTCGGAAGCGACGAGAAGAAGCTCCTCGCCCTCGACGTGGAGCTCAACGCCCAGGGCCTCGCGTTCGTGGCCGACGCGCTCCGCGGGAAGCCGAGGTGACTCCCGTGTCCCACGCGCGAGACACCGAGTCTCGCGGACGGGACGGTCGTTCGTGCGCACTCGACGAATTGCCTTCAAAATAGGCATCTCATCGCAGGCACGGTCGCTGCACGAGGTCGGTACATGTCGCGCCCCTCGCTCCTCCTCGCGCTCGCGGCGCTCTCGGCAGGCTGGTCGGCGGGCTGTTCGGCGGCGTACCCGAGCCCCACGAGCGGCGTGCGAACCCCTCAGCACGTGGCCTTCGCGGTGCCGGAGAGCACCTTCGCCAAGACCCGAGGCGGCGACGAGCTCTCGGCGCGCACGGCCCCTCCCATCGAGGCGTGCCGCGACATGACCCCGACCGCCGCGCTCCGGATGTTTCTCGCCAAGAAGAAGCACCGCCTCGGGTACATCGCGCGGAGCGCCGAGGCCGAGGCATCCCCTCCGCGCTTCGACGAGGAGGTCCTCGTGCTGTCTCAAGCGGTCACCTGGAGCAGCACGACCAGCAGCTCCCATCTCACCTATGACGTCCTCCGCTGGGACGGCACGTGTGCGCCCGTCGACGCTGGCGCGCTCTCCTTCACGCGCCCGCGCCACCCGGTGCGTCCGATCACGATCGACCGGCTCTACCTTCCCACGCAGGTGACGCTCCTCGAGGACAAGCGCATCCACGCAGCGCTCGAGCGTACCCACGTCGCCTGCGATGCGGATCAGGAAGGCGCCGCGTGCGACGCCGCGAGACGAGCCCTCGGCGCCGTGCTCGTCACGCGCGGCGCACGCCTCGTCCTGTGAACCGTCACGACACTCCTTCGCGCGGACTCAGTCCGGACAGCGGAGGTGCATCCCGACCCACATCTTCCGCGCCTCCGGGGACTGCCGCGACTGCGACTGAGGCTGCCTCGTCCCGCACACGGTGCACTCGATGAAGAGCCGGCCGAGCCGGATCCGCTCGCTACCGTCCGGCGCGCTCACCGAGAGCGTCTTGCGGGCCGGCGGGCCTTCCCCGGCGTAGAGGGCCTCGACCTGCGCGACGATCGTGTCCGCCTCGGCGCCGACGATCGAGCGGGGACGGGAAGGCGTGGGATCGCTCATGCTCGACGGTATCGCATCCGGCGCGCTGAATGGCTATGGGAGGTGACCGTCCGATGAAGACACTCACCTTTGGCCCGCTCGCCGCGCTGCTCGTCATGGCCGCCACCGGAACCTCCTCCGGCGCATGCTCGAGCTCGAGTGACGCCACGAGCACGCCTTCCCCCGACGGCGGCGCCGACGACACGCGCCCGCCGACCCCTCCCGAATGGGATCGCGCCGTCACGCGCCCCGACGAGGCCCAGGCCGCCGCCGACCGCCTCGCGTGCAAGTTCGCGCGCGGCGCCCTCGCCGACGAGACGCTCGGCGCGAGCGTCCCGGTCGCCAAGGACATCCCGATCGACACGATCGTCGTGATCATGCAGGAGAACCGCTCCTTCGATCACTACTTCGGCCGGTTCGCGAAGTACGCCGGCCGGACCGACATCGAGAGCGCCGCCGACGACGCGACCAACCCCGAGACCCCCACCGACGCCGCGAGGCCGACGCACGCGCGCAAGCACGCCGAGCACCTCTGCTTCTCGGACACCGATCACGGGTGGGGAGCGAGCCACGCGCAATACGACGACGGCAAGATGGACGGCTTCTTCGTCACGAACCACGGTTCAGGCGCGCTCGAGGACGGGCAGCGCGCGCTCGACTGGTACGACGAACGAGACATCCCCTACTATTACGCGCTCGCGAAGGAGTTCGGGATCGCCGACCACTACCACTGCTCGCTGCTCGGCCCGACCTGGCCAAACCGCATGTTCTTGATGGCCGCGACCAGCTTCGGGCACACCGCCAACACGTTCCCGGATCTCTCCTCCTACCCGTTCCCGCAGAACGACGCGCTCATCCTCGACGAGCTCGAGAAGCGGCACGTCGGCTGGACGCTCTTCACCTCCGGCGGCCCTCCCGGCGTCACGACCGTGGTCGGCCCATCGCTCGGCGCGCGCTGGAACCGCACCGTCGTCGCGACGCTCGAGGAATTTTACCAGCAAGCCGCGGAGGGCAAGCTCCCAGCGGTCAGCTTCTTCGACGCGAACTTCCTCAAGGAGGGCGACGCCGAGACGGAGGACGAGCACCCGCCGGGCGACATCCAGATCGGCCAGAAGCTCGTCTCTCAGGTCATCGGCGCCGTGATGAAGAGCCCGCAGTGGAAGCGCTCCGCGGTGTTCCTCACGTACGACGAGCACGGCGGCATCTACGATCACGTGCCGCCGCCGAGGGCCTGCGCACCGAACGACGGCAAGCCCACCATCGACGGCAAGGACAGGCCGATCGACGGCGCCTTCGATCGCTACGGCTTTCGCGTTCCGCTCGTCGTCGTCTCGCCCTACGCGAAGCGCGGCTACGTCTCCCACGAGGTGTACGACCACGCGAGCGTGCTCCGCTTCATCCAGGCGCGCTTCCGCGTCCCGGCGCTCACGTCGCGCGACGCGAACGCGAACATCCCGCTCGACTTCTTCGACTTCGCGGCCCCTCCGCATCTCGTACCGCCGGTGCTCCCCGAGCCCACCATCGACGACGCAGAGCTCACCTACTGCAAGCAGACGTACGCCAAGCGATAACGTCCAGCTGGTTCGCGCGGTTCAGCGGCGAGCGGCAAGCTCGAGCCACTCCGTGAGCGTCGCGAGGAGCGCCTCCTCCGACGCGGCGACGAAGAGCGTCGATTGGTACTGCGTCGGGTCGAAAGGCGTGCCCCCGATGACGTCGAGGTCGAACGGTACGAGCTTCGCTTCTTCCTCGAAGCGGCCGAGCTCGCCGAACGAGGAGAGCAAGCCGGCGCCCACGGCCTTCAGCGCGTCGCCTTCGCGTACGACACCGAACTCCATGCAGTACCAGTAAGTACGGATCAGCTGGTCGACGAACGCATCGTCCGCCTTGCGCGTGGCGTCTCCGAAGAGCTGGTTGATCCGCGCATACCGCTCATCGCACAGCGAAGGAGCATGCCCGACGAGCTCGTGGATGAGATCCGGCTCGGGCGTGTAGAGCGGCGTGCTCGGGTGGCGCATGTACTGCGTCGCGAGGAACGTCCGGTCGGCGAGGCGCTCCATGAAGCCGCGAGGGGTCACGAGACCGGCGACAGGCTCGTAGGTGAGCCCGGAGGCGCCGTGGAGGCGCTCGCTGATCTCCGCGAGCTGCGGGATGCGTGCACCGGTGAACCCGAGAGTCGGCCACGCCTCGAGGTAGCTGCGGCACGCGTAGCGCGCATGGAGCCTCGTGAGCGCGAGGAGAGCCGTCGACCAGACCTGGCTCTCCTCGGACGTGTAGTCGACGTGCGGCGGCGGCTGCCCACGCTCGTGAGCACCCGCCAGCCGCGCAATGGCGTCGCGCCGCGTCCGGTACGTCGGATCGCGAAACCCGGGGTGATCGAGGTCCAGCTGGACCAGATGCGCTTTCACGCGCACCTACCTAGCAGAGCGCCCAGGTGCCGGCCTCGTGATCGTCAGCTCTTGGGCTTCGCGCTCGACTCGTGGACGGGGTGGTCGCTCGCGTCGATGCCGTCGTACGTGAGGAGAAGGCGACGGTCGCCCTTGTACTCGACCACACGCCCCGAGAACTTCGAGGCGTCGGTGCCGAAGCCCTGAACCCGCGTCTGGCCCTGGAAGACCGTGGCGCGCGCGAAGTAGACGATCGTGTCGTCGAGGTGCGGGCGATTCACCGTGAGCGAGGCCGTGAGGTGGCCGACACCGCGCTCGTCGAGCTCGGTCTCGAGCGCGGTCGCGGTGTTGAGCATGCCCTGGATGGCGACGATGGCGGCGGCGACCGCCGGGGTGACGTCGACGCCGTCCTTGGTCTTCACGCCGTGCTCGGTGAGGTACTTGAAGTTCGCCTCGCCGAGATCCTGGCGGATGCGCCGGTGGACGCCGTTCTCGGCGTTGTAGCCCTTGAGCGTGCCGACGATGGCGCCGCAGGCGCTACGCGACTCGCGCCACTTCGACTCCTTCGTCTGACCGATGAGGACCTTTCCGTTCGGCAGGTCGATCCGACCGACATGCGTCTTGAGGTCGACGTTCACGAGCACGAACGACCCCGGGTGGCCGTCGTAGAGCGCCTTGCGAATCGGGGCGTCGAGCTGGTGCGCCACGGTGACGTGGGCGAGGGTGTGACCGTCATCGGTGCCGCCGCCGGTGGGCGAGAACGCCTCGAGCTTGTACTCGCCGATCTCCGACATGCACGCGAAGCGCGACGCGACGATCTGCTGGTACGAGGTGGTCGCCTCGCCCTGGTGGATGCGGTCACCGCAGTTCGTGTGCGCGAGCGTCGTGATGACGGTCGGCAGCGAGAGGTCGGCGCCGCACGCGACGACATCGTTGGTGTCCTCGTCGGACTTGTTGAGGCCCGCGAGCTGGAGCTCGTCGTGGAGAAGCTGCAGACCGTTGACCAGCACGTAGCGGTCGCTGACGATCTCGCTCAGGTAGACGTGGACGGCGTTGTGCTCATGGCCGAACTCGGCGTTCAGCTCCCAGAATTGCGCCAGCCGTTTTTTGACGATCGTTGCGTCGAATGCCATGCGCAGGATGCTCGCCTAAAGCCAGCCATCCCGTAAAGGCCGTTCCAGCGGTCGGATAGCGAGTTGATGCGTTTCGCAACGTCTCCGAGCTTGCCTGTGCGGAGAATCCGGTTAGAAGGACGGGCGAAAGCAGGAGAAGACGAAGTGGCTGCGAAATTCGACGGCAAGCACGCCCGCGCGAACATGTGGGTGACGCACCAGAACCTGGCTCGCCAGAAGGGTGGTCGACCCGGCTACACGTTCCAGGAGAAGAAGGCTCCGCGCGCGCCTAAGGTCACGGCCCCCGCCACGCCCGCGGCAGCAGCCGAGCCGAAGAGCCCGACCCGCGAGCGCTGAGCGACCTGGGGCGGCGTGCGCGCGCGCGCGCCACAGCTGCGAGGGCGACGAGTGCGAGGAGCGCCGCAGAGCCGAGCGACCTCGGACGTGGCGCCGCGGTCGTCGAGCATCCGCCGTCGTCGCTTGCGGCTGGCGGCGCGGCCACCGTCGCGGGAGGAGGAGGCGCAGCGTCGCCCGCGGGCGGACCGGCGTCGGGCGCACCGGCGTCGGGCGCGCAGCCCTCGGCGCCGCGCGGAAAGCCCCCGACGGGTGCGCGAGCTACGCGCGTCGCGGTAGCGGTGCCGTAGTCGCCATCCTCGCCGATCGGGTCCTCCGGATGATTGCGGTTCCATAGCCGCTGGAAGGCCATCACGGAGAGACCTCCGAGGTCGATCGCGTCCGTGCCGAGGTAGTCGTAGTGCACCGGATCACTCGCACCGAGCCAGCGGAAGCCAGCCGCAGTCATCGAGGGCCGCCACCCTGCCGAGTCGTCGATGTCGACGGCGAGCGCGCCCTCGTGATTGCTGGTGCCAGGGGTCGCGGCGAGCGAGATCCCGCAGCGACCTGCCTTGTACCAGCTGTAGAGGAGGTACTGCTGGGGGAGCGTCCGCAGCGCCGAGTTGATGGTCATCGCGGTGCCGCGTGCCTTTTGCGCGACGAGCAGCGCGTCGGCCGCGGGCGTCTGCAGGAACGGAAACACCGCGGAGCCGAGCGACAGGCCCGCGGCCCCCTCGATGCTCCTCATCGAGCCCGGTCGCATGCAGAGGATCTCGGCGACGAGCTGCGTGGAGAGGCCCTTCACCGAGGTGGTCGTGCAGCTCGTGTCGACCGCCGCAGAGACGGGATCGGTGTCGGTGAGGGCGAGGGCCACGTGCGGAGCGGCCGGCTCAGGCTCGGGCGAGGGCCTCGGCTCTCCTCCGGCGACGCACGCGGAGAGCACCAGGAGCGCGAGCGACGCGGGCACCAAGGTCGACACGCTGGGCATCGATCGAAGAATGCCACGTTCCAGCCTCGTTCACAGCGAGGTCTACCCTGCTCTGCCCCTCGTTCGAGCTCGACCGTTGACGCGGGTTGCGCGCAACCGCGCGGCGTCTACGATCCCTTCGTGGACATGAGGCGACTCCAGCTCTCGCTCGTCGCGGCCCAGCTGGTCGGCGCGGCCACGCTTCTCCGCAGCGTGGCGTACGACCGCTGGATCACCGTCCTTGCCGCGGCGCTCCTCATCGTCGGTGCCACGGCCGCCCGCCGAGGGCGCTCGTGGGGCGTCGGGCTGGCGCTGGGCGCGGCAGCATCGTTTCCCGTCGCCTGGGCGATCGGGATCGCGCCCCCCTGGTTCTGCCTCGTCGGTATCGTCGGGGCGCTGCCCTTTGCGATCGCCTCGCGTGCCTTTGCGCGCTTCGACAAGGGCGCGACGGCGCTGCTCGCAGTCCTTGCGGCGTCGACCGGAGCGATCAGCGCGATCGCCTGGAAGGAGTACGCATGGTCGTTCTTCACGACGTTTCCGATCTCGCAACCGAGCCTCGAGGCGCAGCACGGCGTCGCGCTCGCGTCGCTCGCAACGCTGGTCGTCGTCGCGGGCGTCCTGGCGCGAGGCAAGCACGGGCTCGCGGGCGGGCAGCGCGTGCGCGTCGCCGAGCAGCTGCGCGTCGGCGAGTCCACGGGGCGCGAGAAGGACGCGACGCTCGACCTCGATCTTCTCGACGCGGAGGACGACGCGAACAGCACGGCTCCGCAGCGACGAAGCCGGCTCCCGTGACGGCGTCTGCGCGGGTCTATCGCTTGAGGGCCTTGCCGTTCGAGCGCTCGCCCGACTGTGGCCAGCTCGCCTTCGAGCCACGCATCGAGATCCACCAGTCCTCCTGACCGGACGGTGACACGCGCGGATTCGCGGGGTCCTCGTTGTGGATGCTCGAGCGCCAGCCGCGGATTTCGGCCTCGGTCGCGTCGAGCGGCAGCTTGTAGAGAAAGAGGCCCGGAGCCCCCGCCGCCTTCGTCCCGGGGTGCATGCGCCCGCCGTGCTTGAGCACGTCGAGCTTCGACTCCACGACGTAGGTGGGCCGACCGCTCTGTCGCGGATCGATGCTCATGCGTACGATCCTATCCGTCAGGAGCGAGGAGGTCGGGCCTTCTTCGGACGCTTGTCTGACGTGCCGGGCTTGGACGCTCGGGAGGCGGCGGGTACGGCGTGGTCACGTGCAACATACACGCAGTGGACGCGCGAGCCGCGGCCGGCGCGCTCGAACTGGTAGTGGAACCCGGCGGCGCGCAGGTTGCGTTCGAAGCCCGGGGAGGCCCCCTCGCACCAGATCGCGAAGACACCGCCGGGCGAGAGCGCCTGCTTGGTGCGCTCGACGGCGACCCAACCGTAGAGGGGGTCGTCGGCGCGGACGATGTTCTGCGGGCCCTGGTACATGTCGAGCACGATGGCGTCGAAGCGTGGCGCGTGGGAGTCGCGGGCGACGGCGGCGATGTGCCTGGAGACGTCGACGATCTCGACGTTCACGCGCGGGTCTCGGGCGGCGCCAGCGGTCAGTGAAGCGAGCGGCCCCGCGCACCACTCCACCACCACGGCGTTGAGCTCGGCGACGGTGACCTCGGCGTCCTCGGCGAGCTCGGCGAGAGCGGCGCGCAGCGTAAAGCCCATGCCGAGACCGCTGACGAGGACCCGAGCGCGCCGCTTGCTCCGCAGGCCGACGCACGCGAGCTTGGCGAGCGCGTCCTCCGAGCGGTGAGCGGCGCTGCTCATCAGGATGCGGCCGCCGACGGTGATGAGGAAGTCCTTGTCACCGCGACGACGCAGGTCGAGCACGCCGTCGGCGGTGGATACGGAAGCGAGCGTTTCCCAGGGGAGAGCCATGAGCGACGAGGTCGTAGCCCTCTCCTGCACGGTTGTCACGGGTGCCCGTCCTATCCGCGCTCTGTTGCATCGCGCGCGCGGCGGCGCTCCTCACGGCGGAGTCGGCGCCGTCGGCGTCATGTCGATCTTCACCGGCGCGCCGTAGCTCCTGAGCTCCGCCTTCGCCTCGCCGCCCGCCGCCTGCACGTCGAGCAGCACCATGCCGACGCCTGGACAGTACGTCGTCACGAACTTCGACCCCGGCGGCCTGCCGCCCTCTTCGACGGTCTGCACGCACCCGCTGTAGCTCCCCGCCACGACCTTCGGCGAGGCGTCCACCGAGGCTACCCGCGTCGTACCGCCGTGCTCGCCGGGCCAGGTCGCGCCGACCTCGAGCGGCGCCTTCAGGATGAAGAGCCCGTTGTCGTAAGCAACTCCTGCGGGCGAGTACACGAAGCGCTTCGTCGCATTCGAGAGCCGAAGCTCGCCGTGCGACGCATCCGTTCGATGCACCTTCGCGACGAGCATCCCCGTCTCGCCGCCCTCGCTCGTGACGTAGTTGTAGATGCGCCCCTCTTCGAGCGGAAAGTACTGCTCCACGCTCGACCCGCTCGACGCCGTCTTCGCCGGCGTGGTCGGCGCCTCGGGCGGCCTCCCGTCCCCGCACGCGAGCCCCCCGCCCCCCGCGAGGACCACCACGGCAACCGCGCACGCGACCCGACCGAACGTCTTGTTCACGAACGCCATCCTATCCAAATCTTTCGCCTCCCCACCCGACCGCTTTCGCCCCCACGGGAACGTGCTACGCCGGCCCCGAGTCCCGTGTCCGACCAGCTCAGCTCCGACCTCGCATCTCTCCGTATCGACCGCGGCGACGACCCCTCGCGCCCGTCGCGCGGCTCCTCTCCACGCACGCCCGGCTCGGGCTCCAGCCTCACGCGCGTGGTCGTCCCGCTCGCCGTCGTCCTCGCGATCGCCGGCGCCGGCTGGTTCGGCTGGACGAAGCTCGAAGGTCAGATCCTCAAGCAGGAGGTGAAGACCACCGAGATCGCCCTCATCTCGCCCTCGCAAGCGGAGGTCCAGATCACCGCCGCCGGTTACGTCATCCCCCAGCGCACCTCCAAGGTCGGCTCCAAGCTGCCTGGTCGCCTCTCCAAGGTCCTCGTCAGCGAAGGCGACACCGTCAAGGAGGGCGACGTCCTCGCGCAGCTCGAGGACGCCGATCAGAAGAGCCAGATCGTCGCCGCCTCGTCGCGCGTCGGTGTCGCCAGCGCGCGGGTGTCCACGGCGCGCGCGAACCTCGCCGAGGTCACGCAGCAGGTCGAGCGCGAGAAGTCGCTCGTCGCGAGCGGCGCCGTCGGGCGCGCGAACCTCGACAACCTCGTCGCCCGCGAGTCCGCGCTCCGCGAGGCCGTGAAGGCCTCCGAGGCCGAGGCGCACGCCGCCCAGGCAGACGTCGGCACCTTCGGCGTCGGCCTCAAGGATCGCATCATCGTCGCGCCCATCGGCGGCCGCATCGTCACGAAGCCTGCGACGGTCGGAGAGTTCGTCGGCGGCATCGGCAACATCGGCCTCGTCGCCGAGATCGTCGATTTCAAGAGCCTCATGGTCGAGACCGACGTCCCGGAGACCCGCCTCCACCTCGTGAAGCTCGGCGGCCCCTGCGAGATCGTCCTCGATGCGTACCCCAACAAGCGCTACCGCGGCGTCGCCACCGAGCTCGGCCAGCGCGTCAACCGCGCGAAGGCGACGGTCGTCGTCAAGGTGAAGTTCGCCGACGACCCCGAGAACGTGCTCCCCGAGATGAGCGCGCGCGTCAGCTTCCTCTCCAAGCCCATCACCGACGCAGCCCTCAAGGAGGCCCCGAAGCGAGTCGTCGCCGCCGAGGCGATCGTCGACCGCGGCGCAGAGAAGGTCGTCTTCGTGGTCGATTCGGGGAAACTACACGCAGTTCCGGTAAAGGTCGGCGGTCCGGTCGGCGGGTCGGCCGTGGAGCTGCTGGACGGCCCCGCAGCCGGCGTGAAGGTCGTCGCAAAGCCCACCAGCGAGACGACGGACGGTCAGCGAATCAAGGAGACGGACAAGTGAGCACTGAGACGGAAAACGAGCACGAACCGCTTGCCTCGGACACGCAGCAGGTCGTCGTCCCGGAGCAGTACCGCAAGAGCGCCGTTCCGCCGGCCATGAAGACCATCATCGAGCTCAAGGGCGTCACCAAGACGTTCGTGCGCGGCAAGGAGCCGCTCACCGTGCTCGACGGCCTCACGCTCGACGTGCACGAGGGCGCCTTCGAGGCGCTCATGGGTCCCTCGGGCTCCGGCAAGTCGACGCTCCTCAATCTCATCGCCGGGCTCGACCGCCCGACCAGCGGCTCCGCCAAGGTCGCCGGCAACGACCTCTCGACGATGAGCGACGGCGACCTCGCGCGCTTCCGGTCGCGTCACATCGGGTTCATCTTCCAGGCCTACAACCTGATGCCGGTGCTCACCGCGCTCGAGAACGTCGAGCTGCCGCTGCTCCTCACGAAGCTCGGGTCGGCCGACCGCAAGAAGCGCGCGCAGACGGCGCTGCGCGTCGTCGGCCTGGAAGATCGCATGGGTCACTACCCGCGACAGCTCTCCGGCGGCCAGGAACAGCGGGTCGCGATCGCGCGCGCCATCGTCAACGACCCGACGATCATCGTCGCCGACGAGCCCACCGGCGACCTCGATCGCAAGGCCGCCGACGACATCCTCACCCTCCTCACGAAGCTCAATCAGGAATTCAAGAAGACCATCCTGATGGTGACGCACGATCCGGCCGCCGCGGATCGCGCGACCGCCACGCGCCACCTCAACAAGGGCAAGCTCGAATGAGCGGGCTGTTCCTCATCGCGGCGCGCAACCTCGGTCGCAACTGGCTGCGCACGATCCTCACGGTGCTCGGCGCGGCCGTCGCGCTCATCGCGTTCGTGATGCTGCGCACCGTCCTCTCCTCGTGGGAGGTCGGCGCCGAGTACGCGGCCAAGGACCGCCTCGGCACGCGCCACAAGGTCTCCTTCATCATGCAGCTGCCCAAGCGCTACATCGATGACATCCGCAACGTCCCCGGCGTGAAGCAGGCCACGTGGGCCAACTGGTTCGGCGGCAAGGATCCGGGCAAGCCCAACGAGTTCTTCGCCACGCTCGCCGTCGACGCCCCGTCGTTCCTCCCCGTGATGGACGAGCTCGTCCTCGACGAGGAGTCGAAGACGCGCTGGCTCGGCGACAAGAAGGGCGCGATCGTCGGCGATGTCCTCGCCAAGAAGCTGCACCTCAAGGTCGGCGACAAGTACATCCTCCAGGGCAGCATCTATCCGGGTGACTGGGAGTTCCAGATCGACGGCATCTACACCGCGGCGCGAAAGTCCCTCGATCGCTCGCAGTTCCTCTTCCACTGGCAGTACATGAACGACCTCCTGCCAGAGGCTCGCCGAGACACGATCGGCTGGGTCATGACGCGCGTCGACGACCCGTCGAAGAGCGCCGACATCTCCGCGAAGGTCGACAAGATCTTCGACGAACGCGACACGCAGACCGTGACCATGAGCGAGCGCAACATGCAGCTCTCCTTCATGGCCATGTTCGGTGCGATTCTGACCGTGCTCGACATCGTCTCGATCATCATCCTCGTCATCATGCTGATGATCCTCGGCAACACGATCGCCATGGGCGTCCGCGAGCGCACGCGCGAGTACGCGGTGCTCCGCGCGATCGGGTTCTTGCCCTGGCACATACGGTTCTTCGTGCTCGGCGAGGCCGTGGTGCTCGGCATCATCGCCGGTGCGGTCGGCGTCGGCATCGCCTACCCGTTCGTGAACGGGCTCATGGGCAAGGCCATCGAGGAGAACATGTCGGCGTGGTTCCCGTACTTCCGCGTCGAGCCCCAGGTGGCCATCGCGGCGGGCGTCATCGCCGTCGTCCTCGCGACGACGGCCGCGCTCATCCCCGCGATCCAGGCCGGACGCATCTCCGTTACCGACGCCCTCCGGCGAGTCGGCTGAGGCATCATGATCCCGGTCAGGTACAACTACCGTAACCTCGTCGTCCGCAAGACGACGACGATCGCCGCCGCCTTCGGCCTCGCCCTCGTCGTGTTCGTCTTCGCGGCCGCACAGATGCTCGGCAACGGCATCAAGAAGACCCTCGGTCGCTCCGCCGCGCCAGAGAACGCGATCGTCATGCGCAGGGGCTCCTCCTCCGAAATGGAGAGCGGCATCGAGGAGAGTCAGGTCAACCTGATCCTCGCGCAGGCCGCGCAGATCGGCGCCTCGAAGAAGCCGCCGGGCGTCGGCGAGGTGCTGGTCGTCGTCCTGCTCGAGAAGGTCGGAACCGTGGGCGGCGTCTCCAACGTGACCGTGCGCGGCGTCCCGGAGGACGTCTTCGCGTTCCGCAGCTCCGCGAAGATCACGGAGGGCCGCGCGGCGGCTCCCGGCACCGACGAGGTCGTCGTCGGCGCGGGCATCCGTGGCCGCTTCAAGGGCCTCGAGCTCGGGCAGTCCTTCGAGATCAAGAAGAACCGGCCCGTGAAGGTCGTCGGAGTCTTCGCGGACGGCGGCTCTTCGTTCGAGTCCGAGGTCTGGTGCGATCTCCACACGGCACGAACGGCCTTCGGCCGCGAAGGTTACGTCTCGAGCGTGCGCGTCCGCCTCGATGCCGCGGGCAAGTTCGACGCGTTCAAGGCGCTCATCGAGCAAGACCGCCAGCTCGGTCTCAACGTGCAGCGCGAGGCCGACTACTACGCGAAGCAATCCGAGATGACCGCCGATTTTCTCACCATCATGGGGACCATGATCGCCGTGCTCTTCTCGATCGGTGCGATGATCGGGGCAACCATCACGATGAACGCGCAGGTCGCCAACCGGCAGCGCGAGATCGGCACCCTTCGAGCGCTCGGCTTCTCGCGTTCGAGCATCCTCACGTCGTTCTTGCTCGAGTCGACTGCCCTCGCGTTCCTGGGCGGGGGCGTCGGCGCGATCGCGTCATTGGGTCTCCAGTTCGTGAAGATCACGATGCTCAACGCCGGGACGTGGTCAGAGATCGTCTTCTCCTTCGAGCCCACACCCGCGATCCTGATGCGGTCCGTCTTCCTCGCCGGCTTCATGGGTGTCGTCGGCGGTTTCCTGCCCGCCATCCGCGCGGCGCGCGTCAGCCCCATCGAAGCGATGCGCGCCTGAGCGAGGCGCTCACGTCCCGCAGAACGTAGCCCGCACCCGCTCCTCGGGGAGCGGGGGCCTGGCGAGCTCGGCGTGCTCGGGCTGGTCGTCGTATGGCCGCACGAGCACGGCAAGCAGCCGATCGAACGGCGCAAAATCGCTCTTCTGGACGGCGGCGTGGATCATCTCCTCGACGCGGTGGTTGCGCGGGATGAACGCGGGGTTCGCACGCCGCATCGCAGCCGCGCGGGCCTGGGGCTCGAGCTCCTCTCGGGCGAGGCGCGCCCGCCATCGCTCGGCCCATTCGTGGAAGGCGCCCGCGTTCGCGAACGACGCAGCGACCTGTGCGTCGGCGTCGGTGCTCGCGCCAGCGGCGCAGAGCGCGCGGAAGAACAAAGTGTAATCTACACCATTCGAGGCGAGCCGCTCGAGCAGATCCTCTGCGAGCGCCTTGTCGTCGTCCTCCTCGTGCGTGAGGCCGAGCTTGGCGCGCATGACCCGGCCATGCGCGGCTTCGAAGAGCGCCGGGAAGCCTTCGAGGCGCTTCGTCGCTAGACGGGTTGCCTCTTCCTCGTCGTCATGCAGGAGGGGCAAGAGCGCCTCCGCGAGCCGCGTGAGGTTCCATTGCGCGATGCCGGGTTGGTTCGCGAACGCATAGCGACCGCCTCGGTCGATCGAGCTGAATTTCTTCTTCGGGTCGTACTCGTCGAGGAACGCGCACGGGCCGTAGTCGATCGTCTCGCCGGAAATCGAGGTATTGTCGGTGTTCATCACCCCGTGCACGAAGCCGACGCCGAGCCAGAGCGCGACGAGGCGTGCCTGGGCGGCGATGACGCCCTCGAGCAGGGCCAGCGCGTCGTTGCCGGTGCCGGCCACCTCTGGATAGTGCCGAGCGAGCGCGTACGTCGCGAGCGTCGAGAGTGCCTCGCTGTCGTCGCGCGCCGCGAAATACTCGAAGGTCCCGACGCGCAGGTGGCCCTCGGCCACGCGGGTGAGCACGGCGCCGGGCAGCGGCCCTTCGTCGCGGAGGACCGGCTCACCGGTCGTGACCACCGCGAGCGCGCGCGTCGTCGGAATGCCCAGCGCGGCCATCGCCTCGCTCACGAGGTACTCGCGCAGCACCGGCCCGAGCGCCGCGCGACCGTCGCCGCCGCGAGAGAAGGGGGTCCGTCCGGAGCCCTTGAGCTGAATGTCGCGCCGCTTTCCGTCGGTCCCGACGATCTCGCCGAGTAGAATCGCTCGACCGTCCCCGAGCTGCCGTGAGAAGCCGCCGAACTGATGACCCGCGTACGCGAGGGCAATCGGGTCGGCACCGGGCGGGAGCGTGTTGCCGGAGAGCAGCTGAGCTCCCTCGGGCGAGGCGAGCGCACGGGCGTCCAGCGAGAGGAGCTCGGCGAGCGCGCGATTGATCTTCACGAGCCGCGGCTCCTTGACCTTCGTCGGAGCGACGCGGGCGTAGAAGCGATCGGGCTGCCGCGCGTAGGTGTTGTCGAACGAGAACGTCATCACCCGATAGCGTAGAGCAGCGGAGCCGCGCGCGCCGCGCGATCCACGGTCGAGGTCACCCCGCCGTGACGCGACCGTCGCCCCCGAGATCGATCGGTGGTCCGTCGTGATGTGGGGTGCGCCCGACGGTGACGTCGACAACGGCCTTCGTGCGCGAGATCACCTCGCGCATCTGGAGCCAGGCGATCCCGCGGTACACATGCCGGTCGGCGGCGCTGCCTTCCGCTTGCATCCCGAGCGCGCGCGCGCTCCACACCGCGCGGGCGAGATGAAACCGCTGCGTGACGACCACGATCCGCGTCGCGCCGAAGACGTGCCGCGCCCGCCACATCGAGCTGTAGGTATCGAGTCCCGCGTGGTCCATGAAGACTACCTCCGCAGGGACACCGTTCGCCTCGAGGTAGGCACGCATCGCATTCGGCTCGTCGTAGGCGGGCGTGCGGTGGTCGCCGCTGACGATGATCCGACCGACGCGACCCGCTCGGTACAGGGCGAGCGACTCGTCGAGGCGATCGCGGAGCACGTCCGAGGGCGAGCCGTCGTCGCGCAGGCCCGCGCCCAGGACCACCGCGCAGTTCGCCGTGCCGCCGACGGAAGCGCCCGCCGTGCTCCCGCCATGAAGCACCGCGAGATTTGCGCCGGCGACGACGAGACCGAGCGCACACGCGAGCAGCAAGAACCCCCTACGGCGACGCGTCATTCGAGGGATACGCCCGGCCCGCGCGAACGATTCCACCACCCCGCGGGCGGTGCTAAGAGCCGAGCCGCGATGGGGGCCTCGATGACTTCATGTGGGGCGTGCCTGCTCGCCGTGGCGTTGACCGCCGCGGCAGGCGGCTGCAAGGGCTCGAGCTCCGACGAGGCGACGGCCCCGAGGTCTCCCCGCCCCTCCACGTTCTACGTCGACGGCGGCGCCATCCGCGATCCGAGCGGTCGCACCGTGGTGCTCCGCGGCGTGAACCTGGCGGGGACGCACAAGTACACGCCTTACCTCTCCGATTTCGGGCCCGCCGACTACGCGCGCGTCCGCACCGACTGGGGGATGAACGCCCTACGCTTCCTCGTCACGTGGGCGGCACTCGAGCCCACGCGCGGCGCCTACGACGACGCGTACATCAACGCGGTCGATGAGCGCATCGGCTGGGCGCGTGACGCCGGGCTGCTCGTCGTGATCGACATGCATCAGGATCTCTACGGTGAGGGCTTCCTCGGCGGCGACGGGTCGCCGAAGTGGACGTGCGACGACGCGCGCTACGCCGCGTTCAAGCCCACGACTCCGTGGTTTCTCGGCAGCCTCGATCCCAACGTCGGCGCCTGCTTCGACACGCTCTGGACGAACGCCGACGTGCGCGGTCACCTCGTCGAGGCCTGGCGCCGGCTCGCTTCGAGGCTCGCGAAGTACGACAACATCGTCGGCTTCGATCCGCTCAACGAGCCGTTCTGGGGCACGTACCCGTTCAGCACGTTCGAAGCAGACCGCCTCGCCCCTTTCTACAATGAGGTCACGCAGGCCGTTCGTTCGGTCGCCCCCGGTTGGCTCGTGTTCGCCGAGCCGAGCGCGAGCCGCAACCTCGGCTTCACGTCGGGCTTTCCCAAGCTGCCGTTCGACGGCGTCGTGTACGCGCCCCATGCGTACGACCCGAGCGCCGAGTCGGGCGCCGGGTTCGACCCGGACCACCGCCTCTCGATGCTGCAGAAGATCTCCGACATGCGCGCCGAGGCCGACGCGATGGGCGCATCGCTCTTCCTCGGCGAGTACGGCGGGAACCCGAGCCAGCCGGGCATCACCGCGTACATGACGGCCGCGTACGACGGCGCGGGCGCGGTCGGCGCCAGCACCACGTACTGGGCCTACGACAAGGGCGATGACGGCTACGGCCTCCTCCGCGCCGACGGCTCGGAGAAGAAGGAGCTCGCGGACGTCCTCACGCGTCCTTACCCCCAGCGTGTCGCGGGCAAGCTGCTCTCGTACGGGTTCGACCCGAGCACGCACACGGCAACGATCACGTGGGAGCCCGATGCGACGGTGTCGACCGCCACCGAGATCGTCGTGCCCGCCCGTCTCTTCCCGGCAGGCGCGAGCGTCGACTGCGGAGGCTGCAAGGTCGAGGAGGCCGCCGGGCTCGTGCGCCTCGTGACCTCACCGCCCGGCAACCCGATCGTCGTGACGCTTCGCCCTCGGTGAGCGCGGCTATTTCGCCGATGTAGCGATCGCTTCGACGTCCACCGCGCGCTGTGCGGCGGCCCTCTTCTGCGCGGGGTCTTCGAGCAGCGATTCCGCCTTGCGGAAGCGCGCGGCGACGTCCTTCAGGTACGCCGCGGCGCCGTCGCCCTCGACGGGTGAGAGCGCGCGCAGGTGAGCGGCGTCGAACCCGGCCATGCCGGCGAGCGGACCGCCCTCGGCCACGAGCGCGTCGAGCGCCTCGGTGTGCCGCAGCTCGAGCGCCGCGGGAGTCGCCGCCCGCATCATGTCGGCGGCGCCGTTCGGCCCCTGCGCGAGCGCGAGCGAGACGGCGAGCACGAGTCGATCCTCCGGCTTGTCGCTTCCCTTCGCCGCGTATGCGGCCTCGACGAAATCCACGCGACGCCAGTAGACGCGCCCCATGTCGAGCCGCGTGCGCGCATACGGCGACCGCAGCTCGTCGGGAGAACCGCCGGCGAGCTTGCGGAAGCGCGCGCGCAGGCTCTTCGTCACGCCGCGCGACAGCGTGCGCGGGTCCTCGGGATTCGCGATGTCCTTCTCCTGCAACCAGACGATCGGGACGTTGGCCATCGCGAAGTCCGCCGGCGTGACCGGGTGCGGGTCGACGACCGCGGGCAGGAGCAGCCCCTCGAGCGCGTCGATGCGCCGTCCGCCGTACAGCTTCGACAAGAGCGCGCGCGCGCGATCGAGCCGGGCGTCGCGCAGGATCCCCGCTCGCGCGAAGTCACTCATGCCGACCAGCGTGGCGTCGCGACCGCGCTTCTTGCGGGGCTCGAGCGCCTCGTCGAGCGCCGCCTCGTAGATCGCCTTGAGCTCCGGATCCCAGGTGGCCGGGACGGGCGCGCTCCTCATCTTGTCGACGAGCCGCAGCTCTGCGATCCCCGCCTCGATCGCCGCGACGCCGCGCGCGTAGCCCGTGAGCCCGGCCGCGCCCGACGCGAGGACCTCGATGGCCGTCGACTGCTCGAGCAGCCACGTCTTGAGCGGTCCGCCGATGAACGCCTTCACCTTCTCCTTGTCGCGAAGGGCCCCCATCGACGGCGGCGCGCTTGCCGTCCGCGAGAGCTTCCCGGCGAGCGAGAAGCCGACCACCAGCCGCGCGCGCTCCGACCCCTCGGCGTCCGCGCTCGGGACGTAGGACTGGAGGAACGGATCGGCGATCGTGTCCGCGCACTCGACCGGCGCGAGCTCGGCGCGGACCGCGCGCGTCCACGCACCTCTGAGCTTTGCGTTCTGCTGATCGACCGCGACCAGACGCGCATCGCGCTTTGCGGGATCCTTCTCGCCGAGGGCCTCGAGGATCCCCCCAGCGTCCTTCGCGGCCGCGCGGCCCGCATACGCCGCGCAGGCCGGCGGCGCCGGCGGGACGCCCCTGGCCGTCCTCGCCTTCTTCCACGGCTCGAGATCGACGCCGCCATGGGCCGCCTCGGCAGCGTCGTCGTCGCGAGGTGCGGCGGGCAGTGTGAAGGGGTCCGCGGGGGCCACGGGCGTCGCGATCGAAGCACCAGCCGATCCGCTCGGAGCGGAACCCGGTGGAGCCGGCGCCTGGATCGAAGCTGATGGAGCACCTGCGCAAGCGGCGCCGAGCGTCACCACGAGACCCAGAGCCGCCGCCCTCAGGACGGTTTGTGAACAGATGATTAGTGAATCAATTCGCATGTTTTATCCGACCCCGTGACAATCAATGTCGCCTGCGCGCGCCGAAAGTTCCCACGCGATACGGAGCAGAAGAGCAGTAGAGTCACTATCTGCCGGTATCGTCCTTGACCATACACAGTTCCAGAGCTAGACCCCCGCGTTCGTGGATCCGGCCGAGCTCGCGGAGCTCGGTAGCGGGAGAGCGCCCCGGAGGAGGAAGCCGGGACGGATCAAGGGTCAGGGGTGCGGAGGGTGCTCGATATGTCATTCGTTAGCTTGCGTGGTTTCGTCATCGCCGGTGTCGTGAGCGCGGTTGCCGCGCTGACCGGCTGCTCCAGCGCGGACGCTCCTAAGAAGGAGGACGTGGACAGCTACGAGAGCGAGCTTCGCCTCGCCGGACCGCGCTACCTCGGTCAGATCGCGAACGGCGAGACCAAGACCAACTCTTACTACAACCCGCCGAAGTACCGCGCGTACGGGTTCACCGCGAAGGCCGGCGACGAGATCACCGCGGAAGTCCGGTCGCTCAACGGCGACGCCATGGGCTGGATCACGA
Source organism: Myxococcales bacterium (assembly GCA_025351875.1). Lineage (GTDB taxonomy): Bacteria > Myxococcota_A > Polyangia > Polyangiales > Polyangiaceae > Labilithrix. The sequence continues at coordinate 5,712 of JANXVA010000169.1, read as the reverse complement.
CCTCGTCCTACGATGCCGTCGCCGCGAACGACGACGCCTCGAGCTCCACGCTCGACGCGAAGGTCACGTACAAGGTCCCGTCCGGCACCGCGTCGAAGGCGTACCGCATCGTCTTCCGCGACTACGATCTGCTCGCCGCGACGTTCACCGTGAAGGTCACGATCAAGTCCGGCGCCACGACGTGCAGCTACGACGGCGAGACGTACAGCCCGGGTGAAGGCTTCGCGTCGACGGACGGCTGCAACAGCTGCTCGTGCAGCTCCGCTGGGAACGTGCTCTGCACGAAGAAGGCGTGCCTCGCGTGCGATCCCGACAACGAGCCGTGGCGCAACTACATCGGCACGCCGACGACCTGCCAGACCATCCGCTACATGTGCACGTCGACGCAGCGCTCGTTCCAGAACGACTGCGGCTGCGGCTGCGAAGCGCTCTCGCACTGAGCTGACGGACGCAAGTATGGGATGATCCACATCCGCGCCACGAGCGTCGTCGAGATCCTCGGGGATGCCGCCCCCGGCCTCATCGACGACGACATCGCGATGCGCACCGTGGGCCTCGGGCGGTGATCGACATGGATCCGAGGGGCCCCGTCGCGCGCAACGCGTTACCCGGCGGCAACGTGCGGGACTCGCAGGACCCGCACTTCGCGACGAAGCCGAGCGCTGGCGGCGCAACCAGAACCGGCCGGCCCTTCGCGGCCGCAGACGTCATCGAGGCGGCCGAGTCGCGGATCGTCTTCGAGCATCCGTAGATCCCTTTCGCGAAGGCATGGCGCCTCGTGGGGTGTCATGCTGGAAGGCGGATGATCGAGCTCGTCGTCATCGGTGCAACGCTGGCGCTCGCGGCGGGCGCTTCCGGAGCACGGGTACGACGACGCATCGTCGCGTCGCGGACGCTCGAACGCTACGCGCAGTGGCGCTCGCACCTCTACGTTCCTGCCGCGCGCAGCAAGGAGAGCCCGCGCGTCGAGGGGACGAAGAACGACGTCTCGTTCACGATCGATCTCGTGAGGGTGTCCGGGAACCTGAAGACGCGCGTGCGCGCGCCCGTCACCAAGGGCCCGAGCGCGAAGGTCGCGGTCGTCCAGCGCGGGGCGCTCGGTCGCGCCCTCCGCACGCGCGCCGAGGACGAGGTCCCCGTCGGCATCCCGAGCTTCGACCACTCGTATCGTCTCCACGGGATGGTCCCGGACGAGGCGCGGCAATGGCTCCTTGGCTCGCTCGACGGCCTCGTGTGCCTCGACGAGCGCCGTGACGTGTGGCTCGGGAGCGACGGCGCGACGGTGACCCTCACGTGGTCGGGCGTGGAGCTGAACCCGCTCCTGCTCGATGCGGCGCGTGACCTCGCGGTCGGCCTCGCCTGCTGGCATCGGCCAGAATTCCCGTATCGCTGAAAGATTCTCGCCCGCTCTCCCAAGCCGCCGGCGACCGCGCGTGTCGGAGCGCTCGAGGTGCCCATGACCAGCGGTCCCGAGCGACGTGACGAGAGCGTCAACTTCTCCCTGAAGGAGCTGATGAAGCTCGAGGACGAGCGAATTTCGCAAGAGCGCGACGCCCGCGAGGCCCGCGAGCTCGCCGCCCAGGCTGCGCGCGAGGAGGGCGCACGTCGTGAGCGCGTCGAGCTCGAGGCGCGCGAGAGCGCCGCTGCGGAGGAGCGTGAGCGCGCGCGCTTCCGGGAGATGGAGGAGGAGGCGCGACGCGACGCGATCCAGCGCGCGACCGTCGAGCAGGCGCGGATCACCGTCGAGGCCCGCACGCGCGCCGAGGAGTCCGACCGCGAACGGCGGCACGAGCTCGAGCTCCAGCGCATGCGTAGCGAGGTGGTGCACAAGCCAGGCCCCGGCGCAGCCATCGCGAGCGCGCTCGGCGGCGCGGCGGGCAGCCTGGCGATCTGCCTCGTGCTCCACTTCTCGGTGTCGAAGCCCGCAGCCGACCTCCGTATCGCGGAGCTCGATCGTGCCGTGGCCGCGGCGGACGGACAGGCAAACGGGCTCAGCCGTCGCGTCGAGGAGCAGAGCGCACGCATCAAGAAGCTCGAAGAGAGCCTGCGCGACAAGGAGGACGAGCTCGCCAAGGCCCGAAGCGCGATCCTCCTCGCGAAACCCGCTCCGGTGGGGATCCCCTCGACCGTGCGCGGCGGAGGTGGCCCCGTGAAGGGCAAGGGCCTCAACGACGGGCCGCCGTGCGCGAACAAGTTCGATCCGCTCTGCGGTCACATCGATGCGCACTGACCAATCGACCTAGCCGCGCTATACCAATGGCATGTCCGACGTTCCCGCGAAGCCCGCGCTCGCGAGCCAGCCCGCGCCGGCTGCAGCGGCGCCCGCGCAGGACGTGGTGATTCTCGGCCCTCCGACCGCGGACGGCGCCGGCGTGCACGTGCTGCGGGCGCGCGACGAGAAGGTCGAGGTCGGTGAGCTGCGGGCGCTCGAGGAGGGGCGTCCGATCGTCGGCGAGATCGTGACGCTCGCGCCGCGCAAGGACAACCCCCGCGTGTGCGACGTGAAGGACAGCTATCGCGCCCCGAGCGCTACAGGCGCCACCGACGCGCTCGCGCTGGCGCACAAGGGCCCGGTGAAGGTCTCGACGGAGGCCTACCGCGACGGCTGGGACGAGATCTTCGGCAAGAAGCCCCCGGGACCGCCCTCGCCCGCGAACTAGGTTCGGTTCCCGTCTTCGCGGCGGCCTCCTTTTGCCGCTTCGTCCCACGCCCGATCGAGCAGCGCGATGGCCGCGCCGCGCGTCGTCGGAGACAGGTGCATGTACGAGGGGGACAGTCGGTCCAAGCGGGGCCGGCGATGCGCCGCGCGGAGCTGCGCACGTGCGGGATCCCTACGACGGCCGGCCACCGCCGGGACGATCCTCGTCTGCGGCTCCGACACGATGAGCGGGCTCGTGCGGCGCTCGCCGAGGCGGCAAAACGTCACCAACGGAAAGGTCAAGGCGAGCTCCTCTGCCAGGTTGATGGCGCAAGAGGACGTCCGTGACTCACGACGAGCTCGGGCGCTCCTTCGGCTTCGGCGGGCGCGCAAAGGTTTCTTCGTAGCTCGGGTCGAGCGTTCCGAAGAGGCGATCCCAGAAGGCGGTATAGAAGCCGAAGTTCGTCGAGTGGTACTGGTGATGCCGCGCGTGGAACGTGCTCGTACCGATGCGGCGGAGGACGGACCAGCGTGCCCAGCCGTCCGGCAGCGGCTCTACCCCGACGTGTCCCAGCACGCCGAAGAGCGTGTTCGCCGAGAGGTAGAGGAGCATGCCACCCAGCGAGAACGCGTGTGTGCACAGGACGGCGACCCATAGCCCGCCGAATCCGAGCACCTCGATCGGATGCAAGACGAACAGCGTGAGCGGTCGCGGATGCTCGTAGCGATGGTGAATGCCGTGAACCCAGCGGTAGAACGGCTCGACATGCGCGAGGCGATGCGTGACGTACATCGCGAAGTCCATGACGAGCCCCAGCACGAGAGCGTCGAGCAGCCAGCGCCAGCCGAGCGGCCGCCCGTCGACGACGAGCGCGCCCTCGCGGAAGAGGAGCCAGCCGCCGAGCATCACGACCGAGTTGAACAGGACGCAGAGCGCGGCGAGGACCAGCTCGTGCCTCGAGAGCGGCGGTGGGATCAACGCGACGCGACGCTTCTCGAAGGTACGCGCGAGCTGGGCGCCGAACGCGAGCGCGGCTGCGAATACCGCGACGTTGGCTAGGATGTGGGCAAGACCCGGGTCCGGACGTCCGAACGTGGCCGACAGCGCGCCCCGTCGGCGTCGCCAATCGCCGACACGAAGGTGAGCTGCGCCCGCGGGCTCGCCCGGTCGCGCTGCACGAGGAGGAATACTCCCATCATGCACCGTGTCTCGGTGGAGGATGAGCACCTATCGCGCCAGCGCGAGCGCCGTGCGCGACATCGCGATCGACGCCGACCATCGAGCCCGTCATCGGGCGCTTGCGTTCCTCGGCGGAGCCGCCAGCGTGCTGCTCGCGATCGGCGCCGTGATGGTCCTGCGGGCGCTTCCGAGCGTCACACCACGCCGTACGGGTGTGGATCAGCTGCTCCTGGGCAGGCGCACGGGTGCCGTCGATCGCGTCGACGGCACGCTGGTAGCCGGCTCGCTCGTTCGCCAGAAGTCGCCGTGCGAGGTGCGCTTCGCGATTGAGACGAACGGCTTTCGCATGCCCGTTCGCCATGACTCGTGCGTCATGTCCGATACGTTCGACGCGGCGACGAGAGAAGGCGACGCGACGCCGGTGACGGTCGAGGGAGAGCTGACGCCCGAGGGCTTCATCGCCAGAGGCATCTCCGTCCGCGTGCCGAGCTGTTGCTTCTGCAGCCGTGAAGCGCAGGCCAAGCAGCTTCGAGAGTGGCGCGAGACCAATCCTGGATCGCCCCTGCCGCGCCACGCGTCTCAGCGGTAGCGGTCGACGCTTCGGGGAGGTCAGGCTCGCGCCGGACCTGCAGGGCCCGGCTTCACCCATTCCATGATCAAGAAGTAGGGCGCCTTCAGGTAGCGGCGGACCTTCTCGTCCGGTCCACCGTACGGTCGTGGCTCGGAGAAGTGGCGGAGCTGCAGTCCGATCTCGAGCAGACCTTTCATGTAGGCCTCGAGTGGTCGGTGCCAGTTCCTGATGCTGATGTCTCCCCAGCGCACCAGGCTTGCGTGCTCATCCAAGTAGCCCGCGTGCTTGTCCGCACCGCGCGGCCGCCTTCCTCCGAAGACCATTCCCGCCGTGGTGAAGCCCGTGAGGTTGGCGATGAGAAGAGAGCCCCCGGGCCGAAGGACGCGCGTCATCTGCGAGAGTGCCGTATCGAGCTGCGCGATGTCGATCAGGGAGAGGTAGCTCACCACGAGGTCGAAGCTCTGGTCCTCGAAGTCGAGGTGCTCTGCGGTGCCGATGCGATAGTCCCCTCCGGGATCCTGCGCGCGCGCATGCGCCACCAGTGCCTCGGTCGGGTCGACGCCGATCGTGCGGATCCCGAGCGGCTGGAGCATGCGACAGAAGCGTCCTTCGCCGCAGCCGACGTCGAGCGCGGACGCGAAGGCACGCCGTCGCGCAAGCGCCATCATCGGCTCGTCCAGGACAAAGCGCCGCCCGAAGTCCCCGAGGTCTCCCATCTCCGCGATCCACGCCGCCGCGGACTCGTTCCACCCGTTCGACATCGGCGGTGAGACCACCTAGAACCGCGCGCGCTGCTCGAGGAAGCGCCGCATCGCCGGGAGGACGACCTCGGGACGCTCGAGCATCGAGAAGTGGCTCGAGCGCCAGAGGCGAATGTACTCGGAGTCCGGGATGCGCCTGGCGATCTCCGCCGACTGATAGGGCGGAGTGAGGACGTCGAGCATGCCGGCGATGACGAGGGCGGGCGCCTCGATGTGACGGAGCAAGTGATACGTCGAATGCGCGTCGAGCTCCTGGAAGAGGCGCAGGTAGTTCGTGAAGCTCGGTCCGAGCACGTCGTCCATGTAGCGGCCGAGCAGCGGCGTGATCTCGCTCGCGCGGGCGCCGGCGGTGAGGCGCATGCCCATCCACATCGGGATCTCGGCCAACCGCGAGACGCGGGCGAGGTGCTGCGCGACCTCCTCGTGATCCTGAAGCCAGTCGAGAATCGCGTGCAGGCGCTTCGGCAGGAACGGGATCGAGACGAACGGCTGAAAGCCTGTCGAGAGGACCTTGCCGTGCGTTCCGTTGATGAGGACGAGACCGGCGACCTTCTCGGGAGAG
>JANXVA010000163.1 GCA_025351875.1 Myxococcales bacterium | reverse complement strand
CGATCGACCGGCTGATGCGGCGGATGATGACGTACGCGCCCCTCGCAGCCGACCTCGACGTGCAGGTCGTGTACACCGAGCCCGACAGCGACCAGGGCGGCGGCGGCTGCGGTAGCGGAGCCTGCGCCCCGGGCGATGCCGCGAAGGTCGTCGCGAAGGGGGGCGTCCTCGAGACCGAGGACGGCTACGCGATCGTGCTCGACCAGGCGGACGTGGGGCAGCCGAAGCTCCTCACGGCGTCGCTCGCGCGGTCGATGGGACGCCTCGTGCTGTTCGAAGCGGACGAGGAGGTCGACCCCCGCGTCGAGGGCGCGCTCTCCGAGCTCACGGCGGTCGCATGCGGCCTCGGCGTCATCTTGCTGAGCGGCGCGTGCGTCTACAAGAAGGGCTGCGGAGGGATGCGTCGCCATCAGGGCACGTTCCTCGGTGTCGAGGAGCTCGCGCTCGCGTGCGCGCTCTTCGTGCGGGTGACGGCTCGCAAGCCGGCCATGGTGCGTCGTCATCTCGAGGTCACGCAGAAGGAAGCGTTCGACCTCGCGCTCGCTTGGGTCGACGGTCAGCCGAAGCTGGTTGGGGCGCTCACCAAGGCTCCCGAGTCGCTCGCGGACGGCATCTTCACGTTCGAGGAAAAGAAGGGGCTCCTCGCCCGCCTCCTCACTCGCAAACGTGACGACGACATGCCCGACGCGATCCCGCTCTCCGAGGCGAAGAGGCCGAAGGAGCGCTCGGAAGAAGAGCGGCGACGCATCGCCGAGACCAAAGCCCTCGTCGAAGAGGCACTCCAGGATTCTTGAGGAGCGGGGGTACCAGCCCCTCGCTTCAGCGCATCGCGACGCGAGGTAGCCGCTCCGAGCGATGCGGCTCGGCTCGCTGTGGCGGTTCTGCGCGCGCGGGAGCGTGATTCTCGGGAGTTCCGGTCCCACGGCCGCGATCCGTGGTCGAGGTCCGTTGGATCGGGGTTCGCATGCTTGCGACACCGAGGCATCGAGGATCGATATGAAGCGACACATTCTCCCGGTGACCATCGTCCTCTGGTTCGCTCCTGCGCTGGCGCTCGCCGAACCCCCGAAGAGCGGTCCGGAGACGGCGGCAGCGGAGGGCCTCTTCTACGAGTCGCGCACGCTCATGCAGGCGGGAAGATACGCCGAGGCGTGTCCGAAGCTCGAGGAGAGCATGCGCCTCGATCCTGGCATCGGGACCCAGTTCAACCTCGCCGACTGCAACGAGCACATCGGAAAGATCGCGACCGCATGGGTTGCGTTCAACGATGCCGCCGCGCAATCGAAGCTCTCGAACCAACCGGAGCGCGAGAGCGTCGCGCGCAAGCGAGCCGCCGCGCTCGAGCCGCGCCTCCCGCGGCTCGCCGTGGACGTGACCGCTGCTCCCGCTGGCCTCGAGGTGAAGCGCGACGCGCTGGTGGTCGCGTCGAGCGCGTGGGGGACGGCGGTGCCCGTCGACCCCGGCACACATCGCATCTCGGTGACGGCGCCGGGCAGGCAGCAGTGGGAGACGACGGTGACGGCGCGCGAGGGAAAGGTCGTTCGCATCTCGGTACCTCGTGAGCTGCCGGACGTCGGGGCAGCGCTCGTCGCGGTGCCGGCTGGGCGACTGGCCGAGCTGGGCTCCGTGACGCCAGCTCCCTTTCCCGAGCCGATCGTCGAAGGTCACAGCGGCGCTCAGCGGGCCGTCGGGTGGGTCGTCACGTCGCTCGGCGTCGTGGGAGTCGGCGTCGGTGCGGGCTTCGGTCTCTCGTCGCTCGGCAAGCGCAACGAGTCTCGCGCACACTGCAGCGCGCTCGGCTGCGACAGCGACGGAGTGAGCCTGCGCGACGACGCCGTCCGCAACGGCAACGTTGCGACCATCTCGATGATCGCTGGCGGTGCCGCGCTCGCGGGCGGTCTGCTCCTCGTTCTCACGGCGCCTCGTGACACGCCGCCGCGCGAGCGTGCCGGCAAGATTCTTGCGGTTCCGACCACGGCCTCAGGCGGCGGTGGCCTCTCGCTCCAGGGTGTCTTCCAATGATGCGATCGCTCAAGACCTCCTCCATCACCGCGACCGTCGTGGCGTTCGCGTTCCTCGGTTGCAACTCCATCCTCGACAACGAGAAGGGCGTCCTCCTGGCGAGCGACGAGGCCGGAGTGTCGACCGAGCCGGCGCCCAGCGAGCCGCCGCCCAGCCAGCCGTCCGCGGACGCCGCCGCGCCAGACGCAGCGGACGCGGCGCCCTCTGCCTGCCCTTTGGGCCAGCAGATCTGCTTCGGCACCTGCGTGTCGATGATCGACCCGCACTACGGCTGCGGTGACCCGAGCTGCACCGCGTGCCCATCCGCGCACAGCACGATGGGCTGCGAGGGCCGTAAATGCGTGGTCACGGCGTGCGACCATGGGTACTCCGACTGCAACGCCACCGCCGCCGACGGCTGTGAGACCGACCTGTCGAAGCCCAAGAGCTGCGGCGCGTGCAACGCAGCGTGTGCGGCCGCGGCGCCGCTCTGCGCGCCTGCGGGGCAGACGTTCCAGTGCACCAACGGATGCACCCCGGCCGCTCCGCTGAACTGCGGGGCCCAGTGTGTCGACCCGATGACCAGCGTCGACAACTGCGGCGGGTGCAACGCCAAGTGTCCGGTCGTCGCGAACGCGACCAGCGCGTGCACTACCGCGCAGTGCTCCTTCACGTGCAAGCCCCAGTTCCACAAGTGCGGAGGAGCGTGCGTCGCGTCGACGGACCCGGCCATGTGCGGCCCAACGTGCACGGCGTGTCCGGCGCCGGCGGGCGGCACCGCGACATGCGTCGCAGACACGTGCGGGATGTCGTGCGCGGCGCCGAGCCACCTCTGCGGCGCCAAGTGCGTCGGTGTCGGAGCGGTCGACAACGATCCCTTGGCGTGCGGCGCAGCCTGCACCGTGTGTCCGGTGCCCGCGCACGGCACGGCGACGTGCACGTCGGGCGCGTGTGGCATTGCGTGTAGCGCGGGCTACGGCAATTGCGATGGAGTCGCCGCCAATGGCTGCGAGGCGGTGTTCGCCACCGACCCGCTCAACTGCGGAATGTGCGCAAAGTCGTGCGGCGCTCAGGCGTGCGTCGGTGGCGTGTGCAACGCGCCACCGCCCCCGTGAGGGCGTGCGTCAGGCGCTGCCGCCGCGCGACATGGGCATCGTCGCAGGGATGTCTGCACACTGCATCTGTCCGCGTGCGGCGACGAGCAGTCGCATGAGCCCGTCGTCTGTGGGCTTCGCGGCGTCCTCGGCGAACACCTCGGCGTCGAGCATCCGGAGGACGCGCGCGACCACGTCCTTGGGGTAGGCGCCGACGAAGCCGGGCGCGTCGGGGTCCGACGGCTTGTCCCCGAGCTGATCGACGAAGAAGCGCGTCGCCTCGTCGGTGACGTCGGCCACGATGAAGACGTAGTCGGCGACGCTCTCGCCGTTCTTCCGCACCATGTCGAGGATCATGGCAACGGTCGGCTGGCTCTGGAGGTAGATGCTCGCGAACCACTCGGTGATCGTCTCGTCGCCCATCCCCCTGGATTGCCCGCACCCCGCCGGCCCGTCAAGGCCCTCCGTCACCTGGGCCCGCGTGCGACCCCCACCGAACGCCCCACCGCGGAGACAGCGTCGACGCCGAGCCCGCGAGGGCGCAGAAGTCGACGACTTCGACGCGCTCACCGAGCACCTCCACCTGACGCGAGATCATTCGCGCAGCTTGTACCGCTGGATCTTGCCCGTCGCCGTCTTCGGCAGCTCGCTCACGAACTCGATCCACCGCGGATACTTGTACATTGCAAGCTTCGACTTGACGAAGGCCTGGAGCTCGAGGGCTACCGTCTCGCTGCCGACCTGACCCTCCGCGAGTACCACGAACGCGCGCGGCTTCACGAGACCCTCGCCGTCCGGATGCCCAACCACGGCCGCCTCGAGCACGGCTTCGTGCTCCGAGAGCGCGCTCTCCACTTCGAACGGCGACACCCAGATGCCGCCCACCTTCAGCATGTCGTCCGAGCGACCCGCATACGTGTAGTAGCCGTCCTGGTCGCGCACGTAGCGATCGCCCGTGCGCGTCCACGGCCCGTGAAACGTCGCGAGGCTCTTCTCGCGCTGGTTCCAGTACGCCACGGAGCTCGTCGGACCGCGGACCCAGAGCGAGCCCTCCTCGCCGTCCGGTGCGGGCTCGCCCGAGTCGTCGACGATCTTCACGTCGTAGCCGGGCACCGGTTTTCCCGAGGTCCCGTAGCGAACGTCACCGAGACGGTTCGACAGGAAGATGTGGAGCATTTCGGTCGACCCGATCCCGTCGAGGATGTCGGTCCCGAAGCGCGCGCGCCAGCTCTCGCCGGTGTGCTTCGGCAAGGCTTCACCCGCCGAGATGCTGACGCGCAGCTTCGAGGAGCCCTTCGCGTCCGCGAGCGAGCGGTCCGCGAGCATCGACGCGTAAAGCGTGGGGACGCCGCAGAAGATCGTCGGCTCGTGCTTCGCGAGCGTGCGCATCACCGCCGCGGGTGTCGGGCGCTCGGCCATGAGCACGGAGGTCGCGCCGACGTGGAGCGGGAACGTCATCGCGTTGCCGAGCCCGTACGCGAAGAACAGCTTCGCCGCCGAGAACACCACGTCATCCTCGCGCATCCCGAGCACGCCGCGACCGTAGAGCGCCGCGGCGTGCGCGAGGTGCGATTGCAGGTGCATCGCCCCCTTCGGCGCGCCCGTCGACCCGGACGAGTACAGCCAGAACGCGACGTCGTCCGACGTGGTCTGTGCCACCTCCTCGGACGGCTTGGTCGCCGCGACTACCGCCTCGAATTCGAGCTGCAGCGTCGTGCGCGAGACGCGCGTCTCGCCTGGGCTGCTCGACAGGGTCAGGTCGCGTGGCCCGGTGAACGCCGGTGACTTGACGATCACCACGCGCGGCGACTTCACCATCCTTGCGAGCGCCGGCTGCAACTTGTCGAGGAGCGCATCGCTCACGAAGACGAGCCGCGCGCGGCTGTCCTCGAGCATGAATGCATAGTCTTCCGTCGTGAGCAGCGTGTTCACGGGGACAGGCACCGCGCCTGCCCGGATCGCACCGAAGAAGATGGCGACGAAGTCCGCGGTGTCGTGCAGGCAGAGCATCACACGCTGCTCGACCTCGACGCCTAGACCGCGAATCGCAGCGGCGACGCGTGACGTGCGATCCGCCAGCTCGGCGTAGGTGGTCGTTCGCCCCTCCTCCACGAAGGCGAGCTTTCGACCACGGCCCTCGGCGACGTGGCGATCGACGAAATCGACGGCGGCGTTGTAGCTCCTCGGGACCTGCACGCCAGAAGGATACGCTATGCTCGGCCCTGACGATGCTGCGGACCCCGCCGGAACCCGAATCCGAAGAGATCAGCCTCTACATCTCGACGTACTACTCGCTCTTGCGCTCGTCGGGCGAAGTACGGGTCCGCGCGTTCGAGGAGGCCCACGCGTACAGCGGCTCGAGCCTCCACGCAGGTGCGCTCGCGGAAGAGCCCGACCTCTCCGCGTTCGCCTATGCGGCGGCGCGCCTCCCCGACGACATGCCCGACGTCGACCTCGTCATCCTCGGACAGTCGCATGAGCTCTTCGAGGCCGCCGGATACGACGTCCGCCAGTGGAAGATCGCCAAGACCCGCGGCCGCCGCCGACCGCTCCGCTACGACGGCCACGGCAAGCTCGCGGTGTTCATCTCGAGCGCGAGCGACATCGACGACCTCGTCCCGATCCTCACCGCCTACCAGATCGAGTGGAACAAGATCCACACGCGGCTGAGGCGCGTCGCCCCGTCGCCCGAGGCGATGGTGGAGGCCACCAAAGATCCGCTCGCGATCGCGGCGGCGCTCGGGGTTCCCGTGGAGGACGCGCAGAAGCTGCTCGACGCGTTCGGACCCGCGCGCCTGGAGCGTGGTGGCCGCGCGCTCTACGATCGACCGCTCGACCTGCGCGTACGCATGCTGGCGCCGTCGTACTCGCAGTACCAGCGCGCCGCGCAGCGCTGGTGGAGCGGCATCGAGCCGGTTTATGTGAAGGCCACGCAGC
>JANXVA010000161.1 GCA_025351875.1 Myxococcales bacterium | reverse complement strand
TGAGCGCGACGGGAAGGGGGGAAAAGCGCAGGGACGACCTCACGTGAGGTCTCTTCTATGCGATCCGGCGAGGGCGCGCGACCCCTGAAACCATCCTTGTCGCACGCCCATCCTAGCGCTAGAGATCTCGAGAGAAAGGCGCGGACCCCGGAGACGAGGCCGCGACCACGGTTCATGTACAGCTCGAGCGGCTCTTCTTCTGCGAAGAAGGTCACGGTCCCCGATCTGCGCGCACGCAAGGGCGGCGAGAAGATCGCGATGGTCACGGCCTACGATTTCACGATGGCTCGCCTCGTCGACGAGGCCGGCGTCGACATGGTGCTCGTCGGCGATTCGCTCGGAATGGTCGTGCAAGGGCTCACGACGACCATCCCCGTGACGATGGAGGAGATGGCCTACCACTGCCGTGCAGTGGCGCGCGCACTGGCACGCGCGCACCTCGTCGGGGACCTTCCGTTCATGAGCTACCAGGTGTCGCCGCAGCAAGCGGTCGAGAGCGCCGGCAAGCTGATGAAGGACGGCGCCTGCGAGAGCGTGAAGCTCGAAGGGGGTCAGGAGGTCGCGGAGCACGTGCATCGCATCGTGCGTGCGGGCGTTCCGGTGGTCGGGCACATCGGGCTCACGCCCCAGAGCGTGCACGCGCTCGGCGGTTTCAAGGTCCAGGGCAGGGGAGCCGAGGGCGCCGAGAAGGTGCTCGCCGACGCCATCGCGCTGGAGCAAGCAGGCGCGTTCGCGATCGTGCTCGAGGCGATCCCGCCCGACCTCGCGGAGCAGGTCACGGCGCTCCTGTCGATCCCGACGATCGGCATCGGCGCTGGCGCTGGATGCGACGGGCAGGTCCTCGTCTGTACGGATCTGCTCGGGCTCTCGCGCGGCCATCAACCGAAGTTCGCCAAGCGCTTCGCCAACCTCGGCGATGCTGCCGTCGACGCGTTCAGCGCGTACGTCGCCGAGGTGCGCGCGGGAACGTTTCCGGGCGCCGGCCAGACCTACAAGCCGAACGCGCCGGCGTCGGCGGAGGCCGCCGCTCAGGTGCCTCCGCATCGTGCTCGGGACGCGTCGTGGAGCTCGGACGAGCTCGACGCCCCGCTCGCGCTCGACCTCTGGCACTGATCCGCGTTCGCCCTGGACCTCGCCAGGTCCACCTGTTGCGGCCGCAGTTTCCGCGTGATTTCGAGGATTCGGACGGCCGCTCGAATAACCGGCCGCCCAGGGTCGTCGATCCTCCGTGGCCGGTCGTGCAATCCTCGAACGCGTTCGCCGCGCCGTGCGCGCCGTGGACCATGTCGTCTTCGACGCGTCTCGCGTCGGGCGTGCCGGCGAGATCGCCGCGTGGTCGAATGCCGCGAGCGCCGTCGCCGTCGCCGGCACGACCGGCGCGCTCCTCTGGTCGCGGTTCGCCGCCATCAACGCTGCGTGGATCGGTCTGCTCGCGGGGGTCGCCATGTTCGCCGCGCTCCGGCTCGCGCTCGCGCACCGCTTCACCGTGTGGATCTCCGCGCTCGTCGGCACGCTCACGATCGCCGCGCTCGGCGCCGCCGTCGCCTGGCTCTTCGGTCATCTGGTCGAGGCGCCGAACGCGCCGTCGGTTGCGGCTCCGCTCGGCGCGATCCTGGCCGCGCTAGGCCCGGCATGGGCCTACGGCCAGCTCGCCCAGCGCCGCGCCAACTCCGTACGTGACTCGCTTCTGAGCCCTGTCCCGAGCTCGCGCTGAGCCCTGAGCACGCTGCTCAGCTATTGAGCTGTCGCGAGGCCGGCGCGGGGCGGTTCAGTTCGCGGGTTGTCGAGAGCCACACCGTGAAGGTGGTGCCTTTTCCCACCGTGCTCGCGACGTCGATTCGCCCGCCCATCCGCTCGATGATGTCGCGGCAGATCGACAGCCCAAGGCCCGTACCGGACGCCTTCGTGGTGAAGAAGGGCTCGAAGATGCGCGCGCGTCGCTCATCGGAGATCCCCTCCCCCGTATCGACGACATCGATCCCGACCAGCCCGGCCAACTCGTCATGCCGCGTCTTCACGCGTATCTCGCGGTCGCCGAGCTCTCGCGCTTCCATCGCCTGCGCAGCGTTGACCAGCAAGTTGATGAACACCTGACAGAGCCGCGATTCGCTCGCGAGCACGCACGGCACCTCGTCGAGCTCGAGGACGAGGCTCGCCGTGCGTGCGACCTCCGGGCCGGAGAGCCGCAACGCGATTTCGAGCACGGTCCGCGCGTCGACGTAGAAGAGCTCCTCACCACCGGCGCGTCCGAGCGCGCGAAGATCCCAGACGATTTGCTGCATCCGGCGCGCGCCCTCGCGCGCCTCGACCAGCGCCTTGGTATTGCGCACCGGGTCGTCCGTGCGCTCGCC
>JANXVA010000111.1 GCA_025351875.1 Myxococcales bacterium | reverse complement strand
ATGCGCGACGCGCACCCATGGCGAGCTCTTCTCGTCGAACTTCGCGCGGCGGTCCCAGTGGAACCTGAGCCGCACGCGCGAGTGCTCGTCGGTGTGGATCTCCTGCCCGCTGGGCCCGGTCACGAACGCCGTCTGCGGACCCGCGATGCGCGGGCGCGGCGTCGTCGCCGGGGCGCGGTACGGAACGCTCTTCGGGATCGCCCGGAATGTCCCGTTCCATGCGCCGACCGCGCCCGCCTCCCCGGTCCACATGTGCGTCACCTCGGTGACGAGGTACTCCTGCGAGAGGTCGTCGCGCGGCGCCGACTCGAGCTCGAAGGTGCACCCCGCGAAGAGGCCAGGCGCCGTAGCCGCCGTGCCGATCACGCCCGTCGATGCACAGGCCAGCGCCTCCATCCGTAGCTTCGCGCGCCGCGTTCCCTCCGCGGGCGTCGTGTACCCGCCAGGGTGATCGTAGAGCTCGCGCGCGCGCGCGCCCTTCTTCTCGGACGACGCCTCGAGGCTCAGCTCGGGCTTCTTCCAGTCGAGATCGCGCAACGTCACCTTCGTCGCGCGTAGCGTCTCCACCTCCGTCAGGGTGGCAACCGCTGTCTTCCCGAGGAGGCCGACGTCGGCGACGTACGGGAGCTTTGCCGGCGCGCAGGCATGATGACCATCGGCGGCGTCCGCGAGCACCAGCTCGAGCCCGCCCGCGCCGTCCTCGAAGAAGTAGTACGCGCCCTCGGCCTCGAGAAGGCGCGACACGAACGCGAGCATCGTCTCGCCGTACTGCGTGCACGACTCGAGCTTCGGGTAAGTCGCGGAGAGACGCTTCTTGATCCGCGCGGCCGGGATCCCCGCCTCTGTGAGGACCTTCTCGACGATCTCGGGCACCGCCATCTCCTGGAAGATGCGGCAGTCGGTCGAGAGCGCGAGGAAGTCGATGGGAGAGCCGATCGTGATCGAGTACACGGGGCCGGCGCCGTGCCACACCTCCTTCACGGCGAGGATCACGCCCTCGAAGCGTCGCGCTTCCTGGCCGCCGATCGAGACGTCGAGCTGGGCTCCCTTGCGCAGCATGTCGCTCGGGCGCACCGCGCCGGGATCGATCGAGAGATCGACCATGATGCGGCGGGGCGCGTGGATCTTCTCCTCGACGCGCACCGCCGACGGGAGCAGCGCGTCGGACGCGACGCCGTCGATGCGCAACGTCACTCGGAGAGCCTGGCTTGCGAGCTGTGCCATCGTCGTCCTGATCAGGGGTTGTGCTTGACGGTCGCGCCGTCGCTCGACACGAGCGGGCCCGTGATCGCCAGCGCCGCAGTCTTGATGGCGATCTCACTGCCCTTGATCGTGATCGTGCTTCCGCCGCACACGATCGCGATCTCGGACTCCGCGACGATCTCGATGCTCGGCGCCGTGCCGTTGAACGCCGCGCCGACGGTGAGCTTCATCTTGCCCTTCGCCGACTCGCCGACGCTTCCCTTCGCCGTCACCGCGTGCGCGGCCGAGATGGTGTCCTTCAGGTCGCCCTTCACGAGCATCTGCATGCCCGCCTTGCCGTTCTGCGTGCGCGCCCCCGTGACGCTCTCCTTCGAGTCGCCCTTCGTGGTCACCACGATGCCGCCGTCGGCCGTGGTCGACCACGCGGCGCCGGAAGACGCGGTGAGCTTCTTCAAGACCTCGCGGGTGAGCCCCTTCTTCGACGTGGCCTTCATCGCACCCGAGACCGTGAGCGTCCGCTTCTTGCCCACGTCGGTGGTCCGAGCCTTCTTCGCCTTCTCGCTCCGGTCTCCGTCGACGGAGTCTGCTTCCTTACCCTTCACGGTGAGGGAGCGATTGCCGTCGATGGTCGTCGTCTCGTCGCCCTTCACGGTCGTCTTCTGGTCCTTCGTCACCGTGAGCTTCTCGTCGGCATCCGTGGTGACAGTGCGATCTTTGCCGACCTCGAGGACGTGACGATTGCCGACGACGCGCGCCTCGTTGTCGCCGACGAGAACGGTCATGTCGCGCGCAGCGTGGACGGTGAGGAGCTCGGCGTCCTTCTTGTCCTCGAAGACGATCTCGGAGAGCGTGCCGTCGCTCGTGCTCGTCAATGTCTGCCAGGACGTGCGTGTCATGTTTGCCGGCAGCTTGTGGGCGGGCGGATGTGTGCCGTCGACCAGCCGCGCCATGACCCACGGGCGGTCGACGTCGCCGTCGAGATGGCTGACGAGCATCCCCCAGCCGACGCGCGGGATCGCCATCGACCGCGCGAGCG
>JANXVA010000079.1 GCA_025351875.1 Myxococcales bacterium | reverse complement strand
TCGTGGTAGACGACGTCGTCGAACTTCTTGCATGGATCGCCGTTGACGAAGACGTGCTGGCCGCCGGGCATGATGTACGCATCGAGCACGCCGAGCAGCGGCGAAGTCCCGGTCCAGCCCGCGCTGTCGACCGCGAACGGGACTCCGGCGAGCCGCGGCGCCCATGCATGCGTCAACGACGCGGCGTCGAAGGCGCGAACGTCCGCGGCGCGCGCGACGCGAAGCGGGACGGCCGGTCGCGGCGCATCCCACGCGTTCGCGCCTTCGGCGAGCCAGTCGGCGTCGAAGAGCGCGTGGCCGCACTCGCTCGCTGCCGGCGACGACACGCAGGTCGCACTCGCGATGTAGTTCGGTGCGCACGCCGCGCCGCCGCGTGTCCGATCGAGCCTGGCGACGCCCTCGAGGCTGTGGGAGTCGACGAGCACCTGGTTCGGCGTCATGCCGCCGAGCGAGTCGTAGAGCGCTTGCGGGGTCGCGTACTCGGCCCACTCCGGGTGCGTCGTCGCGAAGCTCGGCGGCAGGAACGGGAGCGCTCCCGCCGCGCGCGCGAACGCATAGCCGGTGCCCGCGGGCACGCTCGGATCGCCGGTCGTGTTCCACGTCACGACGGCGCGCGGGGGCCGGGGAGAGCCGTCGACGTTCGGCGCCGCGCGCAGCGCGTAATACGGGGCGAAGTTGATCGGATCGCTGGAGTCGACCCCCGCCTGCACGAGCGTGAAGAGGCGCCGCGCCTCCGGAGACTGGCGCGTGAGCCCGAGGCCTTCCTGCGGCGCGACGAGCTGCGAGCCCACGGGATAGAACTGGTCGCGGAACTGCTGGCAGCCGCGGTTCTCCCCGTTCGGGTTGGTGGCGCCGGTGGCGACGTCCGTGCTCGCGTAGGCCGCGTCGCACGTCTTCGTCTCGTCACCGACGAGGCCTGCCTGAACGGCGGCCTGCTCGAACGTGAAGATGCGCCGGCCGACCGGCGCTCCCGGGAGCATCTCGCAGCCCTTGTAGGAGACGACGGCGTCGGGAGCGTCGTAGACCTGGATGTCGAGCCGGTCGCCGACGTTCGCGGGGATCGGGATGCGGAAGCGGCCTTCACCCGACGTGCGCGCGCACCGGCGCTCGCCGTTCCGGAGGTTCTCGAGCACGACGGTCTTGCCGAGGTCGAGCTCGCCGGGCGCGAGGCAGGCGATCTCCACCTCGCGCGAGGTGGTGAGGTCGTTGACGACGAAGCGCACGGAGCGCTGGTCGCCCGTGCACTGCGTCTGCGCGACGTCGTTCACCTTCGCGACCGTGCGCGCGGGGACGCCGACGACGAGCGGCGTGAACACCTGCTCGAGCACCGAGTCGGGGACGAGCGAGGAGCGCATCGCGAGGTCGGTGAGGCCTGCTCCGCCCGAGATCGGCGCGGTAGCGGTCACGTTCGGGTCCACCGCGCCGTGGACCATCGCGAGCACGCCGCCGAACGAGTCGCCCGAGGTGCTGATCGGCACGTCCGGACCGCCGAGATCCGGGATGCCGTTGCCGTCGAAGTCGCCGGCGCGGTCCGGGTTGCCGTCGCCGTTGTAGTCCTGCGTACCGAGGTGACCGTCGAATGCACGGAGCACGCGCGTCCCTTGCATCTCGTCGACCACGGACTGGCGGATGTTGTCGCGCGAATGGAAGACGTGAGCGCTCCACAGGAGGCCACCGGAGTCGGGCTCGCCGTCGCCGTTGAGGTCCTGGTGGCGGCCCATGCCGATCGCCTTCACCCACGGCGTGAGGCACGCGGCACCGAGGAACGCCTCTGCGACCGACTGGAACCCGCGGTTCAGGTAGAGGCCGTGTCCCGGCATGTTGATGCCCATCATCGCGAGGCCCTGCTTCGCGAAGTAGCCGGCGCGGATCACGATCTCGTCGGCGTGCAGCGTCGTGCCGTGCGCCCACATGGTCGTCGGGAACGGCTGGTGCCGATCCGGGCGCGACTTCGGCACGCTGATCCAGAACTGCACTGTGTCGCGCGCGACGCGGCCCTGGCCGCTCTTGAAGTCGAGCTGGAACCGTCCGTCGGGATCCTCGTGCTTCGGATCGCCCAGTAAATAGGGCGATTCGTAGCTGCCGACGACGAAGTAATCGACGCTGTCGAGGCTGTCGAGGAGGCGTTCGAGCTCCGCGCCGGAGAGGCTGAGCGCCTGCTGCAGGAGCTTGCTGAACGTCTCGCGAGCGCCGGCCACCTTCACGATGTAGGGCGTCGCCTTGCGCGCCGCGCAGGCGGGGTTTGCGTCGATCTGACCTGGCTCCTCGTCCGCCGGATCGAACGCGGTGCCGACCGCGCGTGCCGCCGTGGCGACCGGCGGGAACTCGCTTT
This sequence comes from Myxococcales bacterium, assembly GCA_025351875.1. Classification (GTDB taxonomy): domain Bacteria; phylum Myxococcota_A; class Polyangia; order Polyangiales; family Polyangiaceae; genus Labilithrix. Next base: position 17,341 of record JANXVA010000079.1, on the reverse strand, counting down.
CGAAGCGCGCGAACGGGCCCTTGCCGTGGAGCCCGTCGCGGAGGAGGCGCATGTCCTCGAACACGGGCTGCGTCGTGAAGGTCCAGACGAAGGCCACGTGATCGAGGCCCGTGCCGGCGAGATCGCCGTAGTACGCGCGCCGTGCCGGGTCCGAGAGGATCGCCTTGACGCGCTCGGCGCCCGCTCGCTGAAGGGCGTGGTGCACGCCCGCGAAGGGAGACTTCACGGGCTGACCGTCGTGACCCTTCAGGCGGTCCGTGAGGACGACGGCGTACTCGTGCTTCTCCTCGAGCGGGACGACCGGGCGGAGGACGAGCGTGTCGCTCTCGCGCTCGTACCAGGGAATGACGTCCTCGATGCGCGCGCTCTTGCCGGTGAGGTGGAGCACGTTGGGATGATCGATGACCCCGTCGAAATCGGTGTCGAGGTCCGCGCGATAGGCGCCTCGCGGGAGCCCGGCGCCCTCCTCGACCGTCTCGTAGATGAGCGAGTCCTCGGAGGCGCGAGGATCGTTCGGCCAGTACTTGGTGCGCTCGGCGACCGCGAGCGGGAAGTTACCCTTCCCCATGTCGAGAATGGCGGGCACACCGGTGGTGAGGTCGACGACGTAGAACGGGTCATCGGCGGGGTCGTAGTCGCCGGTCCGGCGCGCGACGTCGTCGAGGTCGATGGCGCTCGTGTCGGTCGTCGTGTTCGCGAAGGCGACGGTGATGGGCGCGAACGTGCCCCAGCCCTCGAGCGAGTTGAACCCTTCGCGAGCGACGGTCTCGAGGCGCGTGGGCGAGACGAGGCTCACGTTGATGCGGCGCCCGGTGCGGCTCGTCGGATCCGCGAACGTCGCGATGTCGTTCGGCTGGGGGATCTCGGGCAGCGGCCGTCGCGTCGTATCGAAGACGATCTCGGGCCCGGTCCCGGCGGGCGTGGCGCGCGCGCTGTCGGGCGCGGTGTCGATCCCGCAGCCGGGCGCGACGGCGAGCGCGCACGCGACGACGAACGGAAGCAGGGCACGCCCTGGGCGACCTTCGGGAGCTCGTGCCGTGTGATTCACACGCCCTACGTCGGCGAAGCGGCGGGAGAGATGCTCGTGCATGGGCGCGCGAGTTCTACCACGACTCCGCGCACGTCCCTGAGCGTCTCGATGGCGCCCATCGCAGACGCGCCGAGGACGAATCGTCCCGAAAACGTCGTCCGTTCGACCCCGCCTTGCGGCTCCTCGTTCTTGGTCGGCTTCTCGCCGGGCCTCGACGTAAGCGTCGGAGCGCGAGTAGCTCGTCGAGGAGAACCCGATGGAGGTATCACCGGCGATCACCAGCTCGCCCGGCGCACCGAACGTTGGGGCAGCGGGCTCGACCGCGGGCGCGGCGTCTCTCCAGACGGCCCGGAGGCGCCTGAGCTCGCGCGTTGCTCGCGAGCGGCACCGTCATTACGACGGACGCAGCCACGGCAACCGCGCTCCGCCCGGCGAGGCAAATTGTGCCGCCGAGCGCCGCTACTTCAGAAAGTCGCAGCTGCCGTTGACCAGGCAGTTGTGGGTGCGCGGGTGGCTCAGGTAGTAGAGGTCCTTGCCCTCGCTGGCGAAGAAGCGCGCGGTCAACGCGTTGCCGTACGTCGCGAAGTCCCAGACCTTGCAGACGTCGCCGACGTCCCAGGTGTGCTGGCCCTTCGGCACGAGGTAGTGGTTCAAGAGTCCGACCACGCGACGGTTGGCCGACCAGGCCGCTTCGTCGGGCGCGAACGGCGCGCCGCGGAGACGAGGCTCCCACGCCGCGGCGAGCGACGTGCTGTCCGACGCATGGATGTTCGCGACGCGCGCGAGGCGCAGCGGCACGTCGGGGTGCGGCTGGTCGTAGGGCATGTTGCCTTCGCTCACCCAGTCGGCGTCGTAGAGGGCGTTCTTGCACTCGAGCGGGTCGATCGTCGCCGTCTTGGTGCAGAGCGCGCCGTCGTTCTTGTAGTTCGCCTTGCACGCCGGGCCCGCGCTCGTCTTTCCGAGGCGCGCGATACCTTCGACGACCGACCGATCGACGAGGAACTGCATCGGCGTCCGGCGTCCGAGGCGGTCATAGATCTCCTGGGGCGTGGCGTAGTCAGCGTACTCGGGATAGCGCCCCGCCGCCGACGGCGGGAGGAACGGAAGCGCACCAGCCGCGCGCGCAAACGTGAGCCCCGAGGCGATCTGCACGAAGTTGTCGCCCACCGTGTTGATGTTGAGGAGCGCGTGCGGCGCGACGCGCGTGCCGTTCTCGTCGACCATCGGCTTCAGCATGTAATACGGCGCGAACGCGATCGGATCGGCCGGGTCGAACGCGGCCTGCGCAAGATCGCGGAAGCGGCGCAGCGACGGCGACTGCCGCCGAAAGCCGAAGCCCTCGTTCGGTGCGACGAGCGCAGAGCCGACCGGGAAGAAGGAGTCCCGGAACTGCGCGCAGCCCGCGGGCTCGTCGCACTTCGTGACGCTCGCGTCCTTCACGTCGAGGGCGTGCAGCGCAGCCTGCTCCCACGTGTTGATGCGGCGGCCGACGGGCACATCGCCCTCGAGCAGCTTGCACCCGTCGTACGACTGCACGACGTCCGCCGCGTTGTAGATCTGGATGTCGAGCCGATCCCCCGTGCTGCTCGGGATGGGAACGCGGAAGCGCCCATCCATTCCGGTGCGTGCGCAGCGCACCTCGCCGTTGACGACGTTCTCGACGACGACGGTCATGCGTTCGCTGAGCTCGTTCGGCTCGAGGCACGCGATCTCGAGCTCGTGGTTCTCGTCGCCCTCGTTGACGACGATGCGGACCGAGCGCTGCGTCATCGCGCAGCGCGAGCCCATCTCGTGGTTCGACTTCTTGTCGCGATCGGGGCGCTCCGAGGGCGGCACCGAGAAGACGATGGGACCGAGCAGCTGCCCGGTGACTGCCTCGACGACGCCGTACGAGCGGAAGCCGACGTCGAGCGCGAGCGAGCCTCCGCCGGACATCGGCGCGGCCGCGACCATGTAGGGCTCGATGCCGCCCTGGATGCCGCTCATGATCCCGCCGAGCGACTCGCCGGCCGCGAAGTACGGGACATCCGGGCCCCCGACGTCCACATTGCCGTCGCCGTCGAAGTCGCCGGCCTTGTCGGGCTTGCCGTCGCCGTTGAAGTCCTGCGCGCTCATCGTCTTGCCGTCGAACGTGCGCAGGATGCGTACGGCCTCCATGCCGTCGAGGATCCCCTGGCGCACGTTGTCGCGCGTGTGGAAGATGTGCGCGGTCCACCAGAACCAGCCGCTGTCGGGCTTGCCGTCGCCGTTGAGGTCGTGCGCGCGTCCGTTCTTGAACGCGCCGAGGAACGGCACGAGGCAGTTGATCGAGAGGCGTGCCGACGCGAGCGTCTCGTCGGACTCGTCGAACACGAGTCCGTGCTCGGGGTTGTTGTAGCCGAACAGCGCGATGCCCTGGCGCGCGTAGTCGCCGGCGTAGAAGAGGATCTCGTCGGAGTGTCCCGTGACGCCGTGACCCCAGAACGCGACCGGCGCGGGCTTGGTCGGGTCCTTCTTCTTCGGGACGGAGAGAAACCACTGAACGGTGTCCGGCTGGACGTCGCCCTTCCCGGTACGGAAGTCGACGTGGAAGCGCGTGTCGGGATCGCGCGACGCGGGATCGCCCATCAAATATGGCGATTTGAACGAGCCGACGACGATGTGATCGACGTTGCCGAAGCCGTCCTCGACCGCCTTCAGGTCGCCGGCGTCGAGCCCGAACACCTCCTTGAAGAGCGTGCTGAAGGACTCCTTCACGTCGGGGTCGTTCAGCTTGATCGCGTACGGCGTGCTCGCGCACTTCTGGCACGCGGAGCCCGGCGCCGCAGCCTTGAGGTCGCCTTGATCTTCCCCCTGCGGGTTCGGCCCGGCGACCTGCTTCACGTCCATCACCGGCGGATACTCGGTCGCGAAGCGCGCGAACGGGCCCTTGCCGTACAGACCGTCGCGCAGGAGGACCATGTCCTCGTGCGTCGGTTGCGTCGTGAACGTCCAGGCGAACGCGACGTGCTCGAGACCCGTTCCGGCGATGTCGCCGAAGTAGTTGGCAAGGCGCTTCTCGCGGAGCACGTCCTGTAGGCGCGCGACGCCCCTCCGCTGCGACGCGTGGTGGATGCTCTCGAACGGTGAGCGGATCGGCTGGCGGTTCAGGCCGCGCAGGCGATCGGTGAGGACGACGGCGTACTCCGTCTTCTCGTCGAGCGGGACCACGGGACGGATGATGAGCGTGTCCGTCTCGCGCTCGTACCAGGTCATCAGGTTGTCGACGCCGGCGATGCCCTTGTTACCAAGGGTGTTCGGATGATCGAGCACGCCGTCGAAGTCGGTGTCGAGCTCGGGCCGGTACGCGGACTGCGGAAGACCGAGGCCCTCCTCGACGGTCTCGAAGGCGAGGTTGCTCTCGCCGGCCTTCGGGTCGTTCGGGAAGTAGCGGTGCGGGTCGCGAAGCGTGACCGGGTAGTAGCCGTTGCCCATGTCGACGAAGACAGGAAGTCCGGTCGTCAGGTTCACGATGTAGATGGGGTCGTTCGAGAGGTCGTGCTCGTCGCCCTGCATTCGAGCGGCGACGTCCTCGAGGTCGATCGCGGCCTCGCGCGGGTCGGCGCTCGCGGGTCGATCGAACGCGACGCTGATGGGCGAGGAGATGCCCCACCCCTCCATCGACGTGAAGTCCTCGCGGGCATTGCGCTCCATGAAGGTGGGCGCGACCAGGCTGACGTTGAGGCGGCGTCCGGTGCGGCTGGTCGGGTCGGCAAACGTCGCGAGGTCGTTCGGGAGAGGCACCTCGGGGAGCGGCCTGTGGGTGACGTCGAACTTTACCATCGGCCCGTCGCCGGGGGGCGTTGCGCGGAGGCCGTCGGGCGCGGTGTCCACGCCGCATGCGCCGACGAGCGCGGTGACGCAGAACACCGAGACGACGTAGAAGACGTGTTGGAAGCGGTTCTTCGCCATGGCCATCGTTCGCACCTAGGCGCCGCAGTACTGGAGGCGGCGCGTGCCTGCACGTCTCTTTTGCCCGGGTTCCGCCGGCGCGAGCCTCAGGGCGTCCAGCCCATGATCCCGTCGACGATCTCCCCGGCATTCCGTCTTCGGCGCGGGATCTTCCGTCGCACACGGTGTCGGGAGCCCGGCGGCAACACGACGCACGGTCGCCTCGCCACCCCGTACCGGCTGCGGATGGATGGCTCCGGCATCGTCGGTGACGCGGCGCTTCGCGTGCTCGGCAAGTCCGGCGTGCGCAGCCTGGCCCAGCCGCGCGTCGCTCGCGAAGCCGGAGTTCCACGAGGACATCTGACTTACTACTTCCCGAAGCGCCTCGATTTGCTCGCCGCGATCGCCGCTCGTTTCGTCGAGCGGTTGCGCGATGAGGTTCCTTCGCTGCCCCTGCTCGCGAGCGGCGCGCGCGCGAGCCTCGGCGCAGCGGGTCGCAAGCGAGCGCTGTCGTTCGTCGCAAAGCTGGCGAGAGATCGCGAGTGCGGCGTCCGCGCGCGATGCCTTTGCATTTTCGCCTCAAGCCCAGCCGTGGTGGTCATTTGCCACATTGCGGTCGCAGCGGCTCGCCGCAGCTTGAGGTCACGTTCTCCCAGGAGATCCACTATGCAAAATAAGTCATCGGTATCGACCTTAGCCTCCACGCTCTCGCGGGCCAGCCTCGCGTTCCTCCTCATCAGCGCGGGGGCCGCCTGCGGTAGCTCGGACGAATCCAGCGCGACGAGCGGTGACGGCGGAGCGAGCGGCGCAGACGCGAAGAACGGCGAGGGAGGAGGCAACGGCGAGGGAGGTAGCGGAGGCGACGCTGGCCCAGGCCGGCCGAAGCTCGCGCCTGGCGCGGTGGACCTCGGCGCCTCGGGCGACTACGTGATCCTCGCCAAGAGCGCGATCTCGACGGTGCCGACCTCCGCGGTCACGGGTGACCTCGGGATCAGCCCGGCAGCCGCGAGCGCCATCACGGGATTTTCTCCCATCGCGGACTCCACGAACGTCTTCTCGACCTCCGCGCAGGTGACGGGAAAGCTCTTCGCCTCGGACTACGCCGTGCCCACGCCGTCGAACCTCACGACGGCCGTCTCCGACATGCAGACCGCCTTCACCGACGCGGCCGGTCGCGCACCCAAGGCCACCGAGCTGGGCGCAGGAAACATCGGCGGGATGACGCTGACGGCGGGTGTCTACCGATGGGGCACCGGGCTCCTCGTGCCGACCAACGTGACGCTGAGCGGCAGCTCGACCGACGTCTTCATCTTCCAGATCGCGCAGAACCTGAGCGTGAGCAGCGGGGCCCAGGTGGTCCTCACCGGCGGAGCCGTCCCGAAGAACGTCTTCTGGCAGGTCTCGGGCGCCGCAGATCTCGACACGACTTCGCATCTCGAGGGAGTCGTTCTCAGCCAGACCGCGATCGCCCTGCACACCGGCGCATCGATCAACGGCCGACTCCTCGCCCAGACGGCGGTCACCCTCGACGGTAACGCCGTCGTCGCGCCGGCGCCCTAGCTCACCAGCGGGTCGGGCAGGTGAGCCCCTCGGGCGCCAATGGGGAACTTTGCCACGCCACCTCGCGAGCGAGACATCTCACCTCGCGAGCGGAGTTCGAATTCGACGTAACGTCGTTGGGAATTACTTTGAACTTTTGAATCGAGGCTCACCGAAATGAAATATCGATTTTTGATTTCTGCCGCCGTCCTCGCGACGGTGGGGACGACGGCACACCGCGCGAGCGCGCAGCTCGCGCCCGGCGAGCAACCCGGTTTTGCGGCCAGCGTCTTCGAACCCTCCGAGCGAGGCAGCGACTGGTTTGCGAACGAGTCGAACGACTACCGCGGCAAGTTCCGGCTCGCCCTGGGCGCAGTCGGTGACTACAGCTATCGCGGCGTCATCGGCGCGTACAACCCGGACGGCACCGTGCGCTCCTCGCTGCTCCGCAACCAGGTGCTCCTCCACACCGGAGCCAGCCTCGTGCTCGCCGATCGCCTCCGTCTCGGCCTGAGCTTGCCGCTCCAGCTCTACGCGGACGGACACCCCCTGCGGACCGGCGCCGTCACCAACGTCGGCCCGCTGCACGAGCAGAGCGTCGGCGACATCCGCGCGTCCGTGGACCTGCGCGTGGCCGGCGAGTACGGCGACCCCATCACCCTCGCGCTCGGTGGCTCGCTCTTCATCCCGCTCGGCCAGCGCGAGTCGTTCAACGGTGACGACGTCACGCGGTTCGCCCCGCACGTGAACATCGCCGGTGACGCCGGCATGTTCGCGTACGCGATGCGCGGCGGCTACGAGCTCCGCCCGCTTCGCGAGGACTACGTCGACACGCGCCTCGGCAGCACCATCACCTTTGGCGGCGCCGCCGGCCTCCGGTTCGCGGACAAGAAGATCCTCGTCGGCCCCGAGCTCTATGGCCGCACCATCGTCTCCAACGCCGACGGTGCCGGCAGGCACGACACTCCCATCGAGCTCCTCATGGGGGCTCACTTCAACGTGGCCGACGGCTTCCGTATCAACATGGGCGCGGGTACGTTCCTCGAAAAGGGCTTCGGCGCGGCCGTCGCGCGCGGCCTCTTCGGTCTCGAGTGGTTCCCCGACGTGGAGAAGTCCGATCGCGACAAGGACGGCGTCTACGACGACGAGGACGCGTGCCCCGACACCGCGGGCATCCGGACCTCCGACCCGAAGACCAACGGCTGTCCGCCGCCCAAGCCCGATCGTGACGGCGACGGCGTCTACGACGACGAGGACGCGTGCCCCGACGTCGCCGGCATCCGTACGACCGACCCCAAGACGAACGGCTGTCCGCCGCCTCCGCCTGATCGCGACGGCGACGGCGTCCCCGACTCCGAGGACGCGTGTCCCGACGTCCCCGGCGTCCGCACCAACGACCCGAAGACCAACGGCTGCCCGCCGGATCGCGACGGCGACGGCGTCCTCGACAAGGACGACGCGTGTCCCGACGTCCCCGGCATCAAGACCAACGATCCGAAGACGAACGGCTGCCCCGACACCGATCGCGACAAGGACGGCATCCTCAACGACGTCGACGCATGCCCCGATCAGGCAGGTCCGAAGTCGGACGACCCGAAGACGACCGGCTGCCCGCGCGTCTTCATCAAGAACGGGCTCATCCAGATCCTGGAGCAGCCGAAGTTCGACTTCAACAAGGCGAACATCAAGCCGGAGAGCGACTCGCTGCTCACCGAGGTCGCCAAGGCGATGACGGATCACCCGGAAATCAAGCGGGTTCGCGTCGAAGGGCACACCGACAACGTCGGCAGCTCCGACTACAACAAGAAGCTCTCGCAGCAGCGCGCCGACTCGGTGATCAAGTGGCTCAGCAGCCACGGTATCGCCGCCGATCGCCTGACCGCGAAGGGGATGGGCAAGGAGACGCCGCTCGTCGCCAACGACACGGAGCTCAATCGCGCGCTCAATCGCCGCGTCGAGTTCCACATCGAGGACCAGGAGCAGACCGTCAAGGAGATGGTCAAGACTCCCGGCGGCGGCACCGTCGTCGCTCCGCCGAAGGACCCCGTCCAGCCGAAGAAGCCCGCGCCCGCGCCGAAGCCGTAGCGCGAGTCGCGTGTGAATGAGGGACAGGCGACCGGCATCGTGCCGGCCGCCTGTTTTTCATTTCGGGTCCGCCGACTGAAAGCTCGGCGTGCAGCCTCAGAACAAGAGGCCGAGACGCCCGATGGCGATCCACTGGGGCGGCATGCGGACGCCGTCGGCGTTCTCGAGGGCCCCGCCGGGAAGGAGGAGGCCGGCCTGCGCGCCGACGACCGCCTTGAGGTCGTAGTCGAGCGGGAAGCGCGCCTCGAAGCCGGCATCGAGCTCCACACCGAGGTCCTTCTTGCGCCGATCCCCGCCGCGGTAGTTCACGTAGGAGCCCTGCGTCGCGAGGCGATACGGGTCGACGACGTCGGCCGTCGACTGGGCGACGACCATGCCGCCCTTGAGGTCGATGAAGTGCCTGGGCCGGTAGATGAACGTGGGGTTCACGTACTGGGCGCCGAAGACGCCGCCGTTCGAGGGGAGGAGGTCGACGCCGGGCGTGGGGCGGTTCGCGTTCGTGAGGAGCGGGTCCGTCGCGGCCGTCGCGGAGCGGGCCGTCTGCCAGCGCATCACCTCGTCGAAGAGGATGAGCCCGACGCGGTGATTGGGGTCGAAGACGAAGCGCCGCTCCGTGCCGTCGTGGGGATCAGCGTCGCCTGACGCGTAGCCGACCTCGACCTGCCCCACGAGATCTCCGTACGGCACGCCGTGCGCCGAGGCCTTGCCGAGGTAGTGCTGGCTCGCCGTCCTGGCGCTGGCGTCGTGCTTCTCCTTGTTCGACGCGTCGGCGTCGGCCCACACGCCGCTCGCGAAGCTGCGGTGCACGATGCCTACGACTGCCGCGCCGCCGAAGCTGCGGATCGAGGTCTTGCTGCCGTCGAGCGCTTGCTCGGCCGTGCGGAGGATGTTCGTCGAGCCGGCGATGTACGCGACCTCGGCCTCGGCGAAGAGGAACGCGTCATGGCCGGGCACCGGCACCGCGACGCGGCCGTTGAGGTCGACGGCGAGCGCGTCGATCGTGTCGGTATACGGGAAGAGATCGGAGCCGCTCGTCTTGTCGTTCTGCTGGTGCCGCAGCGTCGTGAAGACGCCGAGCTTGTTGTAGTCGTGCTCGTAGAAGGCCGCGAGCACGCCCTGGAAGGCCTGCTGCCCGCGCGAGAGCCGCGCGTTGGCGTCGCGAAACACGAGGTCTCCGGCGAGCGCGACGGTGACATCGCTGTCCTCGCCGCCCGGCTTGGTGCCGAAGAGGATGCGCTCGCTGATCGAGCCATACCGGTAGTCGCCGAAGAGGGTCGGGTGGTCGCCGTCGTTGGCGAGGATGCCCATGCCCCAGTGGTTCGGCTGCTGTCCGATGCGCACGACGCCGACCGGAAGCCTGTATTGTGCATACAACCAGCGCAGCTGCAGATTGCTGAAGCCGTTGTAGTCGTCGCGGGGCGTCGCGTCGGCGCTGGTGCCGTGGGCGGTCTCGCCGAAGAGGACGCCGGTGAGGACGTCGAGCTGGCCGACGAGCTCGAGGGTGTCGCGGACCTGGAGGCGCGGCGTCACGCGGAGCCAGTGCGTGACGAACTGATTCTGCCCGATGGAGTCGTTGACGAGGCCCGGCTTGCGGTTGATGTCGCTCGCGGTGGACACGAGCGGGAAGCTCCGCTGCGCCTGGTATCGGATCTGGTGCTCACCGTGGAGGACGAACCGGTACGCGTCGGGATCGGCCGGTGGTACGTCGACGCGCCCGTTGTCGAGGACGAGGCGCGGGAGGTCCTTCGGGATCTCGCTGTCCGTCGGGACCTCGGTGTCGTCCGCGCGGGCGGGGGTTGCGAGGAGCATCGGCACGACGAGCGCCGACACGGGCAGCAGAGCGACCACCAGGCGTCTCATGAGCGGGCGCAGCATAGTCATGATGCGACTCAACCGTGCGATGCGATCGCCTCCTCGTGCGCGGTCACTCCTACATGGATCTATCTACCCCCACAAGGTGGATAAGTATCCCACCACGTAAGCTGTCGTGCCGCGACATTCCGCACTGTTAGACACCTCAACCTCACCCTCCGAGGCCGGCCCACTTGGTGCACGAGTGTAGGTTACTGTCGGCCAGAAGCCGACGCCGGCGCAAGACCGGCGGAAGCCCGAGCGAGCTCGCCCGACTCGAATGAATCGCCGCGAGATCTCCTCCGCCTTCGCCATCCACCTCGCACCGTCAAACCGCCACGTCCGAAGACCCAGGAGCTCTGCGCACCCGAACGGAAGAACAGAGAAACTAGCTGATCTGATCCGCGCATCTGCGCATCGAGCCCGAGGCTCTCCCGCCGGCCGGTTCCTCTTCGTGAGGTCCCGGTCGGTATCCATTTAACGGCCTTCGGATTTGGGATGTTGGCGCGCCGGTCTCCGCGCTAGATGCGAGCCCATGTCCGAGTCAGCGTCTCCCGTTCGCGTCGGTCTGGCCCTGTCGCTCGCCGATCTCGAGGACGTCGCCGTTCGCGGCCGCCGCGTCGCGTTCGCCGACGAGGCCCGTGCCGAGGTCGAGCGCTCTCGCGTGGCGATCGAGGCGATCGCGACCGCGGGAGATGCCGCCCCCAACGTCTACGGCGTGAACACTGGCTTCGGCGCGCTCAGCGAGACGCGCATCTCCGCCTCCGACGTGCGCGCGCTCCAGCAGAACCTCGTGCGCTCGCATGCGACGGGCGTGGGGCCGAACCTCTCGTCCGCCGAGGTGCGCGGCATGATGCTGCTCCGCGCACAGGTGCTTGCCCTCGGCCACTCCGGCGTGCGCGCCTCGCTCGTCGACCTCCTGGTCTCGCTGCTGAACGCGCGCGTCCATCCCCGGATCCCCGTGCAGGGGTCGGTCGGCGCGAGCGGCGATCTCGCGCCGCTCGCACACCTGGCCCTCACGATGATCGGCGAAGGCGAAGCGCAGCTCGGCGAAGGCCCGATGCTCCCCTCCGCCGACGTATTGAAGGCGGTAGGGATCGAGCCGCTCGTCCTCGAAGCCAAGGAGGGGCTCGCGCTCATCAACGGCACGCAGCTCATGGCTTCGCTCGGGACGCTCTCGCTCCTCGCCGCCGAACGCCTGTGCGTCGCCGCCGACGTGGCGGGAGCCATGAGCCTCGAAGCGCTGAAGGGCTCGACGCGTCCGTTCGACGAGCGCCTGCACATCGCCCGTCCTCATCCGGGGCAGCAGGTCGTCTCGAAGAACCTCCGTGCGCTCCTGGCCGAGAGCGAGATCGCCGAGAGCCATCGCGACTGCAGCAAGGTCCAGGACGCCTACTCGCTGAGGTGCATGCCGCAGGTGCACGGCGCCAGCCGTGACGCCCTCGCGTGGGTTCGCAGCGTGCTCGAGCGCGAGGTGAACAGCGTCACCGACAACCCGAGCGTCTTCGTCGATCGCGGCGAGACCGAGATCATCAGCGGCGGGAACTTCCACGGGCAGCCGCTCGCGCTCGCGCTCGACCTCGCTGCAATGGCGACCGCGGAGCTCGCGAACATCAGCGAGCGGCGCGTCGAGCAGCTGGTGAACCCTGCGCTCTCGACCGGGCTCTCGCCGTTCCTCGCCGCGGGCAGCGGGCTCCACTCGGGGTTCATGATCGCGCAGGTGACGAGCGCGTCGCTCGTCAGCGAGAACAAGATCTACTGCCACCCCGCCAGCGTCGATTCGATCCCTTCCTCTGCCGGCAAGGAGGACCACGTCTCGATGGGAAGCGTGAGCGCCAAGAAGCTCCGCGAGGTGGTCACGAACGTCCGCGTCTGCCTCGCGATCGAGATCATGACGGCTGCGGCAGGACTCGATCAGCGCGCGCCGCTGCGTCCGAGTCGCGGCGTGCAGGCCGCGCTCGCGACGGTGCGCGCGCGCGTCGCGCCCATGACCGGTGACCGGCCGCTCTACCGCGACATCGAAGCTGTGAACCAGCTCGTCGGCTCGAACGAGCTCGTCACGAGCGTCGAAAAGTCCGTCGGCGCGCTCGCCTGATGCAGCTCGGCGCCGCGGACGAGGCTACGGCAGTCGCGGCCGCGCGCTCGCCATCCCCAGGGTCGTGAACGGGAGCCGCTTGCGTGCGGCGCCCGGGGGCGTGAAGGCGGGGAGGACCGAGGGATTCCCCGCGGCGGCGTTCGCGTCCGTGTCGTTGACCACGAGCACGGGCCAGTAGTTCACGGTGGTCTGACTCGTGTACGCAAGCATCATCATGATGTCCGAGGCGGAATCTTTCGGGGCGCTGATCGTCACGGGAACGGTCGAGCCGGTCTTGCCGTAGGACTCCTCGAGCGTGAAGGTGAAGCCGCTCTTCGCGCCGCCCTTGCCGCCGTAGAACTGCTGGTAGCTCATGACGCGCATCGGCACGGACTGTCCGGCCGCCTGATCGGAGTAGACGAGGACGTCGATGGTTCGCTCGCCCCCGGGCGGCACGCGGATCGCCTTCGTCTTGATGCTCTTGCCGAACAGGCTCGTCGACGGAACGATCGCCAGATCCTCGGCGGTGGGGATCGCCTGGAGGTAAGGCGTGGACTTGGTCGGAGCGCACGGGTACTTGCCCGCGAGCGAGAGCTTGTTCGACCACTGGCGCTGGACCTCGAAGCCGATGTCGGCGGGGTTCAGGTTCTCGCGATCGAGGAACGTGCAGAGGTCGCCGAGCTCGCCGATGAACGCGGCCTGCCAGGCCCAGTGGTCGTCGTCGAGCTTGTTGAAGGCAGGCTTGGTCTTCGGGAAGGGATCGGTCGCCCACTCGAAGTACTCGTGGCTCGCGGCGATCGTGAGCTCGTCGATGTCGAGGCAGCGGGGAAGCACGGCGTACCCGACCTGCGTTCCGCCGGCGTCGATCTCGAAGTGGTAGCCGCCGTAGCCTGCGCAGCTCTGCCCTCGCTCCCCGGCGCCATCCATCGTGATGGTCGTGCCGGTCGGGTAGTAGATCGCGTAGAGCGTGCTCGCGTCCGGCGTTCCGAACGCGGGGGTCGGCCCGGCGAGCTTGCCCTTGAGCCACGCCTCGATCTGACCGGACGTGATGGCCGCGGGGGCCAGCTCGTCGACGGCGATGGTGATCGTGGGCATCGCCGTGATCGGGCCGACGCCGTACTCGAGGCCGACGCCCTTCCAGTAGGCGGAGGTGGCGACCTTGGACGTAAAATCGGTGATCTTCGAGGCGAGCGGATCGTTCGCGAAGACGACCGCGACGACCTTCGGATCCTTGATGACGGGACCGCCTCGGCTCTGCACCTCGGGGAAGGTCGGCTTGGGGATGACCTTGGGCGGCGCGGCGTCGACCTCGACGGGGGGCGAGGCGTCGGGCGCGGGCGCGGCGTCGGGAACGACCGGCTCGGGGGCAGCCGCGGCGGGGTCGTCGCTCGAGCAGGCGGCGAGGGGAACGAGCATCCCGAGCGTGGCGAGGGCGGTCGAAACGGCGAGCCCGAGGCCGAAGCGCAAAGTCATCGCGGTGCGCGGTAGCACGCGATGTGCCAGCGCGCCACGTCGCGCGGGCAGGCGGTGCGGGGGCCAGGCCGACGGATCGCCTCGATATTGACGGCGTCCGTCAGTAGTCTGCCGGCCATGTCGAACGGTAAAGGTCTCCTTTTCACCCTCGTTTCCGCGGGCGCGCTTGCTGGAGCCCTCGCGGCGTGCGGTCCTCCCCATCGTGACGTCCCGTCGGGCGAGGTCGCGAAGCTGACGTCGCTGGAGACCGTCATGGACGTCCAGGCGACGGTCGCCGATCCGCAGATGAAGAAGGCGGGCGCGGCGAGCTACGCGGACGCGGACTACGCGGCGTTCGCGGACGTGTCGGACCGCATCCAGGCGACGAGCACGAAGGTGAAGGAGTTCTCGAAGGGCCCCGACTTCGACAAGCTCGCCGACAAGCTCCACGCCACGGCAGCGGCGCTCGGCAAGGCGGCGGCCGCGAAGGACCAGAAGGCCTCCTCGGATGCGCTCGCCACGATGAAGGCGACCTGCAAGGAGTGCCACAGCAAGTTCAAGTGATGGGCAAGCGCGGCCCGCCCGCGACGTCGATGGCCACAAGCGTCCGCTTAAGGAACGGGCTGCCGCGCCGTAGTGACTGAGTGGCAAATTCCCTGGCGAGACGTGCGCCCAACGCACCGGCGGCGACGAGCGGTGCGGCCTACGTCGAGATCGGCTTTCTCGATGGGCACGTCCGCAGCGGCAAGCTCGATGGCTTCAACCCGACGATGGCCGATCTGCCCGTCGACTTCGACCGCTTCGGTCGCGCTTCACTCGCCGCGGAGCAGGTTGCCTACATCGCGTTCCATCGAGCCGCCGGCAGCCAGGTGAGCGCGGCACCCGCCGACGGCGCGCCCATGGAGCGCTTTCGCATCCACGTCGCCGGCGGCACGACGTTCGAGGTCGACGTCTCGTCGTCCGCGATCAACTCGAACCTCGGGTTCCGCGGCTACCCGCCCGGCGTGAGCGGGCCCTATCGGGCGATCTTCTTCTATGCCCACGGCGTCAACGCGCGCGAGACGGCGGCGCCGCTCGGCGAGATGCTCGTCGAGTCGGGCATGGTCGGTCCGCAGTCGCTCCGCCGCGGCGTCGACGCGCAGGTCGCGAACCGGAACGTGCCGATCGGCCAGGTCCTCGTCGAGCAGGGCGAGGTCGAGAGCAGCAGCGTCGACACCGCGATGGCGCTCCAGTCACGCCGCAAGCTGCGGCTCGGTCAGATCCTCATCGAGGCGGGGCTCGCCACCGAGGAGGCCGTCGAGCGTGCCCTGAGCGAACAGAAGCAGCGCAAGGGCAAGCGCATCGGGGAGGTCCTCGTCGAGATGGGGATCGTTCGCGAGATCGACCTCGCGGTCACGCTGGGAAAGAAATTCCAGCTCCGTGTCGTCGACCTCGACGAGTACCGCATCGAACCTGCGGCGGCGCTGCAGGTCCCGCGTGAAATCATCGTCAAGTATGGAGTCCTGCCGCTTGCGTCGACCGCGACGAGCCTCACCGTCGCGATTGGCGACCCGCTCGGCGTCGACGCCATCGAGCTCCTGCGCTTCCACGTGAAGCGCCGGATCGACGAGGTGCTCGTCGTCCCGTCGCAGCTCAGGCGCTTCGTCGACGAGTACCTCGCCAAGTCGGCCGCCACGCCCTCGCAGCAGGGGCAGCAGCTCGATACGTTGCTCCGTGACCTCCGCAAGGAGGACGCCTTTGCCGGTGCCGAGGTCGACGACGACGACGACTCGCGCGACGTCAGCATCGGCGGCGAGGCCGACGGCGGCATCGTGAAGGTGGTCAATCAGATCATCATCGACGCGTTTCGTCGTGGCGCCTCCGACATCCACATCGAGCCGAACGGCAAGGAGCGCGACGTCGCCGTTCGCTTTCGGATCGACGGCGAGTGCTTCGCGTACCAAGGCGTGCCCGCGGCCTATCGCAACCAGCTGATCGCCCGGATCAAGATCATGGCGGGCCTCGACATCTCCGAGCGCCGAAAGCCGCAGGACGGAAAAATCAGGTTTTCGCTCGGTGAGCACACGATCGAGCTGCGCGTGGCGACGCTGCCGACGGTCAACAAGAACGAGGACGCCGTCCTGCGTATCCTCGCCTCGTCGAAGCCGCTGCCCCTCGAAAAAATGGGCTTCAGCGACCGCAACCTGCGCGAGCTGCGCGCGGCGATCAACCAGCCGTACGGACTCGTCCTGTGCGTCGGGCCGACGGGCTCGGGCAAGACGACGACGCTGCACAGCGCGCTCGGCGACATCAACAAGCCCGACACGAAGATCTGGACTGCCGAGGACCCGGTCGAGATCACGCAGCCTGGCCTCAGGCAGGTGCAGGTCAGCACGAAGATCGGGCTCACGTTCGCGTCGGCGATGCGCGCGTTTCTGCGAGCGGACCCGGACGTCATCATGGTCGGCGAGATGCGCGACCACGAGACGGCGAGCACGGCGGTCGAGGCGTCGCTGACGGGTCACCTCGTCCTCTCGACGCTGCACACGAACTCGGCGCCCGAGACGATCACGCGTCTGCTCGACATGGGGCTCGATCCGTTCAGCTTCGGAGACTCGCTTCTGGCGATCGTCGCGCAGCGCCTTGCGCGGACGCTGTGCTCGAAGTGCCGGACGTGCGAGCGGGGGAACGAGGCGGACTTCGCGGAGCTCACGCGCGCCTACGACGAGGCGGAGCTCGAGGGGAAGTTCGGCGTCACGTTCGGTGCGGACTTCCACGTGTGGCGCCCGAGGGGATGCGAGACGTGCCGCAACACTGGCTACAAGGGGCGAGTCGGCATCCACGAGGTCCTCGTGATGAACGACGAGCTGCGCAACCTCGTCGCCCACAAGGGGCTCGTCGAGGACATCCGCAGGGTGGCGCGAGCGGGCGGCATGACGACGCTGCTGCAGGATGGCGTGGCGAAGGCCATCGCCGGGCAGACGGACATGAAGCAGGTGCTCGCGGTCTGCAGCAAATAGCGCGTCAGGACCGTTCAGCCCTGAGACCGCGTCGGCGGACTCCCTCGATCACGCAGACGAGTGCCTGCCGTCGAGCTAAGTGGCCCCTCCGGGGGTCGAACCCGGACGCTGTTCCCAGCCAGAGATTTCAAAAGTGGGCGTGCGGATCCCGATGGTAGCAGCGGGGCGGTTTCACCGGAGGATATGGGGGCCGCGGACGACCGTACGGCGCCGGACGATCCTCGTCCTCCGCCTTCCTCCGCCTTCCATGACCCCGCCGCAGATGCTCTAGCAAGGCGCCGCGGGGCGGGGGCAAGGTCGTTGCCCTCCGTCCGCGTCGAGCGCATTTAGGCGCTCACTCCTTCCTGTTGAAGAGCTTTCCGCCTTGCTGCTGCATCACGAGGGTGATCAAGTCTCGCGCAA
>JANXVA010000106.1 GCA_025351875.1 Myxococcales bacterium | reverse complement strand
ATTCGCCAGCGGAACCGCGGAGAGCATCGTGCCGAGCCACGTCCAGGCGGTGACCGCGGGCGCGGATCAAAAGCTCGTACTCACGAGCGACAGCGCGCCATCGAAGATCATCCGCGTCGCGGTCGACGGCACGTCCGACGCGACGTTCGCGTCCGGGGGGACCGCCGCCGCGCCAAACGCCTTCGCGAGCGTGTCCGGCATTGCCGCCGACGGTACGGGGTACCTCGTGGGGTCCGACCTATCCCGCGCTGGCAGTGGTGGCGCGTACGACATGGCGCTGTTCCGCTACACCGCCAGCGGCGCGCTCGACAGCGCGTTTGGCACGAACGGCATCGCGAAACGCGTGTACAGCGGCTCGACTTCGGCGCGCGCGTGCGTCGGTCCCGTGCAGCAGGGCACGTCGGGTTGGGTCGTCGCCTGCGGCCTCATCGCGCTCTCCGACCTCTCCATCCCGGGCGTCGCGGTGGTGCGCTTTCTGTCGAACGGCGCCGTCGACACGACCTTCGGAAGCGGCGGTGAGACGATCGTCGGCTCGCTCGACAGTCCGGGCGCCATCGCGGTGCAAGCCGACGGCAAGGTCGTGATCGCCGGCACTCGTGACGCCACCGCCCGGGCAGTACGGCTGGACATGCAGGGCGCGATCGAGAGCACGTTCAACAACGTCGATCTCGGGCTCGGCAAAGGCAGCGTCGCCGCGGGTATCGCGGTCGACGTCGCGCAGCGGATCGTGATCGTCGGGACAGCGGGAACCGGCGCCGCGTCACGAGGCGTCGTCGTCAGGCTCACCTCGACGGGCTCCCTCGACGCGACGTTCGGCCGCGGCGGCGTCGTTCGGCTCGCCGGCGAGTCGGGCCTCGAAGCGCTCATCCTCCAGCCTGACGGAGCCGCTGTGGTCGGTGGATGGGGGCGCAACCTGATGACGACGAGGATGGAAGGATTGGTCTTGCGCTACCTGCCGTGACATCGCCGATGAGCGCGTCGCGTGGTCCGCGCGCGGGGTAGTCTCGGCGCCGCACCTCTCCATGACTCGCCGGCTCTTCTCCGTCCTTCTCCTCTTCGTCGCGATCTTCCTTGTCGCGATCGTCCGCTATCGGCCGCCTGCGGCGCAGGGCACGGAGACACCGCCCGATCGCTTCTCCTCGATCCGCGCACGCGAGACGCAGCGCGTCCTCTCGAGCAGCGGCCGCCCGCGCGCGATGGGCACCGAGGCAAGCGCCGAGGCGCGCACCTGGCTCGAAGCCGAGCTCGTGAAGAGCGGGTGGCGCACCGAGATCCAGCGCGCGATGTCCTGCACGCGACACGGCACCTGCGGGCGCGTCGCGAACATCGTCGCGACGCGCGCGGGCCGTGAGCCTGGGGGCAAGGCCATCCTCATGATGGCCCACTACGACTCGGTTCCTTGCAGCCCCGGCGCCAGCGACGACGGGATGGGGACCGCAACCGTCATCGAAGCGGCGCGAGCGCTCGCCGCCTCGCCGCCGTCGAGACGCGACGTGATCCTCGTTCTGACCGACGGCGAGGAGGCTGGGCTGCTCGGCGCCGAGGCGTTCGTTCATCAGCATCCGCTCGCGAGGACGATCGGCGGTGTGGTGAACGTCGATGCGCGCGGCAGTCGAGGCCCGAGCGCCATGTTCGAGACGAGCACCGGCAATTCGTGGGTCGTCGGCCTCCTCGCGCGGCGTGGCGAGCGACCGGTGACGTCCTCGCTCTTCTACGAGATCTACCGGCGCATGCCGAACGACACGGATTTTTCGAGCGTGAAGCTCTCCGCGCACGGCGTGAACTTCGCGAACATCGCCGGCGTCGAGCACTACCACACGCCTCTCGACTCCTTCGAGAACGCCGACCCCGGAACGCTCCAGCACCACGGCGACCAGGCGCTCGCGATGGTGCGCGCGCTCGCGGAGTCCGGGCCCGAGCTCGAGTCGCCGCGCGACGTCTCCCGCGACGCCGTCTGGTTCGACGTTCTCTCCTCCTTCATCGTGCGCTGGCCGGCATCGGCCTCGGTCGGGCTCGCGCTGCTGTCGTTCTGCCTCGTCCTCGGTGGCGCGATCCGCGTGCGCGCGTGGGGCCTCGGGCTGCTGGCGCCGCTCGCCGCGCTCGTGGCCGCGGTCCTCGCTTCCGTGCTGGTCGGCAAGCTGCTCGCGGCTGGCGGGGCGATCCCCGTCCCGTGGGTCGCCCATCCGCTGCCGGCGAGCCTTTCCGTGCATCTTGCAAGCATCGCCGCGGGGCTCACGGCCGCTCGGTTTGCGGCCCGCCGTTCCACGCCGCAGGTCCTCTGGGCGGGGACCTGGCTCACCTGGGGAGCGCTCGGCGTCTTCGCGGCGGTGTTCGCGCCGGGCGCTTGTTACCTCTTCGTCGTCCCGGCCTTCGTGGCCGGGTTCATCGGCTGGCTTCCGATCGACTACTCCGCGGCCATCCCCGCACTGCTCGGCGCAGTGTTGTGGATTCCGATCGCCATCCTCGCCTACGACGGTCTCGGCCTCATCGTCCCGGCCGTGCTCAGCGTCTCGTCGACGATGCTCGTGACGACGCTCCCGGCGCTCGGCGCTTCGCCCGACCCGGCGCCCCGGGGCGCTCGCTCGAATCGCATCCTCGGTCTCTCCGCGGCAGTCGTCGTCCTCGCGCTCACGGCGCTCGCCACGCTCGTCCCCACCTTCTCCGTGGAGGTGCCGCAGCGCGTGAACATCGTGTTCCGTCAGGACGACGTGCCCGACGGCGTCGCGCCGCGCGCGCGCGTGTACGTCGAGGCTGCGTGGGGGTACATGCCCTGGGGCAAGCCGCCCGAAGCGATGGTGCGTGCGCTGGGCGATCCCTCGTTGGTCCGCGTCGGCACGGACACCGTCCTCATCCCCGGTGCTCCGCGCGTCCCCTTCGCCGAGGTACCCCGTGTCTCCTTCGAGGCTCCGCGGGCGGAGGTCCTCGAGCGTTCCCCACGGGCGATGGGCTCGACGGTCCGTGCGCGCCTCGTCTCCTCACGCGGCGCACGAACGCTCGTTCTCCTTCTTCCCCCAGGCGTCCGCGTGGACGTCGAGGGCCAGACGGCGATCCCGCGTAACGACATGCTCGTGCTCCGCGCCGTCCCCGCCGCAGGCATCGAGCTCGTCTTCGAGATCGACGGCGGACGGCCAGGCTCGCTCACGCTCCTCGACGTCACGCCCGGTCTGCCCCCAGCCTCGGCGGCACCGATCGCGCAAGACGTGCTCGGTGCCCGCGACGCGCGCGCGGTGCAAACGCAGGAAGGCGACGTCACGATCGCAGCGCGTCGCATCGAGCTCTAGAGCCTCGTTTTTTGGCGGGAGCGGGCGCCCGGCCCGTCGTCTGGTACGATGCCTCTTTGGTTGCCAAGGGTTGGCTTTCTTTTCGGAGGTGACGTCATGAAGTCGAAGTTCTTTCTCGTGGGTTCCACGGTCCTCGTCTGCTCGGCCGCGTGGATGGGCTGCGGCGGCAGCAGCTCTTCGGGACCGGGCACGGCCGACGGCGGGACCGGGAGCGAAGGCGGCACCGGAGTCGAAGGCGGCACCAGCGAGGCCGGCACCGACGCGGGCGCGGACTCGGCCACGGCGGTCGAGATCACCGGCGGCTTCATCGACATCCAGTACAAGAACTGCACGCCACTCGTCGCGTGCGGCGGCGACGTGAAGGGCCTCTGGCGCGTCACGAGCGGCTGCGTGCCCGACGGCGCCTTCGCCTCGGCGAAGCAGCAGTGCCCGGGCCTCACAGAGAGCAACGTGAAGTTCCAGGCGCGCGGCGTCGTCTTCGCGGACGCGACGAAGATCACCCGCAAGACCGAGGTGAAGTTCACCGCGACCCTCGCGGTCCCGAAGACGTGCAAGGACGCCATCGGCACCTGCGCGGACGTCGCAACCGCCGTCAAATTCACTGGCCTCGCCACTGCGACGTGCACCGACGTCGCGGCGGACAGCAGCTGCACCTGCGACGTCGGCGACTCCACGACCGACAACACGACGGACAAGTACACGACGGCGGGCAACACGCTCACCAGCGGCGCGCGCACGTTCGACTATTGCGTCAAGGGTAACGACATCGAGTACCAGGAGACGACCGCCAAGGCCGTCCCGGCGCTCTTCACGCTGACGAAGTAGCGACGCGCATGCGCGCGCGGTGGCGCTTCCAGCGTCCGCCGCGCGCCGCGTTCGCGTGGTACCCTGACGCATGCGCTTCTCCCACCTGGAGCAGTGCGGTCAGCTCTCGCAACCGGACCTCGAGACCGCCGTGACCTCTCGCGAGGACTGCGCCGCCCTGCTCGCGCGAATGAGCGAGATCTCGGCGCGGGATACGGGCGTGGCCGCGGTCCTCTCGGTCTTCGCCGCGCTCGCGTCGGGGGCGTGCGACTGGCTCGACGGAGATCTCGTCATCGAGCTGCTCGAGGACGACGAGGTGACGAGCGTGAACGTCCTGACCGACCTCGGCGGAAACATGCGCGAGAAGGTCTTTCGTCCGTTCTCGATGAGCGTTCCGCTCGACGAGATCACCTCGGCGATCGACCGAACGCCGAGCATCCTCGGCGCGTTGAAGCTCCGTCGCATCTCGTGGCGGCGCATCGTGCTGTCGGCGAACGAAGAGCTCCGTCGCTCGACCATGCCGCCACGCATCGGAGCTTCCGAGGCCTCGTCGTGGATGCTCGACAAGCTCGCCGCGAAGCCCCCGCCGACCGACGAGTGATGTCGTCAGGGCGATGGAGAACTTCTTCGCGGAATGGCACACTGTGGGCGATGTCACGCTTTCGGTTTGCGCTTTCCTTCGCGTTCGCGGTCGCGGCCGGAGTCGGCTGGCTCGCCTGTATCGGCGACGACCCTTCGAGCGACGGCGCAAAACCGCAAGGCGAGCTCGGTGGCACCTGCTTCCCGAACAAGTCGTGCAACGCAGGCCTGCGCTGCTTTCAAGACGTCTGCGTTCCGGAGAACGACGGCGCCGTGCTCGATGGGGCCTCGGGCGACGCCCTCTCCGATGCGTCAACCGAAGGAGCGGCCGATGCCGGCGATGCAGCAGACGCGGGCTGCGATGCACAACCACGATCGTCGCTGCGAACCGCGTGCCCGGGCGTCACCGGAAATGAGTGTCCCGCCGGGCAGGACACGTGCTGTGGCGATGTCAGCTGCTCGACCATGTCCGCCGCCAATTGCTCGGTGACTGCGAACGCGGCCTGGGAGTGCAGCACGTCGTTTGAATGCAGCACCACCCTCGCCAAGGTCTGCTGCATGACCGCCGCGCTCACGACCACGACGGCATGCCCTCCTCTCGAGGCGACCCCCACGAGCGCGGTCCTCTGCATCGCCGGTTCCTGCTCCGGGGGCGCTCACCGGCTCTGCGCGACCGCCGCGGAATGCGATGGAGGTCCCTGCCGGCCCTTCACCGCCGGGATCCAGGCCGGGAAGGTCACGCTCGGGATCTGCGACTGACCCGGATCACGTCGAGACCACGCCGCTCACTTGCGCTCACCGCTCACCGCGCTTCAAGTCGTCCCCTGATCACGAGAGGTCTTTCATGCGTCGCATCCTCATGGCCCTGGCTTCGGTCTTCGTCGTACCCGTAGCGATGTATGCATGCGCCGGCGACGACCCGGCCGCGCCTGGACCAAAGGACCACTCGAAGGATCCGCCCCCGCCGGAGAGCGGCGCGAT
>JANXVA010000047.1 GCA_025351875.1 Myxococcales bacterium | reverse complement strand
TGGCCGTCGAGCTGACCGACGCGGCGCCGCCGCAGCTGCCGCTGACCTTCTTGCCGACCTGCGAGGCCGCGAGCGTCCACGGGGCAGTGACGACCCCGCCAACCGTGGCCGAGATGGTCATCTTGTTGGCGTTGACCGGCTCAGCGCACGTCGCCGAAACAGAGCCGAGCGTGCACGTGGGGAGGCACGTCTGGCTTCGGTACGTGGCCGCAGCGCAACCGGCGTTCGTATAGGTGACGGTTCCTGGGACACAGCTCGGCATGGGCTGACCGGTGCACGCGCCGGACGTGTACGCGCAGAACTGCGTGCAAGTCTTGGTGACCTTGCCGCAGTTGCCGCAATCCTCGTTCACGACGGCACCGGGGACGCAGCCGCCCGCGAGCTCGCCGTTGCACGAGCCGTAGGGGCTCCATGTGCCCGTCGCTCCGCCGTCGACCGCGAGACACACGGTCTCGGCCTTGCCGCAGGCGCCGCAGCTCTTCTTCTCGATCTTGTTGGGGGTCGTGCAGGCCGTCCCCTCGACCGGCGGAGGCGGACCGGCATCGACGCCAGCCTCGACCTTCGGGCCGCTGTCCTTCTTGCCCGAGTCCTTGCCGGCGTCCGGGGGGACGGGGTCGTCGCCCTTCGGCGGAACGACGGAGCCCGACGTCGAGCCCGGGTCCACGGCCGCGTCGCCGTCATCAACGGTTCCACCCGCGCCGTCTGCGCTGCAACCAACGACCGCAATGGTGCCGGCGAGACCAGCAAAAGCGATGGCGAAGAAACCCGACTTGAGAGAACGCATACCGCGACGCTCCTTGTTCCCACCGCCAGAGTTCCGACGGTGTGGACGGCCGCTCTAGCGCGCGACCACGGTAGGCGCAAGTACCACCCCGACGCCCTGCACCGCCCAAAGGCCCATGAGGTCGCTGGCCCTCTCGTTGACCACGTTGAAATGGTTCAACAAACTTCGGCACCGAGGGAAATCTGCGGCATTTGTTGATTTCGTCCCGGACGCGTCTCGATCGGAGCGGCACACCGTCCGGCAGGAAACCGTAATGATTTCAACGCGCGCGGATCCGGGCGCGAACGAGGTGATTTCAGGTGGGCGCCCGCAGCAGCTCTCAGCGCATCGCGGGAAACGCGATCGTCACGTACTGGGGGGTGCCGTAGACGGGCGGGTAGCTCTCGTTCGTGTACGCCGGCCCGATCGCCGGCGCCCACTGGGCTGGGTGCCCGACGTTCGTCCCGGCTCCGCACCCGCTGCAGCGGACCTGATGGCACTCCCCGTACACCACGCCGTAGGGCGTCGGCGGAGACATCCCCGTGCCCTTCGTTCGCCAGACGCGGAACGTGAGCTGCCAGGCCTCGCGACGACAGCCCTGGCACTGGGCCACCCATGCGCCGATCCGTTGCTCCCAGATGCGGAGCTCCTCGGACATGAGCATGTACCAGAGCACGGCGTTCGCTACTTCTTGGCGTTCTTCACGGCGCAGGCGAGGCCGTCCTGCTGCATGCAGGCGCGCTCGATCTGGGACTGACCCATCGGGTTCCCGGTGGCGAGGTTGATCAGACCGGCGACGCCGCAGTCGTGCGGCGAGCCGCCCATGTCGCAACGCCTCGAGGCCTCCATCGTCTCCGGTCCGGGGAACACGGGCTGCTTGCCGCCGTAGAGGACCTTCATCGCGGCGCAGGACATCTTGTCGTTGCGCATGCAGCCCATCTCGAACGCACGCTTCGCGGCGTCCTTCTGTCCGCCGAAGCCGAGCTCCATGCGGCCGTTGTCGAAGCAGGCCTGCATGTTCCCGCGCCAGCAGCCGCGCTGGTACATGATCTTGGCGCCGATGACGTCTCGGCTCGCCTCGAGCATGTTGCCGACGTCGATGCACGCTTGCGGCTGGTTGCCGTCACACGCGCGACGAAGGGCGGTCTTCGCCTTTGCCGGGTCCTTCGTCGTGCCCACGCCGTCGAGGAGCATCTTCCCGTACGACCCGCACGCGGCGTCGTTGCCGCCGTCGCAGCCCTTCTGCAGAAGCGCGACGGCCTTCGTGTCGTCCTTCGTGACGCCGTCGCCGGTCTTGTACTGCGTGCCGAGCATGTTGCACGCGAGCGCGTCGGCATCGCCGCAGCCCTTCTCGAAGTTCTTCGCCGCAGCGGCGCTGTCCTTCGCGCCGCCACGCCCTTGCAGCATGAGCACGCCGAGGTTCGTGCAGCTCTTCGTGTCGGAAGCCGTGCAACCCTTCGTGAGGAGCTCGCGCGCCTTCTTCTCGTCGCGCGAGGCTCCGCCGCCGCCCGTCACATAGAGCGAGCCGGCTGCGCCGCAGCTCGGCGCGTTGCCCTTGCCGCACTGCTCCTCGCACTCGCTCGCCTTCGACGGGTTGCAGAGGTAGGCCGCGGCCGACTTCGCCTCGGTGCACTTGCCCTCGGCCATGACGAGCCCCTTCGGGCAGGTGGCTTCGGCGACGGCGACGTCGTTGCCCGCAGGCTTCTCGGCTGGCTGCGGAGCGGCGGTCGCACCGGCAGCCGCGGGCGCGGCCTTGGGGATGATCCCCTTCAACTCGAGGCGGATGAACGCCTGGCACTGCGCCGGCGCCTTCTTGTCGTCGGGCGACGCCTTCGCGCAGTCGGCGATGTCGCCGTCCTTGTTCTGGACGTTCTTCTCGCTCGTCGACGCGCCGCTCGCGCTGGCGCCGAACATCTGCGCGGCGGTCTTCACCTGCCCCTTCGTGCCCGTCTGCATCGCGAAGGCGCCGACCATCGCTCCCTTGACGAAGTGGGTGGCGCCTTCGCACTCGCCCTTGAGCTCGTCGGCCTGGACCTTCGCCCACGTGGTCTTGACCTTGCCGATCATGATCATCGCGACGTCGAGCGTGGAGCCGCGCGCCATCTCCGCGCTGATGCTGCCCGCGATGCCGATGCCGCCGAGCGGAAGGTTCGCCTTCACCTCGTCGGCGTTGTTCAGCTTCACGACCGACTCCTTGCGGCTCATGCCGAGGAAGCCGTAGGTCCCGTCGACCTTGCAGTCCTTGAGGAGCTTGAAGCCCTTGCAGCTGTACGAGACGATCGCGACGTTCTCCTTCATCATCAGCTCGAGGTCGCCGCGCTGCTCCGGCTTCCAGTCGACGACGAGCGGCTCTCCGCTGCTCTCCGCTTCGCGGCACGGCGCCTCGCCGAGCCCCTCCGCAGCCGTCGCCTCCTTGGGCCGCACGGCCGCGCCAGCACCTCCAACACCACATCCATCGAGGGCGGTGAACGCGCCGAGCGCGAGAACGAGAGTCGAAAGAACGGTAGTGCGGCGGGCCATCATGCGGCCGAGGCTACCAGCACTCATTCGCCCTCAGCATCCACAAAACACGACGACCCTTGCTCGTAAAAAGCGAGAGGCCGTAGCGCACCAAAACACGACGACCCCCCGGTCGAAAGACCGAGAGGTCGTACATGCTCTTGTGGAGGCCTCACCGCAGGCGTCCCCCGGCGCGAAGCGCCGCTGACCCCCTCGGGTGCGCGCGCAGCCGAGGGCGGCTTCGCTTGGTGCGATCCGTCTTCATGGGACTAGGGTTTGCGGTGATCGAACGG
>JANXVA010000099.1 GCA_025351875.1 Myxococcales bacterium | reverse complement strand
ACATCGTCATCAACATCGACGGCAGCACGCAGAAGTGCGCGCCGGGCACGCGGAGTTGCAAGAGCGACACTGTTGCGACGGCGTGCGGTGCGGACGGGCAGAGCCAGACCGACCAGCCGTGCGGCGTGGGCCAGCGCTGCTCGAACGGCGTATGCCTCTCGGACACGAACCCGAACGTTTGCACCGACGCCACGACCGCGCTCCGCAGGAACGCGGCGGGCGGCTTCGAGGTCGTCAAGTGCCCGGCGGGCACGGCGTGTGTCGACGCGGGCACATGCAAGGGCGCGCTCGTCGTCGGCTCCACGCAGTGCGCGGGCGTCCAGAACCTCGGCACCTCGACGGATGGCCTCACGTTGACCCTGACCGCATGCGCGGCGGGCACCCTCTGCGTCGCGACGGGCGACGTCGCCGGGGTTCCGACCGCTTCGTGTCAGGCGAGCGAGTGCAGCCCAGGCCTGCCCAACAACCTCGCCTTCTGCGGGAACCCGAAGGCTCCGACCGCCAACGTCGGCAAGGTCGTGACCAAGTGCGTCGCGACGCCCGCGGGATACAAATACATCTCGGCCGTCTGTCCCGGCGCTGCCCTCTGCGTTCCCGGCAGCAAGGGGAACAACAACAACAACACAGTCCAGCCCACCGACGCGACCTGCGCGACGTCCTGCGTCGTGGGCACCTCGCGCTGCTCGGGGACGAGCACCGTGGCGTGCGCCGCCGACGGAACGTTCTCCGGCACCGTCACCGCCTGCAGCCTCGGCAAGACGTGCCTCCCCAGCCCGACCGATCCGTCGAAGGCGGTCTGCGGTGATGCTGCGTGCATCTCGAACGCGGGCGCGTGCGACGGCGACAACTTCCGCGCCTGCGACGCGACCGGCACGCTCGGAGCGGGCGCTCCTTGCGCGCTCGGCGTCTGCAGGGACAACGGCCTCGGCGGCGGCCTCTGCTCCGTGGAGTGCACGGCCGGTGAGGAGCGCTGCGCCGGGAACAACTCGACGTCGTTCCAGACCTGCGTGAACGGCCGGTGGTCGGCGACGGCGACCAGCTGTCCCTCGATCGTCGCGTGCGTGACGTACTCGCTCGCGGGCAAGAGCGCGAAGCTCTGCGGCGCGGAGTGCGCCCCGGGCGCGATGCGCTGCACGCTCGCCGACGGCGGACCCGGCAACGCGGCGACCGAGACCTGCAACGCCGCAGGCAAGTGGGGAGCGCCCACGGCATGCACGATCGGCACCTGCCAGACGGCAGGTAGCACGGCGGCGTGCGTCGCCGAGTGCGTCCCGAACTCCCTCGTCTGCTCGGGCAACAACCAGGCAATCCCCGGGACGCCCTTCACCGGCAAGGACGGCTTCGTGACCTGTACGGCGGCGGGCCTTCTCGGCACCACCGTCACGGCATGCACCGCCAACACCACGTTCTGTCGCTCCAAGAACGGTCGGGCGATCGTGCCCGCCGGTGCGACCAACGCGTGCAACGCCTGCGTCGGCTCCGCCATCGCGGGTGGCAACGAGAACGGTCTCGTCGACTCACGCTGCGCGAACGCGGCCGGTGACAACACCGGCGCCGAGACCTCGCAGATCTGCGCGGCCAACAACACCTGGACGGCAAACCTCACGACCTGCGCCAACGGATGCACCGGGCCTGCGCAGCCCTCAGGCCCGCCCGCCCCCGTCTGCGCCAAGACGAACAATGGGGGCGAGTTCATGACGGAGAGCTACTACGCGGCTCACCGCAGGGGCTCATGCGTCAACTCACGCCGCAACAACACGGCCCCGGCGGTGTGCGGTGGCATTCCGGACTGCTGCGGGAACAAGTGCACCCAGCCAGTGCCCGCGAAGCCGGCCTCGTGCAACGCGCCCTGATCGTGGCGTGCCTCTGACTCGAGACTGACTCGATAGGCAGCGACGGGCCCGTCTCCACGATGTGGAGGCGGGCCCGTTCGCATTTCGACCTTCGTAGTCACACGGAGGAAGTGGTGGAAACAAGCCCTCGGGTGGCACGGGGAGGACGGAATGGCGGAGCCGAGCTTGCCGAAGCGCAGGGTCGACCCCACGTCACTCTGCCATGCCGGAAGGGCACACCATTCATCGCGCGGCACGCGATCACGAACGCGCGCTCGCCGGGCAGGCGCTCGTCGTCAC
>JANXVA010000788.1 GCA_025351875.1 Myxococcales bacterium | reverse complement strand
TAGACGTAGAAGACTTGACCTCCGCGCGCCATCTCTCGCTCGACGGCCTCCTTGACGAGTGCGTCGTCCGGCTGAGAGGTGATGGTGCGGATGGCGCGCCGATCCGCGGGTGGCGTCGTGATGACGCTCATGTTTCTGAGGCCGCCCACGGCGAGCTGCAGCGTGCGCGGAATGGGCGTGGCGGTGAGCGTGAGCACGTCCACGTTCGTCTTGAGTTGCTTGAGCCGCTCCTTGTGCGTCACCCCGAACCGTTGCTCTTCGTCGATGACCAGGAGCCCGAGGTTCTTGAAGTGGATGTCCTTGGAGAGTAGGCGATGCGTCCCGATGACGACGTCGACCCTGCCGTCCTTGAGGCGCGCGAGCGTCTCGTCGGACTCCTTCTTGCCCTGGAACCGCGAGAGCGCGCGGAGCGTGATGGGGTAGTCGGCCATCCGCGCCTCGAAGGTGCGAAAATGCTGCTGCGCGAGCACCGTGGTCGGACAGAGCACGGCGACCTGCTTGCCGGCCATCGCCACGCGGAACGCGGCGCGAATCGCGATCTCCGTCTTGCCGAAGCCGACGTCGCCGCAGACGAGGCGATCCATCGGGCGCGCCGTCTCGAGGTCCTTGTTCACGTCCTCGATCGCGCGCGCCTGATCGTCGGTCTCGTCGAACGGGAAGGTCGCCTCGAACGCGCGGTAGTCGTCGCTCGCGGGCTCGATGGCGTCGCCGGGCTGCGCCTGACGCTCGGCGTAGAGGCGGAGCAGCTCGTCGGCCATCTGCTTGACGGCCTTTTCGACGCGAGACTTGGTCTTCGAGAACGTCGCGCCGCCGAGGCGATCGATCTTGGGCTCGCCTCCCTCGGCGCCGGCGAATTTCTGAATCTGGTTCAAGCGATAGACGGGGAGGTACAGCTTGTCGCCAGACGCATACTCCACGACGAGGAGATCGACGGTGAGCCCACCGACGGTGCGGTGGACGAGGCCCATGTATTTGCCGATGCCGTGATCGACGTGAACGACGTAGTCCCCGACGCTGAGCGAGCGGAGATCCTCGACGAACGGCCGCGCGTTGTCGCGGCGTGTCTTGCGCTCGCGGACGCGATGCGCGCGGCCGCCGAAGATCTCCTCCTCCGTGACGATGACGAAGCCTTCGCCGGGAAGCATGACGCCGCGGTCGAGGGGTCCGACGATGATCTGCGCGTCGTCGTCCTCCTCGCCGTGGCCGGCGCGGGCGGCACGCTCGTGGAGCCACGCGGGGTCGAATGACGCGCCGCGAATGCGGCAGCGGATTTCCTGGTGACGGAGGAGCCCGGCGAGGCGCTCTGCCTGCGTCTGTGCGCGCGCCGTGAGGAACACGCGCAGACCGTTGTCGCGAAAATGGGCGATGTACCGCGCGACCGGTGCGAGCGTTCCCGAGCGCCCCTTGGTCGACCGCGCGGCCTTCACCGCGCGCGTCAGCTCCTCGTTGTCCGAGGCCGCGAGATGGACCACATCGCGGGTGACCTCGTACGCCGCGAGGCCCTCACCCTCACCCGCGACGGCGGCGCCGTGCAGCACGACCACGCGGTGCGTGGCGAGGTCACGGACGATGTCGACCTCGGAGCGAAAGAACGATTCAGGGAGGAACTGCGGCTCGTTCGCCTTGGCGGCGGCATCCTGCGTGGCGCGACCGAGCTCGTCGAGGATCGTGCGCGTGGTCTCACGCGGATCGGTGAGGACGTACCGAACGTCGGCTGGGAGGTAGTCGCCGAGCGGGACGAGCGCGTCGTAGTACGCGGCAAGGTACGCGTCGGCGCCGAAGAACGCGCGGCCGGTCGCGACGTCTTCGACGAGCACGCGCGTCTTCATCGTCGGCCAGTCGATCATGTCGGCGAGCTGGGCGACGCGCATGCGGGCGCGCTCGACGTATTCTTTCGCGAGGATCGTGTCGCGTGCGGGCGGAAGCCAGAGCTCCTTGCGAGCGGCATCTGGCCGTGTCGTCTGCGAGGTCGCGTCGAACGACTTGATGGAGAGAACCGCGTCGCCGTAGAGCTCGATGCGCGCAGGGTCGTCGCCTCCGGGGGGCCAGATGTCGAGGAGCGAGCCGCGGACCGCGAACGTGCCGGGGTCCTCCACGACCGGCACGCGGAGATAGCCCGACTCGGTGAGCGCACGGACGAGTTGCTCGCGATCGAGGTCGGCATCGATCTGCACGCGGTGTGTGTGCTCGCGGACGACGCCGCGCGGGACGAGCTTGCGTACGAGGCCGGCGGCGGGGACCACGAGCACGCGGAAGGGCCGCTGCCACGCGAGGTGCCCGAGGGTGGCCATCCGACTCAGCGCGGAGCGACGGTCGGGGTTGACGTCGGAATAGGGAGACGTCTCCGGCGTCGTGAGCACGAGGACGCGGTCGCTCTCGCTCATCTCGGCGTCGCCGTCGCCGCTCGGCCCGAGCAGGAAGCGCACGTCCTTGGCGAGCGCGCGGGCGGCATCCCCGTCAGACGTCACGGCGACGACCGGAGCGCGCCCCGCGCGAACGAGCTCGGCAATGACGACGGCGTCTGCGCAGCCGCGTACCCCCGCGACGTCGAGGCGCGGGCTGTTCTCTGCGCGCGTGGCGATCTCGGCGAGGCGCGTGACGATCACCCCATCGGGCGGCAGCACCGACGGAAGCGCGAGAGCGCCAGCGAGATCGAGATCAGTCACGCACCTCTTCTAGTGCGGAGCGTCTCCCGGTCGCAACCCGCGAATGGCACGGCGCGGTGAACCACAAGCGCGAGCGTGGCCGTCGCGAGCTCCACGCGCCTACGCTCTCGGCGCGCGCGACATCCAGAGCCTGAAGCCCGCCGGGATCACGAGGAGCGCGCAGACCAGACCCGCCACCGAGCCAAGTGCGCCGACCTTGCCGACATCGACGAGCCCTCCGAAGCGACAAACGATCAGCGCGCCGAAGCCTGCCGCGGTGGTCAGCGCGGTCGCTGCCGCAAGCGGCGCCTGCTCGGCGAGCGCATCTTCCACCGACGCCTTGCGCCGCGTCGCCTCGAGGAGAAAGAGCGCCTCGTCCAGCGTGATCCCGAGCAGCACCGGGAGAACGAGCGCGTCGTACACGTGCCAGCGGACGCCGAGCAGACGCGACAACAGCAGCACGATGGCGATTTCGACGACGAGCACCAGCACCGCAAGGGCGATCGCGCTTGCCCGCCGCAACGACACTCCGAGCACGAGCACGACCATCGCCATCGCCGCGGCGAGGACGCGCGGCAGGTCGCGCGCCATGGTCTCTTTGAGCGAGGTCTCGAGATCCGCGAAGCCTGTCTGCACCGCCTCGGGGTCGGCCGCGCGGAGCCACGCGCGCGCCTGCGCCGCCTTGCCGGGATCCTTCGACAGGCGGATGAATGTCACCGCGAGCGTGCCGCGTTCGTCCTTCC
Source organism: Myxococcales bacterium (assembly GCA_025351875.1). Lineage (GTDB taxonomy): Bacteria > Myxococcota_A > Polyangia > Polyangiales > Polyangiaceae > Labilithrix. Next base: position 42,336 of record JANXVA010000788.1, on the reverse strand, counting down.
CGAGGTGCCTGCGCTTCACCCACGCGAGCGCGGGATCGTCACTCGCGGAGATGTCCGTGATCACCTCGGTCGGGTGAGCGAATGCGTCGAGCGCCGATTCGAACGCCTCCGGCGCGAAGCCCGCGTCGGCGAGCGACCTCGCCAGGAGTGCGCGTTTGGCCGGTAAATCCAGGGCATTTCGAAGATCGAGGCGCGCGCGCTGCGCCGCGAGCGAAGGCGCGATGGTGCCGAGCGCGTCGAAACCTTCGATCACGTCGTCGGCTGCGAGCTTCTCCGCGACCTCGGCGACCGCGTCCGAGCGCGCGCGTGCACGCGACTCGTCGGCATCCGCGGAGACGACGAGCAGCTGTCCGCGCGTGCCGCCGAACGTCGCATAGATCTCGTCGTAGACGCCTGCCGCGGGCAAGACGCGCGCGTCTAGCGCGACCACACCGTGATCGATGGTAGGCGCTCCGAACGCGAGGGCGAGGGCGAGGGCACCCGCCGCCGCCGCAAGCACCGCGAGCGCCCGCGGTCGCGTCGCCGTGAGCGCGGCAACGAACGGCAGCCGGAGCTCGCGCGGGGGAGGACCGCGCTCGAGCCATGCTCCGATCTCGGGCACGACGAGAAGGATGGCCACCGCCGTGAGCACCTCGCCGAACGCGCAGAGAACGCCGAGCTGACGCATGCCTGCGATGTCGCTGAGCCCCAGACAAGCGAACGCCGCACCCGCCGCGACGGCCGCGCCGAGCGTGGGCTTCCACGTCTCGCTCCGAGCGATCGTCGCGGCCTCGCTGGGCGAACGGCCTTCCCGCCGCGCCGCGAGGAGGCGTCCGTAGACGTGCACGCCGGTATCGACACCGACGCCGATGACGACCGCCGCGAAGGCCGTCGCGATCGCCGAGAGCCGTGGATAAATCAGCGCCGCGAGCGCCGTGGTCCACAGCGTCCCCGCGGCGAGGGGAGGGAGCACCGCGAGGAGCGCGCGAGGACGGCGGAACGTCGCGACGAACACGAGCGACGCGAGGATGCCGGAGAGGATGCCGCTCTTCTGGAGGTCCCCCTTCATCATCGCCTCGGTCTGCTTCGCGATGACGTGGCCGCCCGTGAGCGCGAGCACGACGTTCGCATGCGCACGTCGCACCCCGTCGATCGCGGCCTCCGCTTCCGACGTGAAGCGCGCTGCGGCACCCGAGTCGAAGACCTTGCCACGCGGCTCGATGATGAGGAGCCGAGCCCGCCCTTCCTTCGCGACGAACGCGCCGCCGCCGCTCGTCCGGGCGCCAGCGGCGATCTCTACGCGCCCCTCCCACGGGATCATGGTGAGTCGAAGCGGGTCGCGTGCGAGCCTGTCGGCGACCTCGCCTGCGCCGGGGGCGAGGAGAAGTGCACGCGTGTCGCGTAGGCGCTTCTTCATGCCCTCGAGCGTCACGGCGCGAGCCAGCTCGTCGCGCGCGATGGGCCCGGCGAAGCGCCAGGCGGCCGTCGGATCGGGAGCCTCGCCGCTCCTCGGGGTGGGCGCGGGCATCTCCTCGATCACCTGCGCCACCGATGCGCACGCGCGCAGCGCCGTGGCCGCCTCGCGAGCGGCGCGCTCGACCTCCGCGGGGTCGTCGCCGCGGACGAGCAAGGGGGCGACGTCACCACCGCCGAACACGTGGGTGACGCGCGCGAGCGTCTCTGCCTCGACCGTCCGCGGGAACAGCTCGGTGAGGTCGGTCGAGAGCTTGAGACGCGTGACGAGCACCACCGAGAGCACCGTGACGATGACGGCAAGGAGCCGCATCAGGCGCACCCCGTAGCTCATGGCTCTCTCCGCGCGGCCACCGCGTTCACGGCTTCGAGAGCGGTGCGCCCTGGAGACGGATGCGCACGCGGATGATTCGCCGGCGGCTCACGCTCGTGATCTCGGCGGTGCCGTCCGGCCCGAGCGCGACCTTGTCGCCGATGCGGGGGATCCGCCCGAGGTGGTTGAGCACGACGACACCGACCGTCTCGGCGGCGTCCTCGTCCTCGATGTGAATGCCGAGGTGACGGAGCTCCTCCATCGTGGCGCGAGCGTCGACGTCCCACGCGTTGCTCTCGTTCGCGACCTTGACGATGCGGGCGTGCTCCTCGTCGAGCTCGTCGCGGATCTCGCCGACGATCTCCTCGAGGAGGTCCTCCATCGTGACGATGCCGCTCGTGCCGCCGTACTCGTCGACGACGACGGAGATCGGGATGTGCGATTTTTGCATGTCCCGGAGCACATCGAGCAGGCTCTGGGTCTCGGGCACGAAGAGGAGGTCGCGCTTCACGGTCTCGAGCGACGGGAGCTTCACGTTGTCCGGGTCGAGGAGAAAGTCCTTCGCGTAGAGGTAGCCCGCGACCTCGTCGACGCTCTTCTCCTTGGTGAGGATGACGCGCGAGTACTGGTGCGTGCGCAGCTGCTTGGCCGCCTCTTCGCCGCTCGTACCCAGCGGGAGCATGAACACGTCGACGCGCGGTACCATCGCGTGGCGAGCGGTGCGGTTGGCAAAGCGGGCAACGCGCTCGAAGAGATCGGCGCGGCTCTTTCCGCCGGGGCTGCGTGCGGCGCTCGCTGCGAGGATGCCGATCAGCTCGTCCTCGGAGAGCGAGCCCTCGCTCGCGGCGTCGGAGCTCATTCCCATGCTCCGCAGAATGAGCTTGGTGGCCTTCTCGAGGATCCAGAGGAGCGGCTGGAAGGCGATGTAGATGAGCTGGAGGAGCCGCGCCGACCCGAGCGCGACGGGCTCGGAGCGCTGGATCGCGATCAGCTTCGGGACGAGCTCACCGAAGAGCACGTGACCGAACGTGAGGATCGCGAACGACACGACGACCACGACGTAGTGGAGGATCTTGCCCGGCTCGTGACCCGTGAGGAAGCGCGCGGCGCGGTCGACCTGCGACTCGACGGCGGGCTCACCGATCCAGCCGAGGCCCAGGCTCGCGAGCGTGATGCCGAACTGGGTGACCGAGAGGTACCTGTCGAGTCGCGAGACCACCTTGCGGGCGCGCTCGATGCGAGGGTCCTCGCGAGGCGCCTTCTGGGTGTTCGCCAGCGTCGTGCTGATCTTGACGAGCGCGAACTCGGCCGCCACGAAGAAGCCGTTCAGAACGATGAAGACGGCAGCGAAGAAGAGCCCGAGCACGTTGGGGGGCGCACTCTAGCCTAATTAAGGTCGAGGGACACGGCGGGTACGCCCGGCTCGCCTCGTTCCATGTAGCCGTAACGAGCCATGTTTCCCATGACACGGACCACATAGCCGCGCGTTTCGAGGAACGGGATGGTCTCGACGAACACGTCCAAGGTCTCGCCTTTGGCGTGCGATTGCCAGCGGGTGATGGCCTCAGGACCGGCGTTGTACGCGCCGACGGCCAGCGGGACGATGCCGTGGAGCTTGTCGAGCAGCTCACGCATGTAGAGTGCACCGAGTTGTACATTGTGGTCCGGACGGACGAGCCAGCCCTCCTCATGCGGCAGGCTCGCGCCGCTCGCGACCGCGCGGGCCGTCTCCGGCATGAGCTGGAGCAAGCCGACGGCGCGAGCCGGTGAGATGACCTCCTCGTCGAACGCGCTCTCCTGACGCATGACGGCCCAGAGCAGATCGGGCGGGAGCTTCGAGGTCGCCTCGTGGTTCTTGATGCTGCCCTTGTGAGGCCGCGGGTAGGCGCAGTCCCACGCCCAGCGGTTCTTCGGCCCGGGCGCGCTCGCGAGCATCGCCGCGGGGATCTGGAGCGAGATCTGGTAGCGGCGCTTGCCGCGATCGAGCAGCGCGTAGGCTCCGCAGAGCGCCTCCGTCCCGCGTCCACCCGCGTTCGCGACGACGACCGACTCGCGCTCCCGGAGCGCCTCCTCGGCATCGCCGTCGAGACCGATGCGATGCAGCACGTCGACCGGGGGCGGCAGCTCGATCGCGAGCGGCTCGGGCTTGCTGCTCGTCTCCGGCGGGTCGATCGTGAGCGGGAGCGGCGCGTTCGCGGCGGTGAGGCGCGCACGAGCGACCAGCGCGGGCCAGCTGAGCGGCCTCGCGCGCGCGACGTCTGACCAGCGCGCGACGGCGTGCATGCGATCGCCGTCTCGCAGCGCCGCGAGCGCCGCGAGGTTCTGCCAGCGCGCCTGCGAGAACGAGTCGTCGGTTCCACCTGCGAGGTCCTCGAGGAGCTTGCGCGCGATCTTGTCGTCGCGTGCCATGAGGTGAGAGATGGCGCGGTACCGCTCGGCCTCGCGCTTGTCGTGGCCGGTGGGGAAGTGCTTCACGTACTCGTCGAGCGCGTGGGCGGCCTCTTTCCATCGACCCGCGAGCGCGTGCGCGCGTGCGACGTGGAACTCGGCCTGATCGGCCCACGTAGTCTTCGGGTTCCGCTGGATGACGGAGGCAAACGCGGGGAGCGCGTCTCCGTCGCGGTCGGCGCGCGAGAAGGCGCGCGCGGAGAGGAACGTGTCCTCTGCTGCACGCGGACCGCCGAGCGCGGCGCATGCGCGATACGCGAGCGCGGCTTCGGGATAGCGCGTTCGGGCCTTGTAATAGGCCTCGGCGCGCGCGTGGCAGAGGTCCGTGGGCGATGCCGGCTTGCCCGGCGCGCCGGATGCGCGTTCGACGGCCCGGAGCGCATCGTCCGAGCGCCCGGCCTCGGCGAGGAGGTGGGCACGCGCGATGAGCTCGTCGGCGGTCAGCGGGGCAGGGGGCTTCTGCTTCTCGAGGAGATCGGCGCCGGCGCTCGCCGTCGTGTCGTCGAGGGCGTTCGTCGCTAGCCATCGAGCATCGACGACGGCCGCGCCATCGCCGTCCTTCGCGCGGATCACGCGCATGCGTAGCGTCCTCGTCTTCTCCTCGAGCGCGCGGGGCTTCTTGTCGACGGCAAGCACGCGGTCGCAGAGCGTGCGAGCACGCGCCGGCTCGCCGGCCTTCTCCCATGCCTCGGCGGCCACCAGCCACGCCGAGGGTTGGGAGCGGGTCCCGTACCACTCGGCGGCGCGGTCGAACGGACCTGCCACGAGTGCGGCCTGCGCTCGGACCTTGCCGATCGCGTCGCGGAGGAGCGGCAGATCGTTCTCGAGCTTGTCGAGTCGTGCGACGGCGTCGGCGTGCTTGCCGAGCGCCAGAGACACTCGCGCGCGAGCGAACCGCACCTCGGGCTTGTTCTGCTCGCCTGCCGAGAGAGCCGTCATCGACTCCTCGGCCTCCTTCCACTTGTCGGCGCGGATCGCCTCGGTCCACGGCAGCGCGGCCGCGAGCTCGGTCCGGGTTCCACCTTCGCCGCCGTCGGTCTCGTCTGCCGTGCCTGCGTCGGAGGCGGCATCGATGGGCGCGGCGTCGCTGCCGCCGGTTACGACCGGCGCGTCGCGCTTGGGGCAACCTGTGACCAGCACGGCGAGCACGAAGGGAAAGAGTGATTTAACGCTCAATCAAAGCTCCATGACGGTGAAGGAACCGCCGCCCACGAAGCCCGTCTCCAGGCTGATTCCCGTCGCATCCTCGCCGGCGACGACGCGCGAGAGGCGCGGCTCCGCGAGCGTCGCGAGGTGGTCGCCCGACTCGATCCCGATCCAGCGGCGATTCATCTTGTGCGCGACCGCGGCGGTCGTACCGCTGCCGAGGAACGGGTCCAGCACCCAGTCGCCCGGGTCCGTCGCCATGGCGAGCACACGTGCGACGAGGCGCTCGGGCTTCTTGTTGCGCGAAAAAACGACGCCGCCCTCGCGCGCGATGCCCTGGAACGGCACGTCGGTCCAGACGTTGGTGAGGGGCTCCACGATCGCCGGACGCCCTCGGACGATGCGGACCTTGTCGCCGAGGAAGAGGATGCGATTGCCAGCGCGGACGATGAACGGCGAGCGACCCTCGCGCTCGAGGACGAGCACGCGCGAAGGCTCGGCGCGCGACCGGTCGACGATCGCCTGCGCCGCGCGGCCGATCGCCTCGTAGCGCGGCTGCGCGAACCTCACCACGTGACGCGCGTTCGCGAGCGCGAGGAGCGCGAGCTGGCGGTCGAACGCGCCCTTGCCGAGCGCGGCGACGGCGGCGCGCGATGAGGCATGTCCGAGCTTCTCGGCGATCGCCGTGCGCAGCGAGCGGAACGACCACCTCGCGGGCGGTGCGTCGGGATCGTCGAGCCAGGTGCCGTACGCGGGGTCGAGACCGTCACGCGTGCGGACCTGCGGGCGGTAGCGCCACTGCTTCTTGTCCTTCGCGTAGGCGAGGATGAAGTCCGAGACGTGTACCGGGCCGGCGTTGATCGCCTTGTGCCCGGTGGTCGCGCTGCGCACCACGGTGATGGTGCTGATGCGGTTCTTCGCGCCGAACACCTCGTCCATCAGCAGCGAGAGGTGCGCGAGCTGCGTGTCGTCGATCTCCGCGAAGACCGCGCCGTCCTCCGCGAGGAGCGGCACGAGCGCAAGGAGCCGCGGGCGCATCATCGCTACCCACTCCTGCGTGCCGAGCGAATCGTTGTATTGTGCAAATGTTCGCCCGGTGTTGAACGGCGGGTCGAGGTAGACGCAGCGGATCTTTCCCGCGAACCGCGCCCTGAGCTTTGCGAGTGCGACCAGATTGTCGCCGTGCACGAGGAGGTTCTCGGGCTCGCGCAGCTTCTTCATGGCGGTCACGCGGAGACTGACGGCGCTTCGTGCGGTCCGCGGATCCACGGCTCGGCGATCCTCCGGTAGTTGCCCTCGCCGCCGATGCCCGCCATCACGCTGGCGAGTCCCCACTGGAGGCGATTCATGAACATGTGCTCCTGGGGCGGGTGGATCGGCTTCGGGAGATTCGGCAGGAGCTGCCCCTCCTTCGGCTTCGTGATCTTCTTGCCGCCTCGCACGAGGAACGCGACGGCTTCGCGCGCTACCTTGTGCGTGTGGCGGAAGTTGCCGTCGGTGGTGAGCGGCTCGAGCAGGAGCTTCGTGTACGCGATGAAGAGCTCGTACGACTCCTTGTCGGTCGGGTCGTAGCCGAGCACGTCGACACACGCCTGCTCGAACTCGGGCCACTGCTGGTCCATCGCCGTCGTGATGTAACGCTTGGTCCCGGCCAGCAAGTCCGGCGGCAGCACCTTCACGCATCCGAAATCGAGGAACGCGATGCGCCCGCCACCGAGGAACCGGTAATTCCCGGGGTGTGGGTCGGCGTAGAGCCAGCCGTGGACGAAGAGGGAGCGGAACATGAAGCGCCAGATCGTCGCGCTCGCGGCGTTGCGCTCCTCTTGCGTCGCCGTCTCGCAGAAGTTCGCGTAGTCGACGCCGCCGATCATCTCGCAGGTCAGTACGCGGCGCGTCGAGTACGAGCGGAAGACGCGCGGGATGACGATCTCGTCGTCGCCGCGGTGCATCGCGCGGAACGTCTCGGCGTTGTCGGCCTCGGTGCGGTAGTCGAGCTCCGCGAGGAACACGCTCTTGATCTCGTCGAGCGCCTCCTTCGTGTGGTACTTGCGGCCGACTGGCGCGATCATCGTCTCGAGCATCGAGATGCTCTTCAGGTCGTTCTCGATCGCCTTGTCGATGTCCGGGTACTGGACCTTGACCGCGACGCGGTCGCCCGCCTTCGTCATCGCGCGGTGCACCTGACCGATGCTCGCCGCGGCGAAGGGGTCGAGCTCCCACTCGGCGAAGACCTCCTCGGGCGGTCCGAGCTCCTTGGTGACCACCTTCGTCGCAGCCTCGCGCGAGAGCGGAGGCGCTTTCGCCTGGAGCTTCTTCAGGATCTCCTGGAACTTCTCCTCGTAGCCGGGCGGTGCGAGCCCGTCGATGTACGAGGCCATCTGCCCGAGCTTGAGAGGGAGCCCCTTCATCTCGCCGAGCGTCTTGAGCATCGCCTCGGCGGTCTTCTTCACGTTGTCGAGGGCGCGCTGCTGAGCCTCGAGCTCCTGCTCCTCTGTGCGGCGCTTGCCGAACGCGGCCCGGCGCATCGCCTCCGCCGCGAGCGGGACCGCGCGCGTCGAGAGCGCCGCGAGGCGACCGAGACGACCGAGGCGCGACGAGGGCGGCGCATCGGGCCGCTTCAGGCCGAGGTCCACGGCGGCGGTGTCAGGGGCCGGGCCCCCCTTCGCGCTCTTTTCCGGGTCGTCGGCCGTCATCGGGGCGGAATACTGCCACGGTCCGCCGCGATCGCGCAGGGGTTCGCGCGATCGACGCTCTCTCCGGCGTGCGTCGCATCTTGCTACGTGTAGCCTGTGGGGCGGAACGAGCCTCCCATGCTCCCCTCGATCGACTCCCTCCGCTGCTTCACGGCCGCCGCGAAGCTCCTCAACTTCCGGGCCGCCGCGCGATCGGTCGCGCTCACTCCGGCCGCGTTCGGGCAGCGCATCAAGCAGCTCGAGGAACAGCTCGGCGCTCCGCTCTTCCAGCGAACGACGCGCAGCGTGCGCCTCACCGAGTCGGGCCTCGCGTTGCTCCCTGCGGCCGAGCGTACCCTTCTCGCAGCCGGCGATTGCGTGCGCGCCGGGTCGGCGGGCAGCCGCTCGCTCGCTCCGATGGACGTGACGATCGGGACCCGCCACGAGCTCGGCTTGAGCTGGATCCTGCCGCAGCTCGATGCGCTCACCAAGGTGCAGCCGTGGCTCCGCCTTCATCTCTACTTCGGGTCGGGCGCCGACATCCTCATGCGGGTGCGCTCGATGGAGATCGAGTGCGCCGTCACGTCGAGCCGCCTGACCGATCCGAAGCTCGATTCCCTTCGCCTCCATCGCGAGGACTACGTCTTCGTCGGTGCTGCTGCGCTGCTCGAGAAGAAGCCCCTCGACAGGGCCAAGCACGCCGCGTCGCACACGCTCCTCGATACGGACGTCGGGCTCTCGCTCTTTCGCTACTTCCGCGATGCGCCGAGCGGCGGCGACCATCTCCGCTTCGGGGGCGTCCTGCATCTCGGGACCATCGAGGCCATCCGCATCCGTGCGCTCGCGCAGGCCGGCGTGGCCGTGCTGCCCGAGTACCTCGTCCGCAAGGACATCGCCGCCGGGCGCCTCCAGCGCATCCTCCCGAGCGTCGCGCTGCTGAGCGACTGGTTCCGCCTCGTCTTCCGGACCGACGACCCTCGGCGCTCCGTCTACGAGCAAATCGCCGCTCAGATGAGCGAAGTGCCGCTGAAATAGCGCGTTCGTGAAACTGTATCGAGAATCGATACAATTTCATCAGCATCATCCTGATTGTCGCTACAACGGGTCGCGCTACACCAGCGGCAGAGGTGATGCCGATGCGCTCCGACGTTCATTCCAAGGCTCTGCGTGCTGCCGCCAAGGTGGCCTTCTCCGTCGTCTTCCTCGGAGGCTGCAGCGCAGCGGCGACCGAGGACGCGAAGGATCCGCTCGATACCGAGGGCAACGCGAGCGCCGACGAGGCCGAGCTCAAGTCGGGCTGCCACAAGACCAAGGATGCCGGCGCGCCGAAGCTGTCGTGCGAGCAGGTCGTCGCCTCCGCGTTCGCGACCGAGGGCAACTACCCGGGTACCAAGCAGAGCGTCTCCGCGCAGGTCCAGACGTGCTGCGTCGAGCTCCTCGAGAAGAGCCAAGGCGCGCTCGCGGCCCATCGCTGGGACTGCTGCGCGAACCTCCCCGCGGACGCGGGCCAGCCCGTCGGCATCGCGTGCACGCCGTGGGGGCCGCCGGTCCCGCCGCGCATGCAGCGCCGCAGCCTCGCGCTCGCCATGCAGGTGCTCGCGTGATGCGCATCCTCGACCTCCGCGACGTCTCCGCGCGCATTCGTCCGGAGGTGCCGAACCTCCCGCACCTGCGCGAGGCCGCGATCGCCACATGGCGGGGTCGGATGATCAACGAGCACTCGTCGGCGATCGTCTTCGAGGGGCTCTCGAAGCAGCTCGAGGCGGCCGGGCTGGCGCCCGAGATCGTGGCCGAGGTGCGCGGCTTCGCCGATGAGGAGCGCCGCCACGGCGTGCTCTGCGGCTCCGTCGTCGAGGCACTCGGCGGCAAGGCCTACGCGATCGTTCACGAGGGCGACGCGTACCCGGCGCACGAGGACGCTCACACGCCGATCGAAGCAGCGCTCCGCAACATGCTCAGCATCTGCTGCCTCAGCGAGACCGTCGCCGTCTCGCTCATCGGCGCCGAGCGGCTCGAGATGCCCGCCGGTGAGCTGCGCGATCTCCTCACGACGATCTACTCGGACGAGGTCGGTCACTCGCGCTTCGGCTGGCGCCTTCTCGGCTCGATCGCAGAGACGCTCGACCACGCGACGAAGGAGCGCCTCGGCGACTACCTCGAGGTCGCGTTCGCGTCGCTCGAGGAGCACGAGCTCGCCCACCTGCCCGAGTCGTCGCGGCCCCCGGCCGACGGCGTGGAGCTCGGGCTCTGCAGCGGCGAGGACGCGCGGAGCCTCTTCTTCGACACCGTCGAGGAGGTCATCGTCCCGGGCCTCGAGCGCCACGGCATCCCGGCCCGCCGAGCGTGGAACAACCGTGGTGGGGCGCGCGACGTCGCCGCCTGAATTTCGGTCTCTGCGACTCTCGGGTGTATGCTGCGCGCGATGAGCGTTCGCTGCGTCCTCGGGTTCTCGTTGGCTGTGGTCGTCGTCGCGCCCTTCGGGCTGTTCGCTTGCGATGGGCTGAAGAAGGACGCCCCGGATGCGGCTGTCGCGCCCGTGGCTCCGCCGGCGACCCCCGCGGCTCCTGCGGCCCCCGACACCGGGAACGCCGCCGCGGCGACGCCCGTGGCCCCGCTCGGCGCCGCGCACCCGGTCGCGGCCGGTGGAGTGAAGCCCGTCGGCGCAGACGGCGGTAAGCCCGCCGATGCGGGCGCCGCCGCGGATGGAGGCAAGGCCGCCCCCGTGCCGACGCCCACGTTCGCGATTCCGACGGCCATCCCGGGCTTCGACGCCGGAGGCTTCAAGCCGCCCGCGGGCTTCCCGTCGACCATCCCGTCGACGTTCCCGACGTTCCCGCCGCCCGCGAAGTAGCTTCGCCGTCGGTGGCGTGGGTATGATGCCTACATGGGGTTCAGGCCCGGCTCGCGCGATTCATCGAATCTGCTAGCCAAGTCCCCCCCTCGTCCTCGCCATGCGCGCCGTCTCGTCCAATCCGCCGCCCGCTGGGACGCCGCCTGAAGGCACGTCCACGGCCGTGCTGCCGCGGACGTTCGGGCACTACACGCTGTTCGAGCAGATCGGCAAGGGCGGCATGGCCCAGATCTACCTCGCGCGCGCGGAGACCGAGCTCGGCGCGACGCGTCTCTCGGTCGTGAAGCAGATCCTCCCGGCGTTCGCCGACGACCCGCGCTTCGCGGAGATGCTCATCCACGAGGCCAAGCTCGCCGCGCGGCTCAGCCATCGCCGGATCGTCCAGGTGTTCGAGCTCGGCAAGGAGAACGAACAGCTCTTCATCGCGATGGAGTACGTCGAGGGCTTCGACCTCAACTCGCTCCTGCGCCAGTGCACCCAGCAGAAGATCCCGCTGCCCGCACCGCACGCGCTCGGGATCATCGCCGACGTCCTCGAGGGGCTCGACTACGCCCATCGTCGCGACGACGAGAGTGGCAAGCCGCTCTGCATTGTCCATCGTGATGTATCGCCGTCGAACGTCCTCATCTCCTACGAGGGCGAGGTGAAGCTCTGCGACTTCGGCATCGCGGCCGCGAACGACGTCGTCAAGGAGGAGGCGACCGAGGCCCTCAAGGGCAAGGCCGGGTACATGAGCCCCGAGCACGCACGCGGCGAGTCGATCGACGCGCGCGCGGACGTCTTCGCGGCGGGTATCATTCTCTGGGAGCTGCTCGCGGGTAGGCGGCTCTACCGCACGAAGTCCGACGTCCCACTCGTAGAGCAGGCGCGCCTCGCCGAGATCCCTCCGCTCCCGGACAAGGGCGTCCCCAACCACGCCGCGCTCGAGCTCATCGTCCGCCGCGCGCTCGCGAAGGATCGCGAGGAGCGCTACCCGTCCGCCGCCGCGATGCTTCGCGATCTCGAGGGGTACCTCGCCGACAGCGGAATGCTCGCGAGCCGCCTCAAGCTCGGCGAATGGATCGCGACGAGCTTCGGCACGGGGATGGTCGAGAAGCGTCGCGCGAGCGAGCGTCGCCTCCCGAAGAGCACCCCGCCCCCCCGCTCGTCCGAGCGCATGCGCTCTGCCTCCCCGAGCTCGCCGGCGATCTCGACCGCGCCTACGCCCGTCGTCAAACGTGCCACCGACATCCCCGTCTCCGACGGCGCGATCCGCGCGTTCAAGAAGGAGCTCGAGAGCCCGGGCCGCATGACGGTCGAGCCGGGCTCGCTCGCCGGCGCGGTCCTCGACCTGTCGCCGTCGTCGCGCAACCCGCTCGTCGCGGCCCCGTCGTCCGCGGCTTCACCGACCGCTCCCGTCGCGCCGACCTCGAGCTCGACGGCGCTTGCGCCGCCGCCGCGCAAGCCCGCTTCGACGGTCCTCACCGCCCTCGCCGTGCTCGCGATCGTGGCGGCCCTCGTTGCGCTCGGTCGGTTCTTGGTGCAATGACCTCACGATGAGCGTGAGCGAGACCGCCGAGACGGTGATGCTCGCGGACGTCGCGCTGCCCATCCCGCTTCCGCGCGCGCTGACGTACCTCGTCCCCGAGAAGCTCGCCGCCACGGCGACCCCGGGAAGGCGCGTGCTCTGCACGCTCGGAACGAGGCGCATCGTCGGCGTCGTCATCGCGGTCCGGCAAGGCGAGAAGCAAGAAGGCAAGAAGCCCATCCTCTCGGTGCTGGCGGGGATCTCGCTGCCCGAGGACCTCGTCGTCTTCGTCGCGCGGCTCGCGAGCTACTACCTCGCGCCGATTGGCGAGGTCGTGCGCCTGGCGTTGCCCCCCGCAGACAAGGAAGCGGCGCGCGTCGTCGAGGAGCCGACGCTGTTCTCCGAGGCGAAGGGCATTTCCGTCCGGCAGGTGCAGTGGGTCCTCCCGACCGAGCTCGTCGAGACGTCCATCAAGGCCGGCCCCGCGCGTCTGCTCGCCTATCTCCGGGCGCACGGCGCGCTGCCGCTCTCGCGCCTCGAGGATCAGTTCGGCGGCGCGCGCGCCACGGTGAAGAAGCTCCGCGAGCTCGGTCTCGTGACCGTCGAGGAGCGCGACGCCATTCGCGATCCGTTCTTCATGGAGCCGATCCTCCGCGACACCGAGCTCGCGCCGACCGCTCCGCAGCAGGTCGCGATGGACGCGCTCGCCGCGGCGCTCGCGCCCGAAAGAGGGCCGACGACGTTCCTCCTCCACGGCGTGACGGGATCGGGCAAGACCGAGGTGTACCTCCGCGCGATCGCCGAGGCGAAGCGGCTCCACCGCGGCACGATCATGCTCGTGCCGGAGATCGCGCTCACGCCGCAGCTCATCTCACGCTTCCGCGCGCGGTTCGGCGACGACGTCGCCGTCCTCCACTCCGGCCTCACTCCGCGCGAGCGCTTCGACATGTGGGCGCGGCTTCGCGCCGGCGAGGTCGACGTCGCGATCGGCGCTCGAAGCGCTCTTTTTGCGCCGATCCGTGCGCTCGGCCTCGTCATCGTCGACGAGGAGCACGACTCCTCTTTCAAGCAGGAGGAGGGGGTTCGCTACCACGCGCGCGACATGGCGATCTTGCGCGCGCACATGCTCTCTGGCGTGTGTGTGCTCGGAAGCGCGACGCCCTCGCTCGAGACGGTGCAGCTCGCGCGCTCCGGCAAGGCGACGAAGCTCGTGCTCCCCGATCGCGCGCGCGCGCAGGAGATGCCTCGCGTCCATATCGTCGATCTCCGCGCCATTGGCCCAGGGCCCACGGGCGACAAGCGCATCAGCCTGCTCCTCCATCGCGCGATCGAGGAGACGCTCGCAGCGAAGGAGCAGACGATCCTCTTCCTCAATCGCCGCGGCTTCGCGCCGAGCATCCGCTGCGAGGGGTGCGGCGAGCTCGCGTCGTGTCCGAACTGCACCGTCGCGCTCACCCTGCACAAGAAGAAAGGAGGAACGATGCGGTGCCACTGGTGCGACTACGAGGCGCCGCTCCCCCTCCGCTGCAAGAAGTGCGACTCGGATCGCATCGCGCTCGAGGGCCTGGGCACCGAGAAGCTCGAGGAGACGCTGAGCGTCGCGTTCCCGAACGCCGTGATCGCGCGTCTCGATCGCGACGTCGCGACGGGCAAGCAGATCGAGAAGGTGCTCGACCGCGTGCGCTCGCGCGAGGTCGACATCCTCGTCGGCACCCAGATGGTGACGAAGGGGCACGATCTGCCGTTCGTCACGCTGGTCGGGGTCATCAACGCCGACGCGGCGCTCTCGATTCCGGACTTTCGCGCCAGCGAGCGCGCCTTTCAGCTCCTCGTGCAGGTCGCGGGACGTGCAGGGCGCGGCGACACCCCCGGACGCGTCCTCGTGCAGACGTACGACCCCGACCACCACGCCATCAAGTACGCGGCGAAGCACGACGTGAACGGCTTCATCGAGCGCGAGCTCCGCGACCGCAAGGAGCTCGCCTATCCGCCGTTCTCGCGGATGGCGCTCGTTCGCGTCGACTCGCTCGATGAGAAGGAGACGCAGGAGGCAACGGCGCTCCTCGCGCGCGCAGCACGCGACTCGGCGCGCGGCGGCGAGCCCTTTGCGCTCACGGTGCTCGGTCCCACGCCGGCGCCGATCGCGAAGGTGCGCAACCGCTTCCGCTTCCGCATCATGCTGCGGAGTACGTCGCGCGAGCACCTCCGGAAGGCCACCCTCGCGATCCACGCGGCCGTCGGGCAGCTGCCGCGCGCCGTGCGCGTGGCGATTGACATCGACCCCGTCGGCTTGCTCTGACCGGTTATACTTGCCTCGTGGCCCCGTCGCTGACGACCCGCCTCGTCACTCAGCATCTCCTGCTGCGGCCACCGCGGACGGGCGACGTGACGGAGATCCGTCGCCTGCTTCGCGCAAATCACGAGCACCTCAAGCCGTGGAATCCGTCGCCTCCGCCCGGCGAGGACCCGACCTCGATCACCGAGGTCTCGAACACCGTGCTGCGGCAGCGCCGCGACTGGAAGCGCGGGCGCGGGTACGTCTTCATGCTCGCCCGCCGCGAGCAGCCGGGCACGCTGATCGGGAAGGTCGCCCTCTCCGGCGTCATGCGCGGCGCCATGTACGGTGCGTACCTCGGCTACTGGGTGGCCGCGGACGTCCAGGGCCACGGCATCGCGACCGAGGGCCTCCGCGCCGTCCTCGATTTCGCGTTCGGTGCCGCCGGGCTGCATCGCATACAGGCGGCCATCATGCCGCGCAACCCGCGCAGCTTGGGGGTCATCGAGAAGCTCGGCTTCCGCCGCGAGGGCTATGCGGAGCGCTACCTCCAGATCGCCGGCAAATGGGAGGATCACATCGTGTTCGCCCGCACGCGCGAGGAGCACGTGCCCGCCGAGAGCCCTCCGCGCAAAGACAGCCCGGGCTGAGGAACCACGCAACTTCCAGGGCTCGCGGCCGACGTGCGCACATGCTCGACATGCTGGCACGCGTCGCGACCGTCGCAGTCGCTCTCGTCGGTGAGCTCGTTGCTCCCACACGGTGCGTCGCCTGCGAGGAGCGGGTGGGGCCACGGGTCCTCTTCTGCACCGCATGCGGCGTCTCGGTGATGCCGGCGACGGTTTCGGGTCGCGCGTCTCACGCCGTCTTCGACTACGGCGGCGCGGTGGCCACGGCGATCGTTCGCTTCAAGTACGCGGGTCGAGCGGATCTCGCCCATCGCTTCTCCGCGATCATGGCGGCGGCGTCCGCACTTGCGACGCCCGACGTCGACCTCGTCGTGCCCGTGCCGCTCCACCCGCGTCGCCTCGTCGAGCGCGGCTTCGATCAGGCTGCGCTGCTCGGCGCACCGATCGCGCGACGCCTCGGGATCCCTCACGCGCCGCGCGCGCTCCTCCGTACGCGCGCGACCGTGCCGCAGGCGTCGCTCGATCGCGACGCTCGCTCGGCCAACGTCGCGAACGCGTTTCGCTGCTCGGCGCCGCACCGCGTCGCCGGCCGGCGCGTGCTGCTCGTCGACGACGTGCGCACCACCGGGGCCACTCTGAGCGCCTGCGCCGAAGCGCTCCGCACCGCAGGGGCCGCCGACGTCCGTTCGCTGGTCCTCGCGTCGAGGAACTCCCTGGAAAAGTCCACAAAACCTCGAGGTGTCAGGGATTGAACAGTACGCGCAGAGCCGCGCTATCATGGCCTTGCGCTCGATGAGCAACGACCTCTGGCGATGGGCGGACCCGGACGGACAGCAGCGGCGCGTACGACTCGACGAGTTGCGCGCAGCACTGGCCGGCGGCCTCATTGCGCCGAACACACCGGTATGGCGGAGCGGCTGGCCCGTTTGGCAACCGGCCCACGAGGTGCCCGAGCTCACGTCGAGCGCGCTGTCGGCCGCCAACGGCGTCGTTCCGAACATCCCGCCGCCCCCGCTCGCGATGCTCGCGCATCAGCACGCGTTCGAGTCGAAGTCGACTGGAGGCTCCTTCGCTCCGCCGCCGCCGGCCGAGGACGGCAACGACGAGCCGCCGCCTCCTCCTCACTACGTCCCGGTGCCGGTGAAGGCGAACTCGATTCCCCCGGCAGCGCCGAGCTCCGGTAGATCGCTCGGCGCCTCGGCACCCGCAGCGCCCGGTCCGATCCTCCACTCGAGCCTGCCCACGACGATCGGGCTCCCTGCACCGCCGGAGATGCTTGCGCTCGCCGCCTCCCAGAGGAAGCAGGCGATCGCCGCCCAGCCGCCGGCCGCGATCTCGAACGGAGGTCCCGCGAAGGACCCCATGGTCGAGGAGCTGAGCGGCTCGATGCTGCTCGACGACAGCAATCCCGCGGTGCCGGCCGCCGGCATCTTCGCTCCGCCTCCTGCGGCGAACGTGAAGTCGTTCGGGGGAAGCCTTCCGCCTCCGACCGACCCGGTCCTCCACGACGACGTGCAGCGGCCGAGCATGAGCGACGACCTCTACGGCTCTGGCCTTCCGTCGCGCCGTCCGGGGCTCAGCCTCATCCTCGACGACTTCAAGGAGATGAAGGCCGGTCGCCCGCCGAAGAACAAGCTGCTGATCGGCGTCGTCGCTGTCGTGGCGCTCTCCGTGCTCATCTCCCTGCTCGCGCTCGTCGTGAGCCTGTTCCGCGGCAAGCCCAGCGAGCTGCCGGTCGCCGGCACGTCCGGCTCGAGCTCGGTCGGCACGAACGCCTCGGCTGCGCCGACGGTCGCGACCACTCCGACCGAGACCGCCAGCGCCACTCCGACCGCGGTCACGACCACCGAGCCGAAGGCCGCTGCCACCGAGGCCGCGCTCGGCGATTGCACGATGGCTGGCGAAGCTCACGTCGTCTCGCCGCGCGCGTTCGTGCAGAGCGGAGTCGAGGCCGTCTCCGTTCCCGGCGCGATCGCGCTCGGCTTCGCGATCGATCCGCGCAACGGCCTCGCAGTGACGGTCGATCCGGCGTCGATCGGCATCACCACGACCGTGAAGGGCCGCGCCCTCGGCGGCGACGCCAAGCGCATGAGCCCCGTGCTCGAGCGAGGCAAGCTGACGCTCGTGGCGGGCGTCGACAAGAAGGGCGACAAGCTCCAGGGCCGTCGCGTCGTCGGGACGAACCCGTCCATCGACCTCGGCGTCGCCGAGGGCGGGCTGGTGTGGGCACCTCACGACCAGAACAGCTACGCGAAGCTCTTTCCGCTCGAAGGTGAAGGTGCCGTCGAGGCCATTCGCGCGGTCGTGCTCCCGTCGAAGGGCATCGCGTTCGCGTTCCGCCGCGGCAACGCGATCTACGTCGGCGCCGCGAAGGGCGATGCTGTTCTCACGGCCGAGGGCCCGCTCTCCCGGATCGCGGGGCTCGGGCAGGTCGGTTCGCCCAGCCTCGCGACGAGCGGCGACACCGTCATCGTCGCCTGGTCGGATCGCGCGAGCGCGCAGGAGCCGTGGCAAGTGCGCTGGACGAAGCTGACCGTCGGGGGTGCTCCGGATGCACCGAAGCAATTCGCGCTTCCCGACGGCGGGCTCGGAACGCAGGCGATGTCGCCGAGCGTCGCGGGTCTCGGCGGCGGTCGGTTCGTCATGGCCTGGTCGGAAGGAACGCCGACGCATCAGGTCCGTGCCGTCACCTTGAAGCTCGACGGCTCGACGTCGGGCGCGCCGATGGCCCTGTCCGCGGCGGGCGTGAATGCCGGGCAACCGCAGATCGCCGTCGGCCCTGATGGCAAGGGTGTGGTCGGGTTCCTCGCGTCGAAGGGCAAGGCCTACGAGCTCCATGCGACGCCCGTCGCTTGCAGCGCGAAATGAGTGTTGCGCGACTGGGTCGGCTAGGTCGTGTGCGGCGCACGCGACACAGCCTCCCGAAGGTCGGCTAGAATCGAGGGCGTGAAGGCTCGTCGTTCCTGGTTCGTGGTCGCGCTTCTCGCTTCCTTCGCATGCGCGGCTCTTCCAGCGTGTGAAGGGATGTTCGGTTCGTCGAAGGTGGCCCAGGGCCAGCGCTATCAGTCGCAGGATCAGCACTACGATCCGTACTTCGAGAGCGTCTACCAGGCGCAGCTCGCCGCCTCCGCGTGGCAGGACGAGAAGAAGGCAGCGCGTAAGCCGCTCGTGAATGTTCTCTCCCTCACGCCCACCGCGGCCGACGAGACGCTCATTCTCGCGATCCGCGAGCGCATCAGGAAGCCGGGGGGAAGCGGCGCGAAGCTCGACATCGCAACGTCCCACGTGACGCCCGGCGGGGCGACGGACAGCGCGCTCTTCTCCGCCGTCGAGGAGACGGCTCGACTCGAGCTCGACCGCGCGCGGAAGCTCAAGGAGAAGGCCGACAAGTGCGACGAGATGCTCAAGCACGGCCAGCTGCTGAAGCAAGCAGCCGACGACGAGGCAAGCAACCGCGGCGCCGACAAGGCCGACGAGAAGAAGAGCGAGAAGGGGCGCGAGATCCGGCGCGAGCTCGCGGGCGCCGTCGACGCGATGCGGTCGCTCTCGCGCGACGCGGCCAAGCAGTCCCGCGAGGGGCAGGAGTTCCTCGAGGACCTCGCCGCTGCGCTCGAGGCGAAGGAGCGCGGGCGCGACACACGCGGCGCCGCGAAACCGCTCCCGCCTGCGCAGCCGAAGGCGGAGGAGAAGAAGCCCGACGAGAAGAAGCCCGACGACAAGCCGTCGAAGCCGTCGAAGCCGACGCAGCCCGGCTCCTCGAAGCCGAAGCCCGCGCCCGCGGAGAAGCCGGCCCCTGCGGAGAAGCCGGCCCCCGCGGAGAAGCCCGCCCCGAAGCCGCCTCCCGACGAAGTCTTCAACCCTTGATTCGTGGTGACCTCC
The DNA here is from genome assembly GCA_025351875.1 of Myxococcales bacterium. Classification (GTDB taxonomy): domain Bacteria; phylum Myxococcota_A; class Polyangia; order Polyangiales; family Polyangiaceae; genus Labilithrix. The sequence goes on along the minus strand of JANXVA010000788.1, from coordinate 23,164 downwards.
GGTCCGTCCTCGAGGGGACCTCCGGTCCGCCTCACTCGCTCCGCTCGAGAGCCTCCCTCTTGGGAGATTCGGCGCTGCGCGCTGACTGGCGTGCGCAGCGCACGCCGTTTCCCGTGAGGCCATCGCGAGACCTCACGAGTGGAAGCTCACAGCCTCGCGCATCGTAGGCGTGAGATCGGCTGCGCCGCCGTTCGCCGAAGGCGAATCACGCCGGCCCAGTCGCATCACGGGGAGGCTCACGCGAAGCGTGAGGGGCGAAGCCGGCGAAGTCCGCCTACTAGTTGCAGCTCGTCGTCGTGCCGTCGGGGCAGAGCAGCTTGTCGGCGATGAGGATTGTCTTCGTCGAGCTCGCCTTGGCGTTCGTCGAGTCCGTGACCTCGACGGTGACCTCGAGCTGCTTGCCCAGGAAACGCTTGTAGTCTGCAGCTAGATCCGTCGCCCCGCTGTCGAGCTGGTAGCGGAGGCCCCACAGCTTGCAGTAGTTGCCTTCGTCGCGATCGAAGGTGAACACGTACGCCGCCGGAGCAATGCTCGACGCGGCCTCGCCGACGAGCTTGGCGGTCAGCGTCGTGCGCGACCCGGACTGCCGGAGGTTCTTCATGCGCGCGGCGATCCAGATGTGATGGCCGCCCTGCGGCCCGCGCTCGAGCTGCAACGTCTGCCCATCATTCAACGACGCGAAATCGGTCTGGCCGGTGCCGAGGAACAGCTCCGGAGCGCCGTGGTTCGCGGGCCGACAGATGTCCGGCGGTGAGGTCGCCCAGCCTGGCTCGTAGCTCTCGAGCTCATCGAACGCGATATCCTCGGTGATGCATCGACCCGAGGCGCAGGTCTGCGGCGCGTCGCACACGGGCGCGAGCGGAAACGTGCTGCCGGGCGCGCTGAAGGTGATGCAACGCGTCTCCAGTTGCATGCGAAGGAGCTTCTTCGCGTTGGGGACGAGATACGACGCCGCGCGACGCAGGACGACGGGAGTGGTCGGAGCACCGCCGGGACCTCGCGTCGCGGCCTGAGACGTCAACGCCGTTGCGGTCACCTCCACCCTGGCGCCGGTCGTACCGGTGAGGAGCACTTCCTTGGGCAGCGCCGTGGGGTTGACCGTCTCGTCGCTCGCGACCTTGCCGTCGACAGTCGCCACGATGTGCACCGACTCGACGAGACCGCCGAAGTCGTCTGCCTGGACGCCGACGATGAGCTGCGCCTCTCCTGCGCTGGGTTCGGGCGTCTCGCTCGCAGGGCATGCCGCGAGGAGGAGCGCGAGCGAGGCAGGAGCGAGCAGCGACAGTGCGTGACGGGGGAACATGAGGAGCCTCGGAGGGGACCTTAGCAAGTCGCGTGCAACCCCGTGAGAGAGCTGATTTTGCGCTACAAAAGCGCCGCGGGCGACGATCTGGGGCATTTCCCGGCTCGCCGCCCGCCTGACACCCATGTCGTGGCGCGCGCCGTCACGCGTGCGCCGTGGCACTACTTCATGCCAACAGCCGCGGAGCTCGCGGGGACCTTCTTCATCGCCGCGATGAACTTCTCGGGGCCGACGAACTCGTTGAACCGAGCGACCTCGTTGCCGGCCGCGTCGAACATGATGACGGTCGGCAGACCGATGACCTTGTACTTCGCCTGGAGGCGCTTCGTGTCGGGAGCGTCGTCGTCGGTCGCGTCGACGTGGATCGCGATGAAGCGCTGCGCCTCGGTGCGCACACCGGGGTTGGGGAACGTGTTGTGCTCGAGCTCCTTGCAGGCCGTGCACCAGCTCGCACCGAAGTCGATGAGGACCGGCTTGTTCTCGGCCGTCGCCTTCGCGCGGCCCTGCTCCTCGCTGTTGACCCAGACGATCTCGGGCGCGGGCCCCTCGACGCCGTGCGGCTGGGGAACCCAGCTCACGAAGAGCGCGCAGCCGACGACGGCCGGGATGATCGACGCGAGCTTCATCGGCTTCGAGAGATGCGCGATCGGCGACTTGCGACGCTCCGCCATCATGTGGACGACGCCGAGGACGATGCCGACGAGGAAGACGCCGCCAGCGACGATGCCGAACGTGTAGCTCGGGTGCGAGACGAGGCTGCGGACCGGATCGAAGCGATCGCGGAGGTACGCGAACGCCATGTACGCGAGGCCGACGCCGCTGACCCACTTGATGCCCATCATCCACGCGCCGCCCTTGGGGAGGCTCACGGCGAACGCGCCGGCGACGAAGAAGAGGACACCAAGACCCATCGCGAACGAGAAGAGCGCCGCGGCCCCGAGGAAGACGTCGTTCTTCTGCTGGATGACGACGATGATGCCCGTGAGGAAAGGTCCGGTGCAGGGCGCCGCGATGAGGCCCATGACGAGGCCCATGACGAACGCGCCCTTGAAGCCGACGCCGCCGACGGTGGAGAGCTTGTTGTTGAGGCTCGACGGAAGCGCGAGCTCGAAGGCGCCGAACATCGACGAGGCGAGCGCCCCGAAGAGCAGCGCGAGGGCCAGGACGACCCACATGTTCGAGAGCGACGAGCCCATCAGCTTGCCGGTGAGCGCCGAGACGATTCCCATCGGCGTGAACAGCGCGGCGATGCCGAGCACGAAGGTGGCGGAGAGCGCGGCGCCACGCCAGCGCGAGGTGGCCTCCGTCGCGCCGAAGATCGACACCGTGATCGGCACCATCGGGTACACGCACGGAGTCAGGCTCGCGACGAAGCCGAAGCCGAACGACGCGTGCACGGCCACGATCGCGCCGTGCTTCTCGAGGATCCCGGCGAAGCCGCCCGTTGTAGAGCCCCCGCCATCGGCGAGCGCCATGACCGGGACCAGCATGACGGCACAGAAAATCAGCAGCTGCGTCAGACGACGATTCACGTTTCCTCCTCCAGGAAATCCGGTCTCGGAAGGAATGGTAGCAAGCACGAGACCTCGGCCGCGAGGGGTCCCGGTGATCCACCCCGAGGCCTCTCGCACATCGACCTACTGGCACGGAGCCGGGTTTATTTCCGGTCGAGCTCTCGTGAAAGGCGCGAGGGCCCACCTTTGTTCCGATGGATCGCGAGGTCACGCCGTTTCAGGCGCTTCGCGGAGAGATCAGTTCGCGGTCATCTTCGAGAGCGTCGCGCGCGCCATGCGCACCTCGCCTTCGAGCGCGATGCCGAGCGCCGGGCGCGACGTGCTCGTGCGCTTCACGAACGCATCGAGGTAACGACGCGCCGCCTCCCACTCGCCCGCAGCGTAGGCGAGATGGCCGAGCACGAAGCGACCGTAGCCCTGGCCACACGGCGCCTCGGCGAGCGCGTTGATCGTGTCTTGCAGATCGCCGACCTTCTCGCCGGCAGCGATCTTCGAGAGCGCGAGGTGCGCCCGATAGAGAGGCTTGTCCTTCGTACCCCAGCGCGCGGCGCGAAGGAGCGCGGCGGCCGCCTCCGCGTAGCGTTGGGCTAGAAAAAGCGTGCTTCCGAGCGTCCACAGGTGAAACGGCCGGCGCGATGCCGGGCCACGGCGCGCGGCTGCTCGGAGATGCGCGAGCGCGGCGTCGAGATCACCGCTCGCGAGGGCGGCGCGGGCGGCGTCCTGGTTCAGGACGTCGGGAAGGACGTCGAGCTCGAGCGCTTGCAAGGCGATCGTGTGCGCCTTCTGGAAGTGTCGACCTTCGTAGAGCGAGAGGTAGAGCTGCCGCAGCAGCATCGCGTGGGTCGTGCGGTCGAGCGTCGCCCGAGCGGCGAGACCTCGTCGCGCGTAGATGCCGCGCGCGCGGGCGCTCCGCGCGGCCATCGCCTTGCGAAGGTAATCCTCCGGGTCGCTCTCAGTCAGCTTGGCTGACACGATACAAAGTGTAGCACTCACGCTTTTTTACGCCCAAAACCCCGGCGCGACCTTCGGGAGCGCGTGCCTCGTGAATCACGAAGCCACGTGCTTCGCAAGGGCGCCAGGGCGTGCTACTCGTTCGCCGTGCCGATGCTGCACCGCGTTGTCCTCTCGAGACCGGTTCTCGCGCCCGTTGCCGGCCCCCTGCGCCGGGCGCTCGCGCTCGGCTTTCTCCTCGTCCCGATGCTGGTCGGATGTGGGCGGAAGGCGACGCGCGAGGACTGCGAGGTGGTCGTCGACAAGAACGTCGAGCTCCAGCTGAAGGCCCTCGGCGTCACGGACCCGGCTATCGTCAACAAGCGCCGCGACGAGATGCGGGCCGCGATGAGGGACGACATCGACAAGTGCGTCGGCAAGCGCGTCACCGATGGGATGATGACGTGCGTGAGGAACGCGGAGACTGCAGACAAGATCGATAAGTGCCTGAGATGAAGCGAGCGCGCAGCCTGTGGGGGGCCAAGGGACGACGCATCAGCGTCACCGGTCTTCTGCTGGTCGCGAGCCTCGCGATGGGCGGCAGCGTGATGTCGTGCAAGCGGAAGGTGTCGCAGAAGCAGTGCGACGAGCTCCTCGACCGCTTCTCGACCCTCGTGGTGAAGGAGCGCTTCCCCGATGCGGGGGCCGACGCGCTCGCCACCGAGCAGACGCGCGAGCGCGCCGAGGCGAAGAGCGACGACGCCTTCAAGAACTGTACGTCCGAGGTCCAGGCCGACGAGCACGCGTGCGCCATGAAGGCGGCGACGTCCGAGGCGCTGATCAAGTGTCTCGAGTAGCTCGCTGACGCCTCAGGTCGTGTGACACACAACACGAGCTTCCGAAGGTCGCTCAGCGCTTGCGCGGTCGCGCGATGCCGTAGGCCTCGATCTTGTTGATCAAGGTGCGGCGCGAGATGCCGAGGAGGACCGCAGCCTCCTTCTGGTTGCCGCTCGTACGCTCGAGCGCGCTCACGATCTGCTGGCGCTCCCACGACTCGCGTTGCGCCTTCAGATCGTTCGGGTTCACGAACGGTATGCCCGAGCCGGGAGTCGCGCCCATCGGAATCATCGGCTGCATCTGGGGCATGGGCTGCATGGGCTGCTGCCAGCCGACCTGCGGAACGCCCCCGTAGGGCGTCGGAGGGATCGTGTCGTTCGGTCCGAGGACCTCGTGCATCTGCTGCGACGAGTCCTGACCGGTCAGCGCATCGGGGAGCTGGAGGTGCATGGGCTCGATCCGCCCGCCCACTCCCGAGAGAACGATCGCGCGCTCGACGACGTTCTTCAGCTCACGGACGTTTCCGGGCCACGGGAACGCCTCGAGCGATGCCTCCGCGTTCGGACCCAGCGTGTACGGCCTGCCCTGCGCCGCACGATCGAGGAAGAAGCGCGCGAGCGGGACGATCTCCTTCCGGCGCTTGCGGAGCGGCGGCAAGGTCACCGAGAAGCCGTTCAGGCGAAAGAAGAGATCCGAGCGGAAGCGGTTCTCCCCGATGAGCTGCTGCAGATCGCGGTTCGTGGCCGCCACGTACCGTACGTCCACGCGGCGCGGCTGCACGCTGCCGAGTCGCATGACCTCGCCGCGCTCGATGACGCGGAGCAGCTTCGCCTGTGTGTCGAGCGGCAGCTCACCGACCTCGTCGAGGAAGACGGTGCCGCCGTGCGCCGACTCGAAGAGGCCCGCCTTTGCGCCGGCCGCACCGGTGAATGCGCCCTTTTCATGACCAAAGAGCTCGCTCTCGAGGAGCGAGCCGGAGAGCGCCGCGCAGTTGATGCGGAGGAGCGGCGCCTGCACGCGGTTCGACCCGTTGTGGATGGCCTCGGCGAAGACCTCCTTGCCGGTGCCCGTCTCGCCGAGGACCAGGACATTGAGCGGGCTCGGCGCGATGACGTCGAGCAGCGCGTAGAGGCGTTGCATCGTCGGATCGAGGATGATCGCCGAAGCCGCGCTCACGTGCGGCGGCGAGGCCCCGGGCGCGCTCGAGCGCGCGCCGGCCGGCCGTCCGACCTGCACGAACATCGTCGCGTACCCGATCTCGACGACGGTGCCGGGGGCGATCGGCGCGCTCTCGCCGCGCGTGAGCGTGCGTCCCATCACCTTCGTCTTGTTACGGCTGCCGAGGTCCTCGATGGAGAGGCCGCTTGCCGTGCTGAGCAGCGCGGCGTGCTGGCGTGAGACGGACTCGTCCTCGATCACGATGTCACACGTGTGCAGCCGACCGACCACGACGCGTGGCTGGCGCGGCAGCGGGATCGAGCGCACCCCCGCGGCCGAGCTGATGACGAGCCACGGCTGTGCGTTGTCGCGGACCGACAGGATGTCGGCGGTCTCGTCGAACTTCGGTCCGCTCACTTGCCCGTCTTCGTGTGCGCCGCACGGCCGGCGAGTTTCTTCTTTCCCTGCGACTGCGAGGGAACGTCGGCGACGCCCCACACCACGTCACCCCCGAGCTTGCAGGTCTGATCCTTCAGCGTGCGCAGGCAGTCGTCGTTGCTGATGTCGGAACCGCAGGTGGCCATCACGGGCCCGATGTTGTCCGTCGGCATCGACGGTGCCTCCGGGAACACGCTGACCGCGCAACCCTCGGCGCGTGCGGGGAAGCGAGCGTCCTTCTCGGGCGAAGGGCAGCCTGCGAGCAGCAGCACCGCGAGGGAGGGCCCGAGGGCGGAAAGGCGAGCGAGGCAAGCGAGAGCGGTGCGCACGCATAAGGTCTACCCGGTTTCACCGGTGGACGGAACGCCCAGGCCCAGGCAACCCCTCAGCCAGAAGAGCCCTCAGCCACAGGCGGTGAGGTCGATCGGCATGAAGGGCGTCGTGCACGGCGGTCCCTCGGCCCAGAGCATCCGGCTCCTTGCCGGCACGTCCGCGAGCGCGATGGCGGTGCCGCTGCGCGTCCCGTACCGCAACCCACAGTGCAAAGCGCTCGGAGGTGAGCCAGGTGCGCGCGCGATCTCGGCGGGCGACACGCTCTTCGCGGCATCGCTCGACCGCCCGGGGCCGAAGACCAAGATCTCGATGACCTTCAGCGATGGTGCCCTGAGGTGAAGATGGGCAAGCGATTGGCGTGCGTGGCGGCTGTGGGCGTGCTGACGGGCGCGGGAGCTGGGCTCCACTGCGGTGGGAGCTCGGACGCCGGCGCGACCGTGACCGGCGACGGCGGGCTCGTACGAGGCGCATCCGGCGCCGGGCGGCGCGTATCACTATCACGCGGCAACACCCGGGCCGCTCGAGGTGCTCGTCGCGAACGGGATCATCACGACGCCGAAGGTCGGAAGGGCGGAGCTCGAGGTCTACGGGATCATGTGTGACGGCACCGTGGTGCTCGGCTGCACGGAGCTCGACGGCACGGCGCGCCCGACGGCGGGACTCGACGCGCAAGGCGGCCGCGTGCACGATCTCGCAGACACGGACGGTGTCGTGCACTTCACGAATCGCTACCACACGCACGTGTGCGCGAAGGACGGCGGGCGCGGCTATACGCCGGAGATCCAGTACCACTCGACGTGCGCGAAGTGAGCGCCTAAGCGGACGCGGCGGCGGTCGCCGTCGGGGCGGCGGCGCCCTTGAGGAGCGGGAAGCCCATCGCTTCGCGCTGCGCGAGGTACGCCTCGGCGACGCCCTTGGCGAGACCGCGGACGCGACCAATGAAGCGCGCGCGCTCCGTGACGCCGATCGCGCCGCGCGCGTCGAGCACGTTGAACTGGTGCGCCGCCTTCACGACGAAGTCGTACGCAGGCAGTACGAGGACCTTGAGCGGGTCACGCTTGTCGCCTTCTCCACCCAGCGCGAGGAGGCGCTTCGCCTCCTTCTCGTAGTGGTCGAACGAGGCGAAGTGAGCGGCGGTGTCGGCCTGCTCGAAGTTGTACGTGCTCCATTCCCACTCGGCGCGCTTCGCCATTTCAGCGTAGGTGATGCCCGGCGCGTAGGCGGCGTCGTAGATGCTGTCGACGTCCTGGAGGACCATCACGATGCGCTCGAGGCCGTACGTCAGCTCACCCGAGACGGGACGGCAGTCGATGCCGCCGACCTGCTGGAAGTAGGTGAACTGGCTGATCTCCTGGCCGTCGAGCCAGACCTGCCAGCCGAGACCCCAGGCACCGAGCGTCGGCGACTCCCAGTCGTCCTCGACGAAGCGGAGATCGTGCTGCTCGGCGTGCGTGCCGAGGGCGCGGAGGGACTCGAGGTACTGATCCTGGATGTCGATCGGCGCCGGCTTCAGGATGACCTGGAACTGGTGGAACTGCTGCATGCGGTTCGGGTTGTCGCCGTAGCGCCCGTCCGACGGACGGCGCGAGGGCTCGACGAACGCGACGTTCCACGGCTCGGGGCCGATGGCGCGCAGGAACGTGGCCGGGTTGTACGTCCCCGCACCGACCTCGGAGTTGTAGGGCTGCACGATCAAGCAGCCCTTCTTCATCCAGAAATCCTGAAGGGCGAGGATGAGCTCCTGAAAATACATGGCCCGAGAGAGCTACCACGGCCCGCGTGCTGGCCAACTCCCGAAAGATGGCTCAGGGGTTGGCGGGGCGGCCCAGCGCTTCGCATCCCCACTCGACGCCGGGGCACGACTTCTCGTAGTAGGTTCGCGCCTTCGCGGGATCCTTCGGGAGATAGAGCCCGCGGTCGTGCAAGTAGCCGAGGCCGAAGCAGCTGTACGCGTCGCCGTACTCGCAGCCCATGCGGAAGTCTTCGACCACGCCCCCTTGGCGCGCGCGCTCGAACATGCGCTGCGTTGCACGCGGACTGAAATAGCGCAGCCGCCTTCGCCGAGTCGCGCTTCACACCGCGACCGACATCGAGCACGAACCCGACGTTTTTAGCTTCCTTCGAGCGAGCAATCCTTGAGGAGCCGGAGTGTCTTGCAGTCGTAGGCGACGACGGCGACGCCGCTCATCATCGCTTCCTCGACGTTCGTGCGCTCGTGTGCCGGCCAGTCGACGACGAGCGGCTGGCCGGTCTCACCGACCTCTCGGCACGGACCCTGCGGACCATCGACTGCCTCCGTGCCCTTCGCCGCATCCGGCCGCAGGGCGCCGCCGACGGTTGGACCACCACACGAGCTCAGCGCGAGGAGCGACGACAGGACGATGAGTCGAGGACGAGAACGGAACACGGTCGATGAAGATACACCAGGCGCCGATCGGCTTTCCGTCGCTGACTTCGGCGAAGAGCACGTCGTCGCTTGGACGCGCGCCGGCACGCTCAGCGCCAGCGCACCAGGATCGCGAGGAGCAAGAGGCGGTAGAGTACCCATGTTGCGCACAGCCACTTCGGGAGCGCGTAGCGGCTCACGAGCCGCCAGTGCACGACGAACATGACGCCCACCACGCCGAAGAAGTAGGCGATCGCGACGAGCGGCGTCGCGCCAGGCGCAAGGAGGAGCAGCGGCCAGAGGAGCGTCGCGCCGAGCGCCGACACGGCGATCAGGATCCACGCATAGGAGTACTTGTCTTCACGTGGCCAGCGCCAGAGGAACGCCCACTGGAAGAGGACCTGCCCCGTGACCATGCCGATCTCGAGGCGGTAGTCGTAGTGCACCGCGAGGTACGCCTGGATGAGGGCCGCGAACGCGGCGAGCGTCTTCGCGATCACGACCAGCGCGAGCAGGAAAGCGCCCGCCGCGGCAATTCCACGCGGGCCGAAGCGCGCGGGCTTCGTCACGTGCGCCAGCGCGAGGCCAGCTCGCGGCTCGCGGCGCGCCACTCGGGGTACGCGAACGCGAAGCCGGCGTCGCGCAGGCGCCCGGGGATCACGCGACGGCTCTTGAGGATCAGCTCGGTGTCCGTGCGAAGTGCGAACGCGCCGATCTCCGCCATCCAGCGCATCGCCGGCAGCCCGATCGTCCTGCCCACCGCCTCGCGCAGGTCCTTGATGAACACGCCGTAGGGCAGGGGATTCGGCGAAGCGAGGTTCACCGCACCGTCGAGCTCCTTCCGCTCGATCAAAAAATCCAGGGCGCTGCAGAAGTCGTCCTCGTGGATCCACGAGACATACTGCGCGCCGCCGCCCACCGACCCGCCGAGGCCCCAGCGCGCGATGCGTGCCATGGTGTCGAAGATGCCGTCGCGGTCGGGGCTCATGATCATCGCTGCGCGGAGCTGCACCTGCCGCGTGCCCGGCGTGACCGCCTCGCGCTGCGTGCGCTCCCAGTTCTTCGCGATCTCCGTGCTGAACGCCCAGTAGCTCGGCACGTTCGGCTCGCTACCACCGAGGATGCCGGTGGCCTCGTCGTTCGGCGCGTCGAGCCGATGCGCGTAGATGGTGGCGGTGCTCATTTGGAGCCACACGCTTGGCGGCTGCTTCGCAAGGCTGATCGCTTCGCCGATCACGCGCGTGGAGTCGACGCGCGAGTCCATCATCTCCGCGAGGTTCTTCTTCGTGTAGCGACAGTTGACGGTGCGACCGGCGAGGTTGATGACGACGTCGGCTCCGTCGATGGCGCTCTGCCAGGCCCCCAGCGTGCGCCCATTCCAGACGAGATCACCGTCCTCGCGCGGGCTGCGGGTCAGCACCGTGACCGCATCGCCCCGCGCAAGCGCGCGGCGCCGGAACAGGGATCCGACCTGCCCCGAGCCCCCCGCAATCACGAATTTCATGGGCCGATCCTAGGGGTAGCGGGAGCGTCGCGCCATCCGCGGGGCGCGGTTGCGTGCCCGCGCGGCGTTTGCCCTCGGCGCTTCGTGCGTTCTCTGCGCCACTTTCGTCACGGTCACCAGCGACGGCGCCGTCACCCGCCCGGGGGCCAACCCCGACGCCACGTATCCGAAGATCGACGGAACCCTCGACATGGGCGTGAAGAAGGTCGACATCACCGACACCACGACGGCGGCCGGCACCACCTCCCGGCGCACACCGCGGAGCTCGAGCTCAAGGCCAGCGGCTCTCGTGTCCGGGGATCTGAGGCCTGAGATGCCGCCTGGCGACCAATGAAGGCTACGATCTGCGCGAATGGTGGTGGGGGTCTGCATCGGGTGCGTGGAGCTGTTCGAAGGCGCGCGGCTCTGTCCGCGATGCGGCGCCAAGCTCTCGCAGTCGCGTAGCGACGTCATCGCCTGGGAGCACGCCCGGCAGCACGCTCGGATCAAGGAGTGGCTCGACGACGAGGTGATCGACCACCTCACCGCCGAGCGACTGCGCGCTCGCCTCGAGCGCGACGCGGTGAAGGCCGACGAACCCGTGACGTCCCGCGAGACCACCGTCGAGCGCGGTGCGGACGTCGTGGCGAGCGGAGCGGGCGAGCTGTACGCGGAGATGGCGGGGCGGTGGAAGCGACTCGCCAAGGCGATCGACGAGGACACGCCGAAGCATGAGGAGGGGCAGAGCCTCCAGCACGACGACCGCACGCTCGAGGCCGGGCGCGCAATCTTCGCGCGCGACGGCGGCGGCGCCGTCGTGGGCGCTGGCGTCGAGGCGCTCGCTGGACTCGACGAGGACGACCCCGCAGAGGGGCTACACGAAGAGAACGAGCCCGTCGGCGCGCTGCAGGTCTTCTGGTTCATCGGTACGCTCTTCGTCCTCGCCGGCTCCGTCATGGGCGTGCGCGAGGCGTGGCGCACGCTCGAGGGGGTGTGGCGGCCGGTCGTGATCGCCGGCGCCTTCTTCGGGTATCACGTGCTCTTCGTCGGGCTCGCGCGGCTCCTCGTTCGCCGCTCGTTCGTCACCGGGCGCGTGCTCTCAGGGATCTCGGCGGGGCTTCTGCCCGTCGTGTTCGTTGCCGCCGCGGTCTCGATTGGGCAGCAATCGGCCGTCGGCGTGCCGTTCGCATTCCTCTTGCTCGCGGCCTCGGGCTTCACCCTGATGCTCGTCGGACGCATCGCAGACCGCGCGGCGACGGGGGTGGCGCTCGCTGCCGGGCTCCTGCCTTCTCTGCTGCTCGAGCTCGCGATCGGCTCCGGCGGTGCCGCGCCCTCGCGTCGCGCTCTCGTCGTGCTCGTCGCGCTCCTGCCGCTCGTGGTCGCCGCAACGCGCGCTCGCCTCGCTGTGACGGCGAGCTCGGTCGTTGCGCTCGGCGCCGCCGCATACGGGGCGGTCGCCGTCGGGATCCTCGGCCTCTACGGCGGCCCCGGGGACCCATCGCTCTCCTTCGACAGCGGCGGCATCGGACAGCGCGCGCTCATCCTGTGGATCGCGGCGTGGGCTGCGATCGCGTGGTGGACGTCGACGGGGCCTGCCGTCACGACGCGGCTCACGCGCATCGCTGCGGTGCCACACGTCCTCGCGCTGGCGGTGCTCGTCAGCACGTCGGCTGCGGCGCTCGTGGTCGGCCTGAGCCAGGACGGGGCTTCGCGCGCGCTCGACGCGGTCGGCGGGCTCGGCCTCGCGATCCACGTTCCGCTCGTCGTGATGGTCCTCACCGCTGCCGTGCTCGTGCTCGAGCAGCGCGCGCGACCGGGCGCGCTGCACGTCGCGGTGCTCGTCTCGCTCGGCATGACGCTCCTCGTCGGCAAGACGCTCTTCCCCGAGCGCGCCGAGCTCTGGCCCTCGACCTGCGCCGCAGTTCCAGCGGGCTTCCTTCTCCTCGGTGCGTTCGTGAGCGATCGCCGTCGGCGCGTGATCCTGGCCACGTGGGGGATCGTCGCCGCGATCGGGACGCTGCTCACGACGCTCGGCGTCGAGGCCGCGACACGGACGTCGGCCGACGACGGCCGCTCGTGGAAGGTCACCGCATACACCGCGCTCGCGCTCGCGCTCTCCGCGCATGTGGGCGCGCGCACGTCGCGACCTTCGCTCCACCTCGCCGGTGCCGGCTTCGCGTTCGTGGCGATGCTCGCGTGGTTTCTCCCGCTCGCGCCCCCGCTGCTGACCGATGCCTCGTGGGCGCACACGTTCATGTTCGGCTGCGCGGGCCTCGCCGCAGCCTATGGCGTGCTCGCGCTCGGCTACGAGGCGATCGCACCGAAGGACGACGACCGACGCCCCCTCGACGACGCCTCTCTGATGCTCGCGAGCGGCGCGGTGTGGCTCGGTATCCTGTTCGCGCCGCGCGCACCGCGGGGCGACGTCCCTATCGCGTGGGTGCGTTCGGCCGAGCTGTCGACGATTCGCGAAATCTGGGTTCCTGCGACGCCAGGCATCCCGGTGAGCCGAGCGTGGTTCGCCGCCCCCGTCGCCGCGCTCGCCATCGTCCTGTTCGTGCGCGCGCTCCGCGATCGCAGCGCGCTGGTCGTTGCTCAGGCGGCGATCGCCGTGGCGCTCGCCGTCTGGGTGTTCGTCGGAGCCAGTGACGCCGTCGACACCGCATGGCTCGCTGGGCTCCTCGCCGGTGCGTTCGCCGTCCTCGCGTCCTTCCGCGCGCCGCGCGCCGAGAGCGCCCCGAAGTTCGGTCGCGCGATCTACGGCATTGTTCCGCTCCCACTCTCCGGCAGCCCACGCACGCTGCTCGACGGCTTCGCCCTCGTCGCGTTGCCGCTCGTGGTCATCTCGCTGCTCGCTGGGGGGAGCTCACTCAGCGGGATCGACGAAGGCGCCCGGATCGTCGTCCTGGCCGGCCTCGGCGGCATCCTCTGTGCTGCGCTCGCGGCGTTCACTACGCGCTCGTTCGAGCGCTTCCACGCGCGCGGAAACGTGGTCACGCTCTGGCTCGCGGCTCCGGTCATCGGCCTCACCGCCGTCGCGTACCGCATCGGTCGTCCGCTCGCGCCCGACGTCGTCGGTTTCCGCCTCTCGATCGTGATCGCGCTCGTGTGGCTCCTCGCGCGCGGCATCGTGAAGGTCGGGCCGCGCCTCGGCGCCGCGCTCGGTCGCCCGCAGGACGGACCTCGCTACCACCACGTCGCGCACTTCGGCGTCGTAGCGCTTGCGCTCCTCCTCTTCGTCGATGCCGTCCTCGTCGGCGGACCGACGCCCACGCGGAGCATCGCGGTCGTGCCTCCGCTGCTGCTCGCGGGTAGCGCGCTCGGCTTTCTGCTCCTCTATCGCTCGTACGGCCGCGAGGCGCTCCTCCACTTCGGCCTGATCCTCGCGTCGTTCGCGAGCCTCCTCGGCTTCGCGCAGCGCTCGCTCACCGGTCCCGCGCTCGTCCCGCTCGATCTCCCCGGCGGGCGGTGGGTCCCACTCCCCACCGCCGAGAGCGCGCGCCTCGATTGGTTGGATCCTGCACGCTTTCTCCTCCCCGGCGACACTGAGCTCGCGATCTGGAATCGAGGGTGGCTCGGCCTCGCCATCGCGGCGACGGCCCTCGCCGCGATGCTCGCGCTCGTCTCCCGCTCGCCGGCCTTCGCGACCACGCTTCGCAGCACGCTCCTCGCGCGACGTGAGGATGAGGCTCCCGCGATCGAGCGTGGCATCTTCGTCCCGCTCGCGATCTCCTCCGCGCTCCTCGCGCTGGGGCTCGCGTTCCAGCCCTCCCTCCCCGCGGCAGTCGCCTTCGCGCTCGCCGGTGTGCTCGCGGCCACCGCGCTTTCTCCGCGCCATCGCGCCGTGCCGCTGGTGCTCGGCGCGCCGATGCTCGTGCATGCGTTCGCGCAGTCGGGCGCTCTCGTGCCGGCCTGGGCGGGGCCCGCCATTGCGCTCCTCGCGCTGGTTGCCGTCGCCCTTGGCCGTCGCGTCTCCGAGGCACGCGTCCGCGACCCGAAGGTCCTCGCCGAGACGCAGCTCGTCGCGCTCGCGTACGCGCCGCTCGCGATCGCCTATGCGCTCGCGGCGGGCGGCGCGACCTCGGCAACCAACGCCGCGCCGAGCGTGGTCGAGCTGGCGGCGCGGGCGCTCGACGGCGTCTGGGTCGTCTCGTACGCGCCCGCGCTCACGTTTGCTCTCCTCGCCGCGGCGAGCACCGTGGCCGGGCTCGCGTGGCGCGGCGGCCTCGCGAAGTTGCTCCTCGTCGCGCCGCCGCTGCTCCTCGCGGTCGCCGCAGCCTGCTTCGCCGCGGCCTTCACACGGACTACCGGAGCGTCGGGCCTCGTGATGCTCGTCTCGCGCAACGGTCCGCTCCTCGGCGCGAGCCTCGCCGTCGCCGCCACGATCTCGCACGTCACCGCGTTCTCCTCCGCGCGTGCGCGCCGCGATGATGCCGCGCTCGGCCTCTCCTACGGCCGCGACGCGGTCCTCGTCGCGAGCTCGCTCGTGATGTGCCTCTTCGTCGCGACGCGAGAGACCGGCGGCTTCATGGAAGGCCCGTGCGGCATCGCGGCGCTCGGCCTCTCGGTCGCCGTCGCGCTACACGCCGTCGCCTGGCAAGGCACCGCGCGCCACGTCGCGCTCGTCGAGGCGCTGCTCGTCGCGTTCTACGCGTTCGCCACGCGCTCGTTCGGCCTGCGCCCCGAGGTCGACGCGATGAACGGCCTCCTCTACGGCTTCTCGCTCATCGGCGTCGCCGTCGTCGCGCGCCGTCGCAAGGTCCCTGCTGTCGCGGACGCGACGCGGCGCTTCGCGGGAGCGCTCCCGATCCTGCTGGTCGTGCTGACGACCAGTGGTGCATCGAACGGGGCGGCCGGCCTCGCGCTCGGAGCGAGCCTCCTCTACGGCACGATGGCGTGGGTCGAGCGGAGTCGCGTCTTCGGCTCTCTCGCCGCGCTCGCGGCAAACCTCGCGCTCATCGTGTTTGCCGTCGCGCAGGGGCTCGACGGCGCCGAGGTGTTCATCGGGCCGCTCGGGATCTTCGTCACCGCGCTCGCGCAGATCTTCGCGCCCAAGATGACCCCGTCCTCGCGCACCGCTCTCCGCATCATCGGCGGCGCGCTCCTCTACCTGCCCGCTGGCCTGAAGCTCACGTTCCGCCTGGGCGCCGCCGAGGAGGGCTCGTACTCGGTCGTGTTCGGCGTCGTGTGCATCGTCGGTGTGCTCGCCGGGCTCGTTCTCCAGGTACGCGCCTATCTCGCGCTCGGCACGCTTTTCCTCACCCTCGACATCCTCGCGAACCTCGTGCATGCGGGCTTGCGAGATCACCGCGTCGGCTTCGTGCTGCTCTCGGTCTCGGGCCTCGGCATCCTCGGCATCATGATCGGCATCACGCTCCGCCGTGACTGGGCCTGGGGCATCGGGCGGCGCATTCGCGCTCGGCTCGGCGCGTGGGACTGACCGCGCGCCGATAACTTTGCTAGGACAGCCTCGTGCCTTCTGAGCTGGTACGGCTGCGCGCGCTTCACGACGAGCTCTCTGGCTGTCGCCTCTGCCCGAAGATGATCGGGCCGGTCGTTCACGGCCCGCCCGTGCTCTCCAAGGTCATCCTCGTCGGGCAGGCCCCGGGCCCGCGCGAGGGAAGCTTCGGCCGCCCCTTCGCGTGGACGGCCGGCAAGACTCTCTTCCGCTGGTTCGAGGAGTCGATGGGCATCGACGAGGCCGCCTTCCGCGAGCGCGTCTACATCGCCGCGGTCGCGCGGTGCTTCCCTGGGAAGGCGAGCGGCGGCGGCGATCGCAAGCCCGACTTCGGAGAGATCGCGCGCTGTCGTCCGTTCCTCGCGGGCGAGGTCGAGATCCTCCGGCCCGAGCTGGTGCTCGCCGTCGGCTCGCTCGCGATCACGGAGGTGCTCGGCAAGGAGGTGGTCGGCAAGAAGCTCGATACGCTCGTCGGTCGCGAGCTCCGGACGCGATGGCTCGGCCACGACGTCGACGTCGTGCCGCTCCCGCACCCGAGCGGCGCGTCTCCCTGGCACAAGATGGAGCCAGGCAAGACGCTCCTCGCGCTCGCGCTCGCGCTCGTGAAGCGTCATCCTGCAATGCGCGAGGTCCTGGCGCCAGGAGCGCGCTGAGCGGTACGCTTGGAGGCTCATGCGGACCTCCTGGCTCCTCGTCATCGCTGGGATCCTCGCCGCGTGCGGGACGCAGCTGACGATTGCGCCCGACGGCGACCCTGGAACGGCGGGCGACGGAGGCGCGGAGGGCGACGGCGCGCCGGCCGGAGACGGGGACGTCGGCGGTAGCCTTCCCAGCATCATCCCGGGAGCGCCGTGCAGCGGGGGTGGTGTGTGCCGCCTCGTGACGTCGCGGCAGATTGCGAGCATCGCCGTGCAGGACGAGTACGTGTACTTTACACAATATGAGAACGCCGGCGCGATCTGGCGTGTCCCGAAGAGTGGCGGGAACGCGGAGGTCGTCGTTCCCGCGCAGAAGCTCCCGAGCAGCCTGTTCGCGACCGCTGCTGACCTCTACTGGCTAAACGAGGGCGACAATGGCGTCGCACATCGCCCGGCCGCCGCTCCGAGTTCCATCGCGACCAAGAACACCGGGTCGATGCTGGCAGGCGGGCAGATCACCGCGTTCGGCACGAAGAGCTACTGGACTGCGCCTGCGAGCGAAATCTCCAGCGGAGGCACGGTGCACTTCTCGGACGGTTTCGCGAGCGACCAGACGCTCATTGTTTCACTCGACGTGCCGATGGCGATCGCCGCCGACGCGAGCTCCGTCTACCTCGCGATGAACAACGGGACCACGGGCCAACAGGTCTACCGCTTCGCCGTGGCGGGAGGCGCCGGCGACCCGGCCCCGCAGGTCTATCAAGGCGTTCACGCGATCGCGGTCTTCGCGCTCGGCGCCGTTGCGGTCGCGTCCGACAGCGTGATGGGGCACTCGTTGACGTTCTCCGGCCCATTCATCGAGGCCCTCGAGGGAACGGGCTCGGCGAGGGGCGTCGGCGTCGTGCACGATGACGTCCTCACGAGCAGCTACTTCCTGACCTCGGACGGCCGCGTTCACCGTGCGATGGACGGGGTCGCGGGCATCGCGAAGACCACGGCCACCGACTGCTCGGATGGGCGTTCGCTCGCGCAAGACCCGACCTACGTCTATCTCGCGTGCATGACCTCGATCTGGCGCGTCCCGAAGTGACCTGTTCGCGATAGGATCCGCCGCGTGGAAGAGGCGATCCAGAGCGGCAGGATACTCGGCGGTCGCTACCGCCTAGGCGAGATCCTCGGCCAGGGTGGCTGGGGCTCGGTCTACGCGGCGATGCAGGTCGACCTCGGGCGGCCCGTCGCGATCAAGGTCCTCCACACCAGCGTCGCACTCTCCGCGGACGGGCTCGCTCGCTTCGAGCGCGAGGCACGCGCTGCCGCGGCGCTGGGGCATCCGAACATCGCGCAGGTGACGGACTTCGCCGCGAACGCGGGCGAGCCGCCGTTCCTCGTGATGGAGCTCCTCACCGGCGGCACGCTCGGCGCAGCGATGCGTGCGCAGCCGCGACTCCCGCCGGCACGCATCGCGTGGATCGCGTACCAGATCCTCGCCGGTCTCGACGTCGCGCACCGAGCCGGGATCGTCCATCGCGACATCAAGCCCGACAACGTGTTCCTCGTCGCGATGACCGGCGTCGAGGATTTCGTGAAGCTCCTCGACTTCGGCATCGCGAAGCTCTCGGGCGACTCCGCCGCCAGCCAGCACCTCACGACGACGGGCACGATGCTCGGCTCGCCCGCGTTCATGGCGCCCGAGCAGGTGCGGTCGAACGACATCGACCACCGCGTGGACCTCTACGCCGTCGGAGCGACGATGTACCTCGCGCTCTCCGGGCGCATGCCCTTCGACGCGCCGACCATTCACGGGCTGCTCCTCGCGATCACCGAGCAGCCCGCGGTCCCGCTCACCTCGCTCGACCCGTCGTTCGATCCCGCGCTGTCCGCGGTCGTCGCGCGCGCGATGCACAAGGACCCGAACGCCCGCTACGCGACGGCCACGGAGATGCGCGCCGCGCTCGAGCCGTGGCTCGGCGGTATGGCGGCGCATGCGAGCGCGACGTCGAACGCGCCGCGCATGATCTCGCCGGCGTCCATCGCGACTGGCGCGAACGTGCCACCTGCGACGGTGCTGGGTGGGCCGCCCGCGATGTCTTCGATGTCCGGGCCGCCGCTCGGCACCTCACCTCCGGGCACCGCCGCGATGCCGCCGATGGGCGGAACGCCTGCACCTGCGGTCTCGCCGTATGCTCCGTCGCTGAACGGCTACGTGAGCGGGCCGTCACCCTACGGCTCGTCGCCTCCGGCTGGGTATGGTGGGCCGCAGGCGCCGCCGTACGGCGCGCCGACCCCCGCTCCTTACGGCGCGCCGATCGCGCCTGCCATGGCGATGACACCCGCTCCAGCGCCCGCGAAGAGCGGCGGTGCAGTCATCGGTCTTCTCGTCGTTGTCGTCCTGCTCCTTCTCGCGATGGTCGGAGGCGGCGTCGCGTTCTTCATGTCGCGCGGTAGTGCGACCACGCCAGTCGCTGCCGGGCCGAGCGGCGCGGGTGCGGCTCCATCGGTACCAGGTGGAGCGACCGCGAGCGGGGTCGCGCCGATCGTCGCGGCGGCAGGAGCGCCTGCCAATGCCGGTGCGCCGGGGGCCGCGGGTGCAGCGGGCGCTCGCAAGCCGGGTGCGCCCGGGGCGCTCGTGGGGGCGGCAGGTGCCCCGGGAGCTGCTGCGGTTGCGCCGGCAGGCGCCGCAGGTGCGCCCGCGCCCGTCGCGATCGTCACCGACGCAGGTGGCAGCGCGGTCGCGCCGAAAAAACAGTTCGCCGGCTCCTCGTTTCGCATCGGCGGGGGCTCCTTCGGCGACTTCGACATCGACGCCGGCAAGGCTGCGATCAACGCGAAGGCCGGCGCCATCAACGCCTGCTACGCGGCGACCGAGTTCGACGCCCCCGATCACCAGTTCACCAACTGGACGTTCCAGGTCGACCCAGCCGGCAACGTGAAGAGCGTCGGTCGCACCACGAACTTCGAGCTCCACCCGAAATTCGACGCCTGCATGGTCGGCGCGCTCCGGCAGGTGAAGTGGCCCGTTTCGAAGGCGGGGGGGTCACCTCAGATCAGCTTCAACTCGCGCACACGCGACAATCCGTGATTCGCGCCGCGCTCGTCGGAAGCTTCGTCACGTTCGCCATGGTCGTCGGCGACGGCGAGCGTGGCGCCGAGGCCGCGCCGCTCGCCGTCACGTTCCCGATCTCGATCGCCGTCGCCGTCGAGGACGGCACACCGGCACGCGAGGACTCCTGGATCGCCAACCAGATCGAGGACGCCAACGAGCTCTACGCGCCCACCGGCGTTCGGTTTCGCTGGACCCTCCGCCGCGAAATTCCGTCCGCGCACGCGCAGATCCACACGCGCGCCGACCGCGATGCTCTCGCGGCGCTCGTCGAGAAGAACGTGATCGACGTCTTCGTCGTCGCGGCGCTCGAGGACGTCGACGAGCCTGGTCGCTACCGCAAGGGCGTTGCGTGGACGAGCAAGCCGACGAACAAGCGGTTCCTCATCCTCTCCGGGGCGGCGTTCCGGACCGTCCTCGCTCACGAGCTCGGGCACTTCTTCGGCAATGCGCACACGGTCGTCCCCGACAACCTCATGAGCTACGTGCGTACCGGCGCGCAGGTCTTCCTCGACGCCGCCCAGGTCGAACGCGTCCAGTCCTTCGCGGAGCGTTTCCTGGCGAGCGGTAGGCTCGCCGACGTCGGAGTATCCCGCCGCCTTCCGTGACCATTTCCCTGGAAAACTGACCCCGCCACAGGGGGTATGGGCCCCCGCCGAAGAAAAGATGAGCGACCTGGGGAACCTTTCGGGGGCGCCGTCGTGACACTCGGCGATGATGGTCGCTGCCATGAGCGTCGCGTTCCCGCTTCGCGGGGAGGGAGGCTCCCCGGCGCCGATGGACGTTGCCGTCCTCGAGCGCTGTCGGGCGCAGGAGCCGATGGCGTTCCGCGCGTTCGTCGTCCGTCACGAGCGAATGGTCTTCGCGCTCCTCTCACGCATGCTCGGCCACTGCCCCGAGGTCGAGGACCTCGCCCAGGAGACCTTCGTGCGCGCCTACCGCGCGTTCCCCGGGTTCGATCTCGCCGGCCCGGCGAAGCCGTCGACGTGGCTGCTCACGATCGCGACGCGCCTCGCGCTCGATGCACGCAAGAAGAAGAAGCTCGATCAGACCTCGCTCGCCGACGATGACGAGCACGCGCAGCGAGCGCGCACCGGCTCTACCCCCGAGAGCGCCCTCGAGCGTCGTCAGCTCGGTTCCGCGATCTCCGCCGCCGCGGCGCGCCTGCCGGACGACCAGTGCGCGGCGCTCGTCCTCGCCGAGCTCCACGGCCTCTCGATCGCCGAGATCGCGACGGCGCTCGACGTCCCCGAGAACACCGCCAAGACGCGCCTCTTTCGCGCGCGAGAGAAGATGCGTGAAGCGCTGAGCGAATGGAGGACGTCATGAGCGAGGACGACAAGCTCGATCTCGACGCGTGGGACCCGCAGCTCCCGCCGTCCGACTTCGCCGAGCGCGTTCTCGGTCAGGTCGTTGCCGAGGCAAAGGTCGCGGCGCCGGCACCGCCGGCGAACAAAGCGCCTCGATGGGGCAGGGACGCCGGCGTCGTGAGCCTCCTCGCGCTCGCCGCGGCGCTCGCGATGCGCGTGACGGGCATGTCGGGATCGCCGGCACACGGCGAGACCATCGCGAAGGATCGCGTCGAGGTCTCTCTGGGCTCCCGTGCTCTCGCGGTGCTCGAGCCCGGCGCGCAACTGAAGTGGGATGGCGACGACGTCGTGCAGTCGCACGGTGACGTCTTCTACCGCGTCGAGCCCGGGGCACGCTTCCGCGTGCACACCCCGGCGGGCGACGTGGAGGTCAAGGGAACGTGCTTCGCCGTGAAGATTCGCGGCGAGGCCCCGAGCAACAAAGATGCGGGTGCAGAGATGAACAAGCGTGACGTGAAATCAGGTGTGGTCGGTGCGGCGCTCTCGGCGCTGGCGTTCGTTGCCGTGTACGAGGGCAAGGTCGCCGTCTCCCACGCGAGCGAGCGGATCGACCTCGGCGCCGGGGAGTCTGCGCAGGTCGGCAGCGACGGTGTGAAGAAGAGCGCCGCGCTCGGCGAGGGCGAGAAGGCCTTCGACGCGAAGGCCGCCGCCAACGCGGCCAGCGACGTTCCGCTCGCCGCGGCCAACGAGAACCTCGTCGCCCAGGTGAGCGAGTATCGCTCGCGCCTCGAGGCGATCGCCGCGCAGAAAATCGAGCTCGAGCAGAAGCTGAAGAAGAGCGAAGAGAAGCTCGCATCCGACGGCGGGGCGACGCGCACGCGTGCCGAGTACGATCTCACTCAGGAGGACTGGGCGGAGCTCGTGAAGAAGGGGAAGGTGAAGTTTCGCGTGCCGTGTTACCAGCCTTCGGGCTGGGAGCTCGGGCCCAAGCAGCTGAACGATCTCGGCCTCGCGCCGCAAGATTCCGCTCCGATCAAGGACGCCTACCAGCGCTCGTACGAGCGCCTCTGGAAGGAGATCCGGCCGATGTGTGCGACGGCGCTCGCAACCAGCCCCGACGTGATCGACAAGATCGGCATCGAGCAGTGCATCCACCTCGTCTACGACACGGCGGTGAAGGTCGACAAGGAGTCCGCCAAGGAGGCCCACACGCAGGTCGCCGAGATCCGTGCAGGCCTCCGCGCGGAGCCGGGACCGAACGAGAAGGTCCACCCGGTGATGAAGCTGTTTCTCCTGCTCACCGGTGCGAACAAGGTCTTCGAAGGAGACCTCGCCAGATCGCTCGGCCCGGAGGAGGCGCACCGCATCGCGATGTCCGACGACGTGTGCATGTCCAACAACGGCTGGGGCGGCGGCAAGAAGCGCGACCCGAACGCCGAAAATAAGTGAGCGCTGCGGCCCGAGCGGCCGCTACTTCATCACGACTTTGAGGACGATCGCCGCGAGCACGGCGCCCACCACGAGGAACGCGAGCGCGATGCCGACGAGCAGCAGGAGCGGCGGCCGCGTCGGTCCAACGGCCTCACGCAAGAGCGGGCTCGATCGTGTGGGAGCGGGAAGCGCTCCCGCCGCCGGAAGCGCGATCGCGGGCTGCGCGAGCGGCGTCGCCACGGGCACGTTGCCCTGCGACGAGAATCCCGGACGAGGCGCGCCGTCGTTGAACGGAGGCACCTCGGTCGCACCGTTCAGCACCGCTTGCAGCGCGTGCGCAAACTCCGTGGCGGATTGGTAGCGATCCTCGCTCTTCTTCTCGAGCGCCTTCGACAGCACCGTCCAGAGCAGCGGCGGGAACGTCCGACCGGGCACCCGCTCGTTGATGGGCTTCGGCTTCGTCGTGACGTGGAGCTGGATGTACTCCATCGGGTTCTTGGCATCGAACGGCAGCTTGCCCGTGAGCACCTCGTAGAGGATGACCGCGAGCGAGTAGATGTCGCTGCCGGGCGTGAGGCTCTTGCCCTGCGCCTGCTCGGGGCTCATGAACTCGGGCGTCCCGAAGACCATGCCCTCCTGCGTGAGGATGATCGAGCCGGGGCGCATCTCGCGCTCGGTGACCTTGGCGAGCCCGAAGTCGAGGACCTTCGCGAAGTCCTTCATCCCGCCCTGCGACGTGACGAAGATGTTCTCGGGCTTCAGGTCGCGATGGATGATGCCGGCGCGGTGCGCCTCGTCGAGCGCGTTGCAGGACTGGATGAGGATCGGCAGGCCGCGCTCGATCG